>DATMSM010000082.1:0-2822 GCA_035565355.1 Rhodocyclaceae bacterium
GGGCCGGAAACTCGCTTCGCTCAAACAGCCGTCCCGGACTTCCCCGGCTCGGCACACCTCCACTCGGCGGCTCAGAAGGGAGGAAGAACACCGACCCTGCTCCGTTGCCCCGCTTGACCGAAGCTTAGGCTTTTTTAGCTATTCGCCTCCTGAGGCAGACACTCTTCGAGCTGGTTAATCCCGGCCGCTTGCAGACGATCATGCGCAATTCTGGAGCGATTGATTTTGTTGAGTCGATCTGTCTCGGCGCGCGTGAGGAGCGCGAGCTTAAAGTGTGCTTGCACAAAAGCTAAAAAATCCCCATCGCTCGCGCCATCTATAATTTTCTCGATGGCCAGTCTAGTCAGTGCGCGATGTGGGCTAATGTGTTCAATGAAGACTTGCTCGCCAGCTCTATGCGCCACCAGAGCCTCAGGCGAGAACAAAGCGCTTGGATGGTTACGCAAGTTGTTTATGTGACTCAAGCCTGGGTAGCAAAGCCGAAGCCCAAGGATGTTGAGAATGCGCTCTGCACTGTGGATTGCTCCACCATTGTCGGTAAAACCCGCCTCCAGCATTTGGTTTCGAAGCGCAGCAGCCAAGCGAAACATGGAGACTAGCTTCAGTGGTTCGTATTTTTCTGGTCTCACCATTGTGCTGATCCAATTACGTAGATGTGCCCAACATGAAGTGAGCGACGAATGGCAGCGTATCAGATGCCACCAACGGTTGCATCCGACGGGTTTGTTTTTCCATCCCCTTCTGGCTCGCCGAACGCAGGGTAAATCATGCGGAGGTTTCCGGCTTGGCTGTCTGAGCGCAGCGAGTTCCAAGCCGGCCGCATGAGTTGCCCGGAGTGAGGGAACCCCGCAGGGGCGAGACGGAGGGTGCGTTTCTTTGCTTACTTTCTTGCCGCATAGCAAGAAAGTAAGTCGGCCGTCCGGACGAACTCCGGACATTGGCCGTTAGCTGGCCAGAAGCCCCCATTCCTTGACCCAAAACAAAGACGCCCCCACCCCCGCTCCCTAGACTGCTTCCATCACCGATGCATGGAAGCAGCAATGGAACTCATCGCCCCCGCCGGCAGCCTCGCGGCCCTGAAAGCCGCGCTCAAGTCCGGCGCTGACGCCGTGTATCTCGGCCTGAAGAACGCCACCAATGCGCGTAATTTCGCCGGCCTCAATTTCAGCGAGGCCGACATCCACAGCGGCGTGGAGCTCGCCCATCAACAGGGCAAGAAGGTCCTGTTCGCCATCAACACTTTTCCTCAGGCCGGGCGCAGCGCCGAGTGGCGCGCTGCGGTGGATGCGGCCGCGAAGCTCGGCGCCGATGCGGTGATCCTCGCCGACCCCGGACTCCTGGCCTATGCGCGCGACCGGCATCCCGAGCTGCGTCTGCATCTGTCGGTGCAGGGATCGGCCACGCATGTGGATGCCATCGAGCTGATGAAGGAGCAATTCAATATCCAGCGCGCGGTGTTGCCGCGTGTGCTGACCCTCACGGAGATTGAGAAGCTGATCCGCCAGACCACGGTGGAAATCGAGGTGTTCGGCTTCGGCAGTCTCTGCGTGATGGCCGAGGGTCGTTGCCTGCTTTCGTCCTTCGCCACCGGCGATTCGCCCAACAACAAGGGCGTGTGTTCACCTGCACACGCAGTCCGCTGGGACGAAAAGGACGGGCGCCTCGACGCCCGCCTCAACGGCATACTCATCGACCGTTATGCACCGGGCGAATCCGCCTCCTATCCGACCTTGTGCAAGGGCCGTTTCGATGTGGAAGGCGATATCGACTATGTGCTGGAGGAACCGACCAGCCTCAATGCCGTTCCCATGCTGCCGCGCCTGGTCGAGATGGGCGTGGCCGCGCTCAAGGTTGAAGGCCGCCAGCGCAGCCCGCGCTATGTCGAGGAGGTGATCAAGGTGCTGCGTACCGCGCTCGACGCGGCCGAGGCCAATCCGCAGCGTTATGCCGCCAAGCCCGAGTGGCTGGGCGCGCTGGCGCGGCATGCGGAAGGCACGCAGGTGACGCAGGGGGCGCTGGAAAGGTCGTGGAAATGAGTGCATACAAGATATCCCTCGGCGCCCCGCTCTACTACTGGCCACGCCAGACGGTCTTCGACTTCTATGACAGCGTGGCCGCCAGTCCAGTGGACATTGTCTACCTGGGTGAGACCGTGTGCAGCCGCCGCCATGAATTGCGCAATGCCGACTGGCTGGGCCTGGCCGACATGCTTGTGGCTGCCGGCAAGGAGGTGCTGCTGTCTACCCAGACGCTGATCGAAAGCCAGACCGAAGCGACCGCCCTGCGACGTCTGTGCGAGCGTCGCGACTATGCGGTGGAAGCCGGCGATCTCGGTGCGGTGCGTCTGCTGCAGGGACGCCCCTTCATCGCCGGAATGCATCTCAACGCCTATCACGGCGACACCCTGCAGTGGCTGCACAGCCTGGGTGCCCAACGCTTCGTCGCACCGCTGGAGATGAACGGCGATGCCCTGGCTCGGCTCATGCATGAAAAGCCCCTGGGCATGCAGGCCGAAGTCATGGTGTGGGGACGCATGCCACTGGCTTTCTCCTCGCGCTGCTTTACGGCGCGTCACTATCGCCTCGACAAGGATCACTGTGAATTCCGCTGCATCGAACATCCGGACGGGCTGACCATGCGTACGCGCGAGGGCGCGGACTTCCTCGCCATCAATGGCATTCAGACCCAGTCGGCACACAGCCTCGACCTGATCGCCCAGGCGCCTGCCCTTGCCGCCCTCGGCGCCGATGTGCTGCGCGTCAGCCCGCATTCGTCCGGCACGCTGGAGGCCGTTGCCGCGCTGCATGCCCTGCGCCACGGCC
>DATMSM010000083.1:0-31054 GCA_035565355.1 Rhodocyclaceae bacterium
CCGCAGCCGGTGAGCGCCAGCTCGATCACGCCGGCATCGCGGCCGATCAGGACGACGCCGCGCGCACTGGCGGCGACGGCGGGACGCAGCGGCGAAAAGTCCTGGCCCTTGCCATCCCCACCCGCAATCAACACCACTTTATGGTCAGGCCCGGCCAACTGCCCTTCAAGAGCAGCCAGGGTCGCGCCGACATTGGTGCCCTTGGAGTCATCGTAATAGCGCACGCCATCAATCTCGGTGACGTATTCGACGCGATGCGGCAAGCCGCGGAAAGTCTGCAAACCCGCCAGCAGCCTGTCCATGGGCAGGCCCAGCGCGCTGCACAACGCCAGTGCCGCCAGGGCGTTGGCGGCATTGTGCAAGCCATTGATCGGCAACTTGGAAAGCGGCATCAGCGGCTTATCGCCCTGTGCCAGCCACGGCTCGCCGCCCTTCTGCAGTAGGCCGAAGTCGTGCGCATGTGCCGGTACGTCAAGGCCGAAGGTCAACAGCGGACGGCCGGCAATCGCCATGCGGCGCACGCGCGCGTCGTCACGATTCAGCACCTGGGTGCCGTCGTGCGGCGTACAGCCTTCGCCGCGACCAAACACGCGCGCCTTGGCCTCGGCGTACTCTTCGAGATTGATGTAGCGATCGAGATGGTCGTCGCTGATATTGAGTACGGTCGCCGCATCGGCGTTGAGCGAGTTCAGCGTTTCAAGCTGAAAGCTCGACAGCTCCAGCACCCAGATGCGCGGCAGGGTGTCGCTCTCGATGCGATCCAGTAGTGCGGTCAGCGCGGCCGGGGAAATATTGCCGGCGATCTCGGTGTCGTAACCCGCCGCCTTGCACAGATGCCCGGTCAGCGCCGTGGTGGTGGTCTTGCCGTTGGTGCCGGTAATGGCGATCACGCGCGGCATTTCGACGACCGAATGCAGATTCTGCAGGGCATGCGCAAACAGCTCGATCTCGCCGACAACGGCTATGCCCTTGAGACGCGCCTGCAACACCACCATCTGGCCCGCCGGCAAACCCGGCGACAGGGCGAGGATGTCGATGTCAGCCAGCAGGCCGGCCGTGAACTCGCCGCTCACGAGTTCAGCCTCCGCCACCCTTTCGCGCAGTTGCGCGGCAAAGGGCGGATTGCTGCGCGTATCGGCAACACGCACGCGCGCACCCATGCGCACGCACCAGCTTGCCATGGCCAGCCCCGATTCACCGAGGCCGAGCACGAGTACGTGTTTGCCGGTCAGTTTCATCAGCGGATCTTCAGCGTGGACAGACCAAACAGGACCAGCAGGATGGTGATGATCCAGAAGCGCACCACAACCTGGGTCTCCTTCCAGCCGCTCTTTTCATAGTGGTGATGCAGCGGCGCCATCAGCAGGATGCGGCGACCTTCGCCGTATTTCTTCTTGGTGTATTTGAACCAGGTGACCTGGACCATGACCGAAATGGTTTCGGCGACGAAGACGCCGCCCATGATGAAGAGCACGATTTCCTGGCGCGCGATGACAGCCACGGTACCGAGCGCCGCACCCAGCGACAGGGCGCCGACATCGCCCATGAAGACCTCGGCTGGGTAGGCGTTGAACCACAGGAAGCCCAGGCCGGCGCCGGCCAGAGCCGCGCAGAATACGGTCAGTTCGCCCGCGCCCGGGATGTAGGGCAGCAGCAGATATTTGGAGAACACCGCGTTGCCAGCGACATACGCAAAGATGCCCAGCGCCGAACCGACCAGCACCGTCGGCATGATGGCCAGCCCGTCCAGGCCGTCGGTGAGATTGACCGCATTGCTGGTGCCGACGATGACGCAGTAGGTCAGCACGATGAAGCCGAAGACGCCGAGCGGGTAGCCGACATGCTTGAAGAATGGCACGATCAGGTCGGCGTTGGTGGGCAACTGCAGGCTAAAGCCGCTCATCACCCAGTCGAAGAACAGCACGATAACCCGCTCGTTGTCGGGGGCCGAGATCGAGAAGGCGATGTAAATCGCCGCGATCAGGCCGATCACCGACTGCCAGAAGAACTTGGCGCGGGCCGACAGGCCGTCCGGATTCTTGTGCACCACCTTGCGCCAATCATCCACCCAGCCCACGGCGCCGAAGCCCATGGTGACGATGAGAACGATCCAGACGAAGCGATTGGACAGATCGGCCCACAGCAAGGTGGCGATACCCAGGGAAATCAGGATCAGGCCGCCGCCCATGGTCGGCGTGCCCGATTTGGCCAGATGGGTCTGCGGGCCGTCGCTGCGTACCGGCTGGCCGATCTTCTTCTCGGTCAGCCAGCGGATGAAGCTGGGGCCGGCGATGAAGGAGATCGTCAGCGCCGTCATGGTCGCCAGCACCGCGCGCAGGGTGATGTAGGTGAAGACATTGAATGCGCGCATGTCCTGCGCGAGCCATTGCGCCAGTTCAAGCAGCATTTGTATTTCCTTCGGAAGAATGTGGGATCGCTGGACGCAGTGCCTCGACCACGCGCTCCATGCGCATGAAACGGGAGCCCTTCACCAGCACGGTGGTTTGCGGGGACAGCATGGGTATTAGCGCTGGCAGCAGCGCCTCGACGGAGGCAAAGTGCGTGGCGCCGGCGCCAAAAGCGTGCACCGTGGCGTGCGTCATCTCGCCCAGCGCAAGCACCGCGTCTATGCCCTGACTGCGCGCATAGCTGCCGATCTCCTCGTGATATTGCTCGCCTTGCTCACCGACCTCGCCCATGTCGCCGAGCACCAGCACGCGTGCACCGGTCAGCGTGCCGAGCACGTCAATCGCCGCGCGCACCGAGTCCGGATTGGCGTTGTAGCTATCGTCAATCACGCGGCTGCCGCCCTGCCCCACATATGGTTGCAAGCGCCCCTTGACCGGACGGAAGGCCTCCAGACCGGCAACCACGCCGGCCAGGCTGCAGCCCGCCGCCAACGCCGCAGCGGCGGCGCCGAGTGCATTGCGCACATTGTGGTCGCCCAGGGTGGCAAGGTGCAGCACTGCGCGGCCGGCCGGGGTCAGCAGTTCGAACTCGGTCCCCGCGCCTTCACTGCACGCCAGCGCATGCACATCGGCGGCCGAACTCAAACCGAAGGACAGAATCTTGCGGGCGCCGGCCACCTTCTGCCACAAGGGGAAGTAGCTGTCATCGGCGTTCAACACGGCGACGCCGTCCGCAGGCAATACCGCGATCACGGCAGCGTGCTCCTCAGCCACGGCTTCCACCGTCTTCATGAACTCCTGATGCTCGCGCTGGGCATTGTTGATGATGGCCACGCTGGCTTCGGTAATCGCCGCCAGCTCGGCCGTTTCGCCCGGATGGTTCATGCCCATCTCGATCACGGCGGCCTGATGCGCGGCATTCAGGCGCAGCAGCATGGTCGGCACACCGATGTCGTTGTTCAGGTTGCCGGTAGTGGCAAGTCGGCGCTCTGCGCCCACTTCGGCGGCAAGAATGCTGGCGATCATTTCCTTGACCGTGGTCTTGCCGTTACTGCCGACGACCGCAATCAGCGGAATCGAAAACTGGCGGCGCCACGCCGCGGCAAGCGCGGCGAAAGCCCGGCGCGTGTCATCGACGATGAGCAGGTTCAGGCTGTCGGTGTCGTTCTCCGCCGCCCAGGCCTGATCGACCACCGCCGCAGCGGCGCCGGCCTGCAGCACGTCGCGCACAAAGGCGTGTCCGTCGAAGCGCTCGCCGCGCAGGGCTAGGAAAAGCTCGCCCGGCTTGATGATGCGCGAGTCCGTCGACACGGCACTGAAGTCGGCCGGTGCACCGCTCACGCGCACGTCGTGGCCGGCAAGTGCGGACAGGGCGAAGGCCAGGCTCATCATGCGCGCGCCTCCAGTGCTCGGGCGGCCTCTTCGAGATCGGAGAAGTGCAGCCGCTGGCCCTTGATCTCCTGATAGTCCTCATGCCCCTTGCCGGCCAGCAACACAACGTCTGCGGCAGCCGCGGCGGCGATGGCGGAGCGGATGGCCTCCGCTCGATCGGCCACGACCGCGGGCTTTTGCTGCATGCCGGCGGCGATGGCCGCGATGATGGCGGCAGGGTCTTCGCTGCGTGGATTGTCGCTGGTCAGGATCACGCTATCGGCATGCTTTTCCGCAATCGCACCCATCAGTGGGCGCTTGCCAGGATCGCGGTCGCCACCACAGCCAAAGACACAGCGCAGTTTGCCGCCGCGCACCGCGGCAACTTCACGCAGGGTCTGCAGGACTTTTTCAAGCGCATCCGGTGTATGCGCGTAGTCGACGACCACCAGTGCTTGGGTCTTGTCACCACGCGCACCGCCCAGAGTCTGCATCCGTCCCGGCGGGGCCTGCAGTGCTTCGCACGCGCGCACGGCGTCCTGAATGCCGACGCCATAGGCACGTAAGGTCGCCATGACCGCCAAGGCATTCGCGGCATTGAAGCGGCCGACCAGACCTGACTGCAGGCGCAGGCCATTGACCTCGAAGGACAGACCGGTCGGCTCCATGCGCAGGCGCTCACCCTTCAGACACTCGTCTACCGGTGCCTGCACATTGTTGAGCGTGTAGCCGATGCAGGGAATGCGCCGATTGATGTGCGCCAGGATCTGCAGGCCGAAAGGATCGTCCAGATTGATGACGGCGGCCTTCAGGCCCGGCCAGTCGAAGAGGCGCATCTTGGCGGCGGCATAGGCATCCATGCTGCCGTGATAGTCGAGATGGTCGCGCGTGAAATTGGTGAAGACGGCCACGGCAAAACGCGTCGCATCGACGCGCCCTTCCTCGATGCCGATCGATGACACTTCCATGGCGCAGGCATCGGCTTCATCGGCGACAAAACCTTTCAGCGCATGCTGTAGCGTCAGCGCGTTCGGCGTGGTGTTGGGGCTAGGCTGGAGCGCACCCGGATAACCATTGCCAAGGGTGCCAATGATGGCGCAACGCTTGTCCAGCGCGGCAAAAGCCTGTGCCACCCACTGCGTCACGGTGGTCTTCCCATTCGTTCCGGTCACGCCGGCGAGCCAGATCTGGCGTGAGGGGTTGCCATACACCTCGGCCGCCAGCGGCGCGATGATATGGCGCAGACCTTCGACCGCCAGCGCAGGCACCTCCAGGGTACCGACCTCGGCACCATTGGCCTCGTACACCACGGCGGCGGCGCCACGCTCAAGCGCAGCGGCAATGTACTTGCGTCCGTCGCCCAGATCGCCCGGATAGGCCAGGAAAACATCGCCCGGCCGCAGCACACGTGAGTCCGCTACCAGACCACGCACCGGCACCCCCTGGGTACGCAGGGCGCCGAGAATATCGGGAACGCTCATGCCCATTACATGCTCTCCCTGACTTGCTGTTCTTCGCTGCCCAGCTGGATCGGCTTGAGTGGCGCATCCTGCGGCACGCCCAGGGTGCGCAGTGCGCCGGCCATGAGTTGTGAAAACACGGGCCCGGCCACCTGGCCGCCGTAGTACTTGCCGGCGCTCGGCTCGTCGATCATGACGGCAACGATCAGGCGCGGATCGGAGACCGGCGCCAGACCGACAAAGGAGGCAATGTATTTATTGGCGTACACGCCGCCCTCGATCTTGTGCGCTGTGCCGGTCTTGCCGCCGACGCGATAGCCGGGAATCTGCGCCTGCGGGGCGGTGCCGCCCGGCAGCACCGCCATCTCCAGCATGGCGCGCACTTCGCGTGCGGTCTGCACGGAGAACGCTTGCTTGTCGCTGCTGACCGGGCCGTTGGCCTTGGTCAGCAAGAGCGGAACCAGATCCCCTTCGCGCGCGAACACCATATAGGCATGGGCAAGCTGAATCAGGGTGACCGACATGCCGTGTCCATAGGACATGGTGGCCTGCTCGATCGGCTTCCAGGTCTTGGCCGGGCGCAGGCGTCCGCCAGCCTCGCCGGGAAAGCCCAGCTTGAGCGGCGTGCCGAAACCCAGGGTATCGAACATCTGCCACATGTCGGCCGCATCCATGGACAAGGCCATCTTGGCCGAACCCACGTTCGAGGATTTCTGGATCACTTGTGCAACCGTCAATACGCCATGCGGATGCGCATCAGAAATCGTCGCCGGGCCTATGGTCATCCTGCCGGGCGCGGTCTGAATCTGGGTATCGAAGCGGACCTTGCCCTTCTCCAGCGCCAGGGCGGCAGTGAAGGGCTTCATGGTCGAGCCCGGCTCGAAAGTGTCCGTGAAAACCCGGTTGCGCAGCTGAGCACCGGCGAGGTTGCTGCGATTGTTCGGGTTGTAGGTCGGCAGGTTGACCAGCGCCAGGATCTCGCCGGTCTTGGCGTCCAGCACCAGGGCGGCACCCGCCTTGGCGCGGTGGGTCGTCACTGCCTGCTTGAGGCTGGAGTAGGCGAGATACTGGATCTTGGCATCCAGGGAAAGCGTGACGTCCTTGCCCTCGACCGGCTTCTTGATGTGCTCCACATCCTCGACGATATTGCCGCGCCGGTCCTTGATGACGCGGCGGCTACCGGCCTGTCCTGCAAGCTGCTGGTTAAAGGCCAGCTCGATGCCTTCCTGTCCGGCATCGTTGACGCCGGTGAAGCCCAGCACATGGGCCGGCACTTCGCCGGCCGGGTAATAGCGACGGTATTCGTTCTGCAGATGGATGCCCGGCAGCTTCATGGCCATGACGCGCTCGGCCAGCTCCGGCGCGATCTGGCGCTTGACGAAGACAAAGCCCTTGTCCTCGGCCAGCTTGCGATTCAGCTCGCGCACATCCATGCTCAGCAACTGCGCCAGCTTGCGTGCCTCGGCCGGCTGCAGGCGTGCATCTTCAGGGATCGCCCACACCGATTTCACGGGAGTGGAAATGGCCATGACATCGCCATTGCGGTCGAGGATGCGGCCGCGTGTTGCGGGCACCTCCAGCGTGCGCTCATAGCGCGACTCGCCCTTGCTGATGAGGAATTCGTTGTTGATCGCCTGCAGATAGAGCGAACGGCCGATCAATGCCAGCATGCAGCCGAGCAGGAGTATCAGCACCAGGCGCGCGCGCCAGGGTGCGAGTTCGTCCTTGAGGATGGGGCTCTTGCTGAACTTCATGCGCGGTGCCGTCCGAATGCGTTCATGGAGCGGACTCCAGCACCATGATCTGCGCCGGCAACGGCGTCTTCATCTGCAGACGCTCCTTGGCGACCTTCTCGATACGCGCATGTGCGGCCCAGGTGCTTTGTTCGAGCTGCAACTGGCCCCACTCAACATCCAGCGCGCGCATGCGCTGCTGTTCTTTCTCGAAGCTCGTCACCAGCTTGCGCGCGCGATGGTTGGCATTGACCGTCGCCAGGCCACAGGCCACGGTAATCAGCAGGAGGATGAGGTTCAGGCGGACCATGTGTTCAGCTCGCCAGTTTTTCTGCGACACGCATTACTGCGCTGCGCGCACGCGGATTGGCCTGCACCTCGGCCTCGCCCGGCTTGACCGCCTTGCCGACCAGCTTGAGCGTCGGCTTCGGCAGGTCTGCCGCCTTAAGCGGCAGACGCTTGTCCGGCTGCGGCGGATTGGCAGCATCGCGCATGAAGCGCTTGGCGATGCGATCTTCAAGCGAGTGAAAACTGATCACGACCAGCCGTCCGCCAGGCGCGAGTGTCGCGGCAGCCTGAGGCAGGCTCAGCGACAGCTCCTCAAGCTCCCGATTGACGTGAATCCGTAGGGCCTGAAAGCTGCGCGTCGCCGGGTGCTGACCCGGCTCGCGCGTACGAACGGCTTTTTCCACGAGCGCGGCAAACTGTCGTGTTGTCCCAATACTGTGCTCGGCCCGAGCAGCAACAACCGCTGCTGCAATCGCATGAGCAAACCGTTCTTCGCCATAGTCCCTCACCACCCTTTCTATTTCGCGTTGCGATGCCTGCGCCAGAAATTCCGCCGCAGTCTCTCCCTTGGTCGTGTCCATGCGCATGTCGAGCGGCGCATCGAAACGAAAACTCATACCGCGCGAGGCATCGTCAAGCTGCGGCGAAGACACGCCGATATCCAGCAGGACGCCATCAACGGCAGATATCTTTAGTTGCCTGAGCACGCTTTCCATTTCACTGAAAGCGGCATGGACCAATGTGAAGCGCGGATCAGCGATGGCGGCGCCAGCGGCGATCGCTGCTGGGTCCCGGTCGAGCGCAATCAACCGACCGGCCGGCCCGAGTCGTTCAAGAATCGCGCGACTGTGGCCGCCGCGACCGAAAGTGCCATCGACATAGACGCCATCCGCCCGTATTGCCAACGCATCGACCGCCTCGGCCAGCAGCACGCTGACATGCGCGCCTGGCTGTCCGTTGCTCACAAAGAAAAATCCTCGAAGCCGGGCGGCGGCTCGGTAGACGACAGCGCCTCGAAGGCGGCCTCGTGTTGGCGCTTCCAGCCGGCATCACTCCAGATTTCGAAGTGGCTGCCCATGCCGACGAACCACACCTGCTTTTCGAGCGCAGCAACCTCACGCAACTCAGGCGTGATCAACAAGCGGCCGGCAGCATCCAGCGCAACATCCAGCGCATTGCCGAGCAGGACTCGTTTGGTGGCGGCAGAACGGGGATCGAAGCTAGGTGCGCCGAGGATCCGGTCACGGATCGGCACCCAGGCATTTTCAGGATAGAGGAGCAGACACTGATGGGGATGGGCGGTCAGCACCAGACGACCGCCAGCGAGCGCCACCAGGGCGTCGCGATGACGCGCCGGAACGGCCATGCGCCCCTTGGCATCCAGGCTGAGTGTCGTCGCCCCTTGGAACATCTTCCCTTGCCCCATCCTTCCGTGATGCGTGGCAGCCGGTTATCGTCGACAACCCTGGCCGGAGAAACCGCTCGCCTAACGCAACGATTCCCACTTATTCCCACGTTTTCCCACTTTAGAGGATGATTTTGTCGCGGTCAATAGCCAAATGGCACTTTCCCGAGATATGACAATGACTTAGAAGGCAAAGCGCAGCCCTTTTCAAGGAAAATTTTTCCTTGAAAATCAATACTAGGGGAAGGGTTCTGAAAGTGCTTTGTTAAACAATAAGCGTCTCAGGTGCAAGCTCGGCTCAAGCGCGGGAAATTAGCCCATTTCAATCACGGGCCGCACCCGGCACCCGACGAGATCTATCGCAGACAAAACAAAACGGCCACCGAGGTGGCCGTTTCTTGCTGCGCCATCAAGCCGGCGCGGTAGAACGGGTGCTGCTGGCGAGTCGCTTAGGCGGCGTTACGCAGATAGACGCGGCCGGCAAACAGAATGGCGATGGCAACAACAAAAGTAGCGGTGATCAACATGGCATGTCTCCTAGAAAACAGTCATAAAACAGACTGTCATGAGCACTTTATACGCTCGAAATGAAAGCAACACACTTCACTTCTTTCTATTGGAGCATCATGACCATAAATAGTTCAGTCGCAGCCTACTTATACATAGGAAAATTTATATAAATCAATGTTTTTATGGGCCCATCACAGATCATAAAACAATGCAAGCACACCATTTTATGGCAGTCGTAGTGCGGCAAAAAAGTCGCGTGGAACGCAAAATGGGGGAAGGAAGTCCGCCGATAAGCCGGGTTCTGTCGTGGGCAATCATTCCTCTGGGCCTGACGTTACCGCCAGGCTCTAGCAGCCTACCCGGGAGCGACGCGAGCAACGTCATGGCTCCCCTATTTGGCCTTGCCCCGGATGAGGTTTGCCGTGCCGTCCGCCGTTACCGTGGACGCGGTGGGCTCTTACCCCGCCCATGCTTGCGCATGGACGACACCTTGTCAGGTGCCACCATTTCACCCTTACCGGCGGCGTGCATGCACGCCGCCCCAGCCTGACGACTGGTACCTTCTCACTGAAGAGGGACTGTGCCGCCTTGCGGCAGCAAAATCAGGCAGGCGGTATCTTTCTGTTGCACTGTCTGTCGCCTTGGGCCGTCTTGCGACGGCTTGCTGCGCCCGGCCGTTAGCCGGCATCCTGCTCTATGGGGCCCGGACTTTCCTCCACATGCGCATGCATGCAGCGACTGCCTGGCGGACTTCCGGGACGGATTCTACCGCCTGGCGCTGCCAGGCACGGGATTATTTGCCGGATTCGCCAGGCGGTTCGGCGCGTTTGACGAGGCTGGGGTCCTGGGTAAAGCTGAGTTGGCCTTCACGTTCTTCGAACACACCGACCGGCGTGCCGGGCTCGTCCGGCTTCTGCTCGAACTGCTGCAGCTGGCAAGTTTCGGTATCGGCGATATACCAGCGCTTGCCCTGACGCAGCAACCAGCGCGCCTGCTCGGTACGGAACACCTCGACCTTGAAGCTGCCGTCGCCCATATGTTTGAGATGATGACGGCGTTGGCAATCCGGCATGCGCGCCACCACCACGGCCAGATCCCAGCCTGTGCTCCAGGCATAGGGTTTCTCGCGCACCAGCGTCAGCGCGTGATCGCTGCCCTGAATGGGCATGGACGCCATGTCGATGGCGCCACATCCCGACAGCGCGAAGGTAAAAGCAAGCAGAGGGCTCAGGCGCATCGACCGCTCCTAGGCAAGCAACTGCCAGGCGATGCTTTCGCCTGCGCGGAAAGGCACCAGCGTCTCGCCGTCCGGATAGGCCTGCGCATCCGGCATGACCCAGTCCTGGCGGGCCAGGGTGATGGTGTCGCTGTTGCGCGGCAGGCGATAGAAATCAGGGCCGTTAAAGCTGGCGAACTGCTCCAGCATGGCCAGCTTGCCGGCCTGTGCAAAAGCTTCGGCATAGAGCTCGATGCCGGCGTTCGCCGTGTAGCAGCCGGCGCAGCCGCAGGCGGCTTCCTTGGCGCTTTTCGCATGCGGCGCCGAATCGGTGCCGAGAAAGAACTTCTTGCTGCCCGAAGTCGCTGCCGCCACCAGCGCGACACGATGCACTTCGCGCTTCAACACCGGCAGGCAATAATTGTGAGGGCGGATACCGCCCTGGAACAGCGCATTGCGGTTGAGCAGCAGGTGATGCGCGGTAATCGTCGCACCGATGTTGTCGCCGCCTGCAGCCACGAACTCGGCTGCGTTCTTGGTGGTGATGTGCTCGAAGACCACGCGCAAGGCCGGATGGTCCTTGAGCAGCGGCGTCATGATCGTATCGATGAAAACGGCCTCGCGGTCGAACACGTCGATGCCGGGATCGGTGACTTCGCCATGCACCAGCAGCGGCACGCCCAGCTTTTCCATGCGCGCAATGGTTGCGCGGCACTTGTCCAGGCTGGTCACGCCGGCATCGGAATTGGTCGTCGCGCCGGCCGGGTACAACTTCAGGCCATGCACAAAACCGCTGGCCTTGACGCGATCAATCTCGTCCGGCGGCGTGTTGTCGGTAAGGTAAAGCGTCATCAGCGGCTCGAATTTCGCGCCGGCCGGCAAGGCGGCCAGAATGCGTTCGCGATACGCCGCCGCCATCGCCACCGTGGTCACCGGCGGTCTGAGGTTGGGCATGATGATGGCGCGACCAAAACGACGCGCAGTGTCGGGCAAAACGGCGGCCAGGGTTGCGCCGTCGCGCAGGTGCAGGTGCCAGTCGTCAGGGCGGGTGATCTTGAGCGTATCCATGTTTCGATTATACCGGGGGCCTGCTTATTCCTGGGTTTCTGCCTTGAGCTGCAGCGCGCGCGCGTAGAGGTCGTTCTTGCTCTGGCCGGTAATCTCGGCAGCCAGCTTGGCGGCCTGTTTGGTCGGCAGCTCAGCCAGCAGGGCTTTCAGCACGCGCTCGCTGTCCGCGTCCATCCCCTCCTGTTCCGGCGCTGCCGACACCGCCAGGACGAACTCGCCGCGCTCGCGGTTGGCATCGGCCTTGAACCATGCCTCGGCCTCGCCCAGCGGCATGCGCGCAATCTCCTCGAAACGCTTGGTCAGCTCACGCCCCACCACCAGCACCCGCTGCGGTTCCAGCACCTGCGTCAGGTCGGCTGCAGTCTCGACAATGCGGTGCGGCGCCTCGTAAAACACCAGCGTCGCCGCGACGGCTCGCAGCGCTTCAATCGCGGCCCGTCGCGCCGCGCTCTTGGGCGGCAGAAAACCGGCGAACAGAAAGCGGGTGTCCAGCAGTCCGGCAGCACTGAGAAGCGAGATGACCGCACTGGCTCCGGGCATGGGCACGACCCGGTAGCCGGCAGCGTGTGCGCTGGCGACGGCCCGGGCGCCCGGATCGGAAATACCGGGCGTCCCGGCATCGCTGATCAAGGCCACTTTCTTGCCCTCGGCCAGCAGAGCCAGCAACTTGCCACTGGCTTCGTTCTCGTTATGCTCGTGCAGGGCAAAACAGGGGGCCTTGATGCCGAAGTGTTCGAGCAAGGGGCGGCTGTGACGCGTATCCTCACAGGCGACCGCATCGGCAGCGCGCAGGCAGGCCAGCGCGCGCAGGGTGATATCGCCAAGATTGCCCAGCGGGGTGGCGACCACATACAATGCGGGCGCCACAAAATGTTCCGCGTAGGAGTCCTGAACCAGCGGCTGAACGGAGGACGTGCTCATGTTGGAAGTTTCCATGGTGTTGCGCATTGTCCCGTCTGCGAGGTCCGGGAGCAAGCACGATGAGCGATGAAGTCATCCGCCAGCGCATAGGCAGCGCCGCCGAGGAGCTGGCTGCCCGCCACCTGCTGGCACATGGCCTGCACATCCTCGAGCGCAACTTCCGCGTACGCGGCGGTGAGATCGACCTCATCGCCCGGGACGGCAAGAGCCTGGTGTTCGTCGAGGTGCGCTTGCGCACGCGCCCCGATTTTGGCGGCGCCGCCGCCAGCATTACCGGCAAGAAGCAGCAGCGCATCATTCTGGCGGCTCGTCACTACCTGCAAACGCATGGTGAGCAGGCATGCCGTTTCGACGCCGTGCTGCTCGACGCACTGGACGCACAAGCCATCGAATGGATCAAGGGTGCCTTCAGTGCTTAAACGCATTGGCCTGATTGCACTATGCTGGACGCTCACGGCAGGTGCCCAGGAAATCCGGATCCTGGTCCAAAGTTCACCGCTGGCTGGCTACCAGTATCACGCCGGCACCGAGGTATGGGCGCAACTTCAGGCCGGCGACGCACTCACGCTGGTACGCGAACCCGACAACCCGCATGACCGCAACGCCGTGCGCGTTGAATGGCGGGGCCGACAACTTGGCTACCTGCCCAGGGCCGAGAACCAGGCCATCGCGGTTGAACTTGACCGCGGCAGCCGGGTCGAAGGACGCATTGCCCGCCTGCGCGAAGCCAAGAACCCCTGGCAGCGAGTCCTGATCGATGTATTCATCGGCATTTAGCCTTCTGCCTGTACGACAGGGTCTTAAAGTCGGATAATCGGGTTTTACGTCCGCGCCTTAAATAAAACAAGATGTCGCTCCAAGAACGCATACACCACCAGTTCACCGACAGCATCGTCACCAAGCAGAAAGCCGTGGTCGCCATGGCCGGCCCGATTGAGGCTGCTATCCACCTGATGGTGAATAGCCTCAAGACGGACGGCAAAATCATGGCTTGCGGCAATGGCGGCTCCGCTGCCGACGCGCAGCACTTTGCCGCCGAATTGCTGAACCGCTTTGAAATGGAACGACCGCCGCTGGCTGCCGTGGCGCTGACCACGGACAGCTCGACACTGACCTCCATCGCCAACGACTACCGCTACGAGGAAATCTTTTCCAAGCAGGTCCTCGGGCTGGGCCGCAAGGGCGATGTGCTGCTGGCCATTTCGACCAGCGGCAATTCGCCCAATGTCATTGAAGCCATTCACGCCGCTCACCAGCGCGGTGTGCATGTGGTCGCACTGACCGGCAAACAGGGCGGCAAGATGGCTGCGCTGCTGAAGGACACCGACGTACACCTCTGCGTTCCCGCCGACCGCACCGCCCGCATCCAGGAAGTCCATCTGGTCGTCCTGCACTGCCTGTGCGACGGCATCGATCACCTGATTCTCGAACAGTAAGGAAACCCCATGCGTACCACTGCCTCCCGACTCACGACCTGTCTGTCCCTGCTGGCCATGGCCGCCGCACTGAGCGGCTGCATCGGCGCAGTTGCCGTGGGTGCCGGCGCCGGCACGCTGATGGTGACGGACCGCCGTATTTCGGAAGTCTATCTGGCTGACGAAGCCATCGAAATCCGCGTCAACAACGCCATTGGCCAGCAACTCGGCGACAAGGTGCACGTCAACGCGACCAGCTACAACCGCATGCTGCTGCTGACGGGCGAAGTCCCGGATGCGGCTTCCAAAGATCAGGCGGAAAAGGTCGCGATCGCCAACAGCAGCGAGATCAAACGCATCACCAACGAACTGCAGATTGCCGGCCCCAGCAGCTATACCGCACGCAGCAACGACACCTATCTGACCTCCAAGGTCAAGGCGCGTTTCCTTGACGCCGCCCGCTTCTCGATCAACCACGTCAAGGTCGTGACTGAAAACAGCTCGGTCTACCTGCTCGGCATCGTGACTCAGGCCGAGGCCGATGCCGCCGTCGAGATTGCCCGTACCACCGGCGGTGTGCAACGTGTGGTGCGCGTCTTCGAGATCATCAGCGACGAACAGGCGCGCCAGATTGACCGCACGCTGAGCGGCAAGTCGTCGGAAAACAAAGCCACCGCAAAGTGATGGCCCCGACTGCCAGCGCAACGCCGGCTTTCGAACGCAAGATCTGCACACCTGCGGATCTTGCGGCGCGCATTGCCGAGCTGCCGCGGCCGCTGGTTTTCACCAACGGCTGCTTCGACATCCTGCACCGCGGTCATGTCACCTATCTGGCCCAGGCGCGCGCGCTGGGCGCCAGCCTGATCGTCGCCGCCAACAGCGACGCCTCGGTGAAGCGCCAGGGCAAGGGCGACGACAGGCCCGTCAATACGCTGGATGATCGCCTCGCCCTACTCGCCTCGCTGGAGTGCGTGAGCCTGGTCACCTCTTTCGACGAAGACACGCCGCTTGCGCGCATTCTCGAATCCCGCCCCGACATACTGGTCAAGGGCGGCGACTGGGCCATAGACAAGATCGTCGGTGGCAAGGAAGTCACAGGCTGGGGCGGCAAGGTGGTCTCCATCCCCTTCATCCACCAGCGCTCGACCACCGCCCTGCTGCAGAAAATCCGCAGCCTGTAGCCTAGCGCTTCGCCCCCTGGCCCTACCCCCATAGAGAATGGGCTAGGACGAGGCTTCAGTCCTTCTCAGAATCGACTTGCGCACCAGCCCGACGTGCATGCGCAGGGTGTAGAGCATGTCAGAGAAACGCAGCGGCGTTGGCAGACGATTGACGTGGGTTTCGATCTCATCGAGACGCCGCAGCCACTCATCCTGACTATGCGCACCGGGGTCGCGCTCGATATCCGCCTCCAGAAACTTCAGCTCGCCGTAGCGCTTGTAGATGCGTGAGCGGATGCGCCAACCGTAGAGGCTGGGCGCCAGCTTGAAGACGGGCACCAAAACCGCCAACAGCGGGATGATCATCACCACCATGCGATCCACCAGGGTCGCCACCCAGAAGGGCAGATAGCGCTGTAGGAAGGGCTTGCCGGACTTGTAATAGCGCTCGGCCTCAGGTGCCAGCGGGAAGTCGACGCTGCTGGCCTTGGGAAACTCCTTCGGCCGCTGGAATATGCCAGAGCTGCCGTGAATCTCGCTGGCGGCCTGTAGCAGCAGCCCCATCAGGGCCGGATGCAATTCTTCGCTGACCGCCAGGGTCGCGGCCGGCGCAACCAGGTGCACATCACGAGCCGGCAAGTGCTGAATCAAATCTATGCTTCCCGCGGGCAGGACGAGATGGGAAAGATGAGGGAAACGGCGCGTATAGGCCTCGGCCTCGGACAGGCTCATCAGGCGCACGCCTTCGGTGTACAGCAGTTGCCAGACCAGGGCCGAGGTCGGCGTGCCGACGACCAGCACCGCGTCCAACTGACCTTTGCGCATACGCTCGGCAACCTGAATGCCGCTCTGCGGCAACAGGCGGCTATTGTCTTCATTGACGCCATTGCTATGCAGAAGCTCCAGCGCCAGATGACGCGTGCCGCTGCCTTCGGGACCGACGGCGATGCGCTTGCCGCGCAGCTCACTCAGGCGCGACAAGGCGGGCTGATCGGGTGCGGCACGATAGAACACCCATAGCGGCTCGTCATACAGATTACCGAGCGAACGTATGGTTTCTTCCGGATTGGCATCCGCACTGCCGCCCTGAATGAAGGCTGCCTCGGTTGCGCCCTTGCGCAGGCGCTCAAGGTTTTCAAGAGCACCGGCCGACGGTTCGATCACGAGCTCGATGTCGTAGCGCGCCAGCACATCTTTGTAGCGCAGTGCAAAGCTTTCGTAGGCGCCGCCGCTGGCGCCGCTGCTCAGCGTCATCTGCCGCGGCGGGGCCGGCTTGATGAATTGTGCGGTGATATAGAAGCCGAGAACAATGACGAGCAGCGCAGGCAGCGCAATTGCGATCACGTCGCGCGGCGAGTACTCGCGCAAGCGCAGCTTGCGCATCAGTTCTTGACGCTTGGTCACATTGCTCATTCTTGCGGTCCTGATCTTGAGGTCAGCCTAGTCTAATGAAAAATGCTGCGGGGCAGGCCTGGAAAAGCAAAGCGCCTCCGCACCATGCTCACACCCGGGGAAATACAAAAAGAAAAACGGCGCGACAAAGAAAAACGGCGCCACAGGGGCGCCGTTCTTCAAGCATGTTGCTAAGGGGTGTCGATTAGACAGCCTTGGCTTCGTGCATGGCCTTGATCTGGTCAGCCGAGTAACCGAGTTCCTTCAGAACTTCATCGGTGTGCTCGCCCAGCAGCGGGGAGGCCTTGATTTCCGGCTTCATGTCGGAGAACTTGATCGGCGAACCAACAGTCAGGTACTTCTCGCCGCGATCGGGGTGATCGACTTCGACGATCGAGCCGGATTCGCGCAGCGACTTGTCTTCGGCGATTTCCTTCATGGTCAGAACCGGGGCGCAAGGAATGTCGAACTTGCGGAGGATGTCCACAGCTTCGAACTTGGTCTTGTCGGCCAGCCAGCCTTCGATGTAGGCGAAGATGTCGAAAATCTTGTCCTGACGAGCACGCGGGGTGTTGTAGGCAGGATCGTCGATCCATTCCGGCTTGCCGATTGCGCGGCAGATCGGTTCCCAAGCATGACCTTGGATGGTGAAGTAGATGTAGGCGTTCGGGTCGGTTTCCCAGCCCTTACACTTCAGAACCCAACCCGGTTGGCCGCCACCGCCGGCGTTACCGCCACGCGGCACGACGTCGGAGAACTTGCCGTGCGGGTACTGGGGGTATTCTTCCAGGTAGCCGATCTTGTCCAGACGTTGCTGGTCGCGCAGCTTGACGCGGCACAGGTTCAGCACGGCGTCTTGCATGGAGACGGCAACCTTCTGACCCTTGCCGGTCTTCTGACGGCCGAGGATGGCGGTCAGGATGCCGATGGCAAGGTGCATACCGGTGTTGGAGTCACCCAGAGCGGCTGCGGAAACGGTCGGGGGACCATCCCAGAAACCGGTGGTGGAGGCAGCGCCGCCAGCACATTGAGCCACGTTTTCGTAGACCTTCAGGTCTTCGTAGTGGTGACCGTCGGAGAAGCCCTTGACCGAAGCCAGAATCAGCTTGGGGTTCAGTTCTTGAATGCGAGCCCACGAGAAGCCCATGCGGTCCAGAGCACCCGGACCAAAGTTCTCAACCAGAACGTCCGATTCCTTGATCAGCTTTTCCAGAACTTCCTTGCCTTGGGCGGTCTTGGTGTCCAGGGTGATGGAGCGCTTGTTGCTGTTCAGCATGGTGAAGTACAGCGCATCCTTGTCAGCGATATCACGCAGCTGCGAACGGGTCACGTCGCCAGCGCCGGGACGCTCGACCTTGATCACGTCAGCGCCGAACCATGCCAGCAGCTGGGTACAGGCCGGGCCGGCTTGCACGTGGGTGAAGTCGATGATCTTGATGCCTTCGAGCGGTTTGTTACTCATGATCGGTAATTTCCTTATCAATCGTTTAACTTGGTTCCTGAAACAGCCTCCGTGGGGGATTGTTTGCTTCAGGAAGTGAAAACTCCACCTTGAACTTCTTGAGGTGGCCGGCACGGGCCTTGGCTCGTCCATTCGGTAGTCCCGTTACGGCCGAGAGCCGATCCGGAGACCTTCTATACTAGTGCCCACCTGACAGGACTGTCAAGCCTTGGCCCGGTCGGGCCAGGTCACGGCAATCAGCAGGGGCTTAGAAGGGGATATCGTCCTCGAAATCGCCCGGATTGCTGTTGCCAGCGGGCTTGCGCGGCGCGCTGCCACCACCGCTGCTGCCATACGAGCTGCCACCGCCCGAGCCAGCGCCGTAGCCACCACCGCCGCCGCCTTCGCGCGGGGCATCGCCCATACCTTCACGACGGCCCAGCATCTGCATTTCGGTGGCCTCAATCTCGGTCGTGTAGCGATCCTGGCCGTCCTTATCCTGCCACTTGCGGGTACGGATACGACCCTCGATGTAGACCGGAGTTCCCTTCTTCAGGTACTGGCCGGCGATTTCAGCCAGGCGGCGATAGAAAACTACGCGATGCCATTCGGTGATTTCCTTCTTCTCACCGCTGCTCTTGTCTTTCCAGCTTTCGGTCGTGGCCAGGCGGATATTGCAGACAGCATCGCCGTTCGGCATGTAGCGCGACTCTGGGTCCGCGCCCAGGTTGCCGACAAGAATCACTTTATTGACCGAAGCCATCTGCTTTCCTCCAAAATTTTATTGACTGTCTAGTATGCCATGCCCGGCGCTCGCAGCCGGGGTGCGGCGCAGGGGCACCGCTGCCATGGTCGCTGCTGCAGCCAACCAGAGCACGGTCAGGCCTGCGCCGACAAGAAAAACCATCCCGCTGCCTAGATTGTTCGCCAGCCAGCCGCCTAGGGCGCCGCCGAGGAACAGGCCGAAGGCCTGGGTAGTATTGTAGATGCCGAGCGCCGCACCCTTGGCACGTACCGGTGCAACCCGCGACACCAGCGAGGGCAGCATGGCTTCGAGAATATTGAAGGCGACAAAGAAGCTCAGCAGGCCGCCCGCGATCATGGCAAACGATGCGCCCTGCTGCCAGAGCAGGAGCAGGGTGACTAACAGCAGCCCGATGGCAGCCAGGAATACGGGCTGAACCTTGTTGTACTTCTCGGCGACGATGATGGCCGGCACCATCAGCACGAAAGACACCAGCACCGCCGGCAGATAGACCTTCCAGTGCTCGGCCAGCGGCAGGCTGCCGCTGGCGACAAGCATGCCCGGAATCACCACGAACATGGCCATCTGCACCGCATGCAGGGTGAAGATGCCGAAATTCAGGCGCAGCAACTGGGCATCGAACAGCACCTCGCGGAACGGCACTTTGGGGCCGGGATGGGGCGGCGGCGGCTCGGGCACGACGTGCGTGACGAGACCAATCGCGCCCAGGGCCAGAATGCCGGTCAGCCAGAACAGGCCGGCCATGCCGATGTACTCGTAGAGCACTGGAGCACCGACCAGGGAGAGGGCGAAGACCAAGCCGATGGAGGAGCCGATCATGGCCATGACCTTGGTGCGATGCTGTTCGCGCGTCAGGTCGGCGGCCAGCGCCGTCACGGCCGCCGAAATGGCGCCGGCGCCCTGCAGGATGCGGCCGGCGAGCATCCACCAGATATCGGTGGCCAGCGCTGCAACGGCGGAGCCGGCGGCAAACAGGAGCAGGCCGATGATGATGATGCGCTTACGCCCGAAGGCATCGGAAGCCAGGCCGAAGGGAATCTGGAAGATGGCCTGGGTCAGGCCGTAGGCGCCGAGGGCAATGCCGACCAGGGTCAGATTGTCACCACCGGGGATGGTCTTGGCATGCACAACAAAGACCGGCAGGATCAGGAACAGTCCCAGCATGCGCAAGGCAAAGATCGCTGCCAGCGAAGCGCCGGCGCGCTTTTCGTCGCGCGTCATGGGGTCGGAACCAGGGGGGAACACGGGATATACGGCTTGAGGTCGGTCTTAAAGGGTCATTATACGGCGTGCGCCCGCCCATTCAATGGTTTGCTGGGTTTGCAGGCCGACTGGGGTTATATTAGCGGATTGCCCTGAAGGTCCCGGGCCACCCCAAACGCACCTCTGCACGACGCACCATGGAATACATCAGGATACGCGGCGCACGCACGCACAACCTCAAGAACGTCAATCTCGACCTTCCCCGCAACCAGTTGACCGTCATCACCGGCCTGTCCGGCTCCGGCAAGTCCTCGCTGGCCTTCGACACGCTCTATGCCGAAGGCCAGCGCCGCTATGTCGAGTCGCTGTCGGCCTATGCACGGCAGTTCCTGCAGTTGATGGAAAAACCGGATGTCGACCTGATCGAAGGTCTGTCGCCAGCCATCTCCATCGAGCAGAAGGCCACCAGCCACAACCCGCGCTCCACCGTCGGTACGGTCACGGAGATTCACGACTACCTGCGTCTGCTCTACGCCCGCGCCGGCACGCCGCATTGCCCGGAGCATGGTCAGCCGCTGGCGGCGATGAGTGTGGCGCAGATGGTCGATCATGTTCTCGCCCTGCCCGAGGACAGCAAGCTGATGATCCTCGCGCCCGTCGTGACAGGCCGCAAGGGCGAACAGCAGGACCTGTTCACCGAATTGCGCGCCCAGGGTTTCGTGCGCCTGCGTGTCGATGGCGAGGTGTATGAGATCGATGCGCTGCCCAAGCTGACCAAGAGCCAGAAGCACAATGTCGATGTGGTCGTCGATCGCCTCAAGGTGCGCGCCGATCAGCGCCAGCGTCTGGCTGAATCCTTCGAAACGGCGCTCACCCACGCCGAAGGCCGCGCCATCGCACTGGAGATGGACACCGGTGTCGAGCATCTGTTCTCGGCCAAGTTCGCCTGCCCGGTCTGCAGCTACTCGCTGCCCGAACTCGAACCGCGCCTGTTCTCGTTCAACAACCCGATGGGCGCCTGCCCCACCTGCGACGGCCTCGGGCAGATCCAGTTCTTCGATCCCACCCGCGTGGTCGCCTTCCCTCACCTTTCGCTCGCCGCCGGCGCGATCAAGGGCTGGGACAGACGCAACCAGTTCTACTTCCAGATGATAGAGAGCCTCGCCGCCCATTACGGCTTCGAGGTCGGCGCCGCCTTCGAGGAACTCTCGGCGGACGCCCAGCAGGTGGTGCTGCACGGTTCGGGCAAGGAGGAAATCCGTTTCAGCTATCTGAACGAGCGCGGCAATCGCGTCACCAAGAGTCATCCCTTTGAAGGCATTGTCCCCAGCCTCGAGCGCCGCTACAAGGAAACCGATTCGGTCATGGTGCGCGAGGAACTGGCCAAGTACCTCAACAACAAGCCGTGCCCCGAGTGTGCCGGCACGCGCCTGCGCCGCGAGGCGCGCCATGTGCATATCGGCGACAAGAACATCTCCGAGATCAGCCATCTCTCCCTGGTCAATACGCGCGACTATTTCAATCTGCTCAAGCTCGAAGGCCATCGTGCCCAGGTGGCGGAGAAGATTGTCAATGAAATCACCAGCCGCCTGTCCTTCCTGATCAACGTCGGCCTTGATTACCTCTCGCTCGACCGTTCGGCGGAAACCCTGTCCGGCGGCGAAGCACAGCGCATCCGCCTGGCCTCGCAAATCGGCTCCGGCCTCACCGGCGTCATGTATGTGCTGGATGAACCGTCCATCGGCCTGCACCAGCGTGACAACACGCGCCTGCTGGAGACCCTGACCAGCCTGCGTGATCTCGGCAATACCGTGATCGTGGTCGAGCACGACCAGGAAGCCATCGAGACCGCCGACTATGTGGTCGATATCGGTCCGGGCGCAGGCGAACACGGCGGCCGCATCATCTCGCAAGGCACGCCGCAGGAAGTCACCGCCGACCCGCAATCGCTGACTGGCGCCTATCTGTCCGGCCGCCGCAGCATTGCCGTGCCGAAGCAGCGCACGGCTTCCGATCCGGAACGCCAGCTCGTCATCCACAATGCCAGCGGCAACAACCTCAAGCAGGTGAACATGAGCATCCCCGTCGGCTTGCTCACCTGCATTACCGGCGTGTCGGGCTCAGGCAAGTCCACGCTGATCAACGACACCCTGTACGCGGCCGCCGCCCGCCATCTCTACGGTTCCTCGGCCGAACCGGCTGCGCACGACGCCATCCTCGGCCTCGAGTATTTCGACAAGGTCATCAATGTCGACCAGTCTCCGATCGGCCGCACGCCGCGTTCCAACCCCGCCACCTACACCGGCGTGCTGACGCCGATCCGCGAACTCTACGCTGGCGTGCCGGCGGCGCGCGAACGCGGCTACGGCCCCGGCCGCTTCAGCTTCAACGTCAAGGGCGGTCGCTGCGAAGCCTGCCAGGGCGACGGCATGATCAAGGTCGAGATGCACTTCCTGCCCGATATCTTCGTGCCCTGCGACGTCTGTCATGGCAAGCGCTACAACCGCGAAACGCTGGAGATCCGCTACAAGGGCAAGACCATTCACGAAGTGCTGCAGATGACGGTGGAGCAGGCGCGTGAGTTCTTCGACGCCGTGCCGGTCGTGGCCAAAAAGCTGCAGACGCTGGTGGACGTCGGCCTGTCCTATATCACCCTGGGCCAGTCGGCGACGACGCTGTCCGGTGGCGAGGCGCAACGCGTCAAACTGGCGCTTGAACTCTCGAAACGCGACACCGGTCGCACCCTTTACATCCTCGACGAGCCGACCACCGGCCTGCACTTCCAGGATATCGAGATGCTGCTCAAGGTACTCCATCGCCTGCGCGACGACGGCAATACCGTCGTCGTGATCGAGCACAACCTCGACGTGATCAAGACCGCCGACTGGCTGGTGGATCTGGGTCCCGAAGGCGGCGACGGCGGCGGCCGCATTATTGCCACCGGCAGTCCGGAGGAAGTGGCCGAGAACGCACTGAGCCATACCGGCCGCTATCTCGCCAAGGTGCTCGCGCAGAAACCGCTGGGCAAGAAAAAAGCCAAGGCCGCCTAAGCGGCTGCCGATCAAACCCCGTCTATGCTTTTCTGGGCGGGGATCTCGACCCGATTGCGGCCGCGCGCCTTGGCCAGATAGAGTGCGCCGTCGGCCTTGGCCAGCAGCGCATCCACGGTGGGATCGGCGCCCGGATACTCGGCCACGCCGAAACTGGCGGTGGCCCGGATCAACTGCTCACCATCGCTGATGGGATTCTGCTCGAAGGCCTGGCGTATGCGCTCGATGGCCTGTATGGCTTCGGACAAGGGCGTTCCCGGCATCAGGATGGCAAACTCTTCTCCCCCCAGGCGCCCCACCGAATCGACCTCACGCACGGAAGCCTCGAGCAGACTGGCACGGTTGATCAACACATGGTCGCCCGTGGCATGGCCGTAGGTATCGTTGATGGTCTTGAAGTGATCGAGATCCAGCACCGCCACGGTAAGGGGATTGCCGTAACGCTGCGCGCGCAGGACCTCCTGCTCGGCTGTCTGCATGAAAGCGCGGCGGTTGGGAATGCCGGTCAGCACATCCATGCGCGCCAGCATCTCGGCCTCCTCCTTGCGTTTGCGCAACTCCTCGGTCGCCTGTGCTACCTTCTGCTGCAACTCCCCGTGCGCCAGCGTGACGCGCTCGGCCATGGCATTGATGTTATGACCGAGCGACTGCAGCGTACGCACCTCGTCGGGAATCACGCGCGCACCCAGCTCACCACGACCGATACGCTCGACCACGTCGATGATGTGAATCAATGGCCGGGTAATCCCGCGTGCCATGCGCAGTGCCAGCCACACGCCAAGCAACAGCCCCCCTAGCGCAATGTCGAGGCCGATCAGCATTTGCGTGTTGCGTACCTCCACCAAGCGTTGCCGTGACAAATCCAGCACCACATAACCGGAAGCCCGTGAGGACGTCCGTGCTGCGGGCGCGGGCGCACTGTAAATATCGTCCACCGGCAGCACGGTACCGACCACCGGCACCACCAGTACGATGCGATCCGATTTTTCCTGAACGGTTTCGAGCTCGCCCAGTTCCAGCGGCTGTGGCGTGCTATCACCAACGCGCACCAGCACCTGGCCGCGTTCGCCAAGTATGGTGATACCCATGATGTCCGGGTCGCCCTTTTGTGCAGCATCCGCAAGCGCACGCAGCATCTCGCGACTACCCGAGAAAATGCCGTATTCGGCCGCCGTACCGAGCTGCTTGGCCACCGCGCGGCCACGCTCCCGCAGCGAGACCTCGACCTCATGGAAGTTCCAACTCACGTAGATGACAGAGAGCAGCACGGCCACCAGAATTGCGGGCAGCAGCGCCAGCATCAGCATGTGGTTGCGGAAACCCAGGCCTTTCACATTCCCTCCCGATTCTGCAACTGCAATCGCAAGGCATCCTCGCTGAGGCGGAAGCCGAGGGAACGGGCCACGTTCACATTGGCGCTGACGGCGAATTCAGCTGGGTTCTGCAGCGGCAGGACGGGGTTGTCGGCCAGCAGGTTGCGCGCCGCGCGCGCAGTCTGGCTGCCGATCTGCGGCAGTGTCGAGTACAAGGCCAACATGGCGCCGGCCCGCACATAGGCGGGCGAGAAACCGATCACGGGGATTCTCTGGCGGTAGGATGCGAGCAGCACATTCTGGATGGTTCCCCCGTTGTACACCGCTGCGTCCGGAACGGCCAGCAGCAAATCGTTTTCCTCTAGCGCGCGCCGCAAGGCCGGATAGAGTTCGGCCTCACCATCCACCTTGTACACATTGGCTTGCAGGCCCTGCTCCGCCGCCGCCCTTTCCAAAGTGGTCTGCCGGGTCCGGGACTCTGGCCCGAGCAGGATGCCGACCCGCCGCAAATGCGGGAAAGCATACCGCAACAGGGCCATCTGACGCACGGCCGGCTGGTCCAACACGATAGCGGTGACAGGCCCTGTCAGCTTGCGCCTCTGCGCCTCGAACACCGAGCGCGGCAGTAAGGTCGCAAGCAGTGGTGTGCGCCCTAGACGCCCCTCGGCCGAGGCCTCGGCCAGGCCGGAAAAGGCCGGGCTGCCGACAGTGACAAGCAGCTTTACCTGCGACGGAACCCCCTGCACCACCTCGGTCCACGGACGAATAGAGACTTCCGACTGAACCTCACCGCGCATCAGGCCGGCACGCACCTCCTCGGCTACCGCACTGTAGTCAACACTGTCTTCGCTGACCGCGATCCATACCGTTGCCCGTGCCGAAGTCACGAGCATCAGGCTCATGAGCAGGAGGACGGCGAGGCGGTGGAATGTCGTCAAGAATCAGAACTCCATGCGCAAAGTCGCAAAAGCACGACGCTGGACCAGCGGCACGATGGGGTTGCCCCTGCTCGGATCCCCCGTTTGCATGGGGGACGACGGAATGAACTCAAGGTGATCCCCGCCGATTGACTGCACCGTGAGCGCCAACTCGCTGCGCACGCCGCCGAGGCGGAAACGCCTTGCAAGCCGCGCGTTGGTTACGCCATATGCCGGCAAACGGGCAGACTCACCGCGCCAGCTCATGGTGCTGACATGCCAGTACATCAGGCTCATCTCCCAATCGCCAGGCAAATCCTGGAACCATGCAGCGGAGTAGCTATTGTGGGGAGTCTGGATGGACTGATCAAGCTGCCTCTGATCTGGAGTGATCCGCACCCGCGCCTGCGAAAACCATAGCCGTGTTCCCTGATAGGGGCGCCATTGCAGCTGGTACTCGAAGCCATCAGCCGCCGAGCTGATGGCATTGAAGTAGCTTTTTGTCCCAAACGCATCCGCCGGCTCGTTCCTACGTGGCGTCAGCAAGCCGCGAATATGCTCCTTGAATACCCGCACATCGACGCTTAAGCCAAGTGTGCGAAAGTCCCCCAGCCAACCGACTTCCTGGGAGTAAATACGCTCGGGGTTGGCACTGCCGGAGGCCTTGATGCCCCAGTCCAGGACGCTGCCTGTCTGCGGATGGCGGATCGGATTATTTCCGTACAACTCAAACAGCGAAGGCGTGCGCGTCGCCTTGGTCGCCCCTATGCGGAAGGTATGTTCGGATGTCGGCTGCCAGTTGAGCATCACTCGCGGCGCACCGTTCGTCCCAACCACGCTGTTGCGCTCCATCAAGCCACCGACATTGAGCAGCCACTGCGGCGCCATACGCCATTCAAGGTTGCCGAACACGCGCTGCTGTATCTGACTATGGTGCCGTGAGACATCAAACAGCGCCTGCGACTGCGCTGATTCGCGCCGCCAAGTCAGGCCCCATACAGTACGCAGGCTGTCAAACGGGCGCGCCGTATGGCTGAATTCCAATTGGGAGCGCTGCGAGCGCCCGCCCTGGTCCACCGGCACCATCATGGGAAGCCCGACAGCCGTTCCATCCTCGTACTTGAGGCTACTCAACTCCTCGTCATCGAAAGTGGCAGAGAGCTTGATCAGCTCCGTCGCTGACAACTGCCGGCTCCAATGTGCCAGTGCGTAAACAGACTCACCCGTAGAGGTAAAGGGCGCATTGCCGAACGAGCCGGTGCCTTCGCCGGTGCGCTGACGAACCATCCCCGCCCCCACTTGCAAATCATCATCCGGTGACAGACGCATATCACCCCGGAAATTCAGTTGCTGAAGACGGGTGTCGTCATTGACGTTCGAATAGTAGGCGGGGAAAGCGCGCTGTTCCTTGAAGCCACGATCAGCGCGATGCGACGCACTCAGGCGGAAGGTCGCGTCCTCATTGCCCCAACCATGGCGGATGGTCTGGTCATTGATGCCGCTCTCGCCGGCATTGACCGACACCAAGGTGCCGCGCGTATCGGCGCTATTGCGGGTCACGATATTGATAACACCGAGATAGGCATTTGCGCCATAGGCTGCCGAATTGGAGCCGCGCAAAACCTCAATGCGTTCGATGTCCTCAAGGTTCACAGCGGACAGACCACGATGCGTATCGCCAAGATAGAGCGAGGAGTAAACAGAACGGCCATCAACAAAAACCTGAAGGCGGGCGCCGTACTCATCAAGCCGCATATGATAGTTGGCAATCGGATTCGCCCCATTCCAGCCGGACACTGCAAACCCGGGCACAAAGCGCAGCAACTCGGCAACCTGACGGGCGCCGGAGCGGCGGATCATGTCGCGGTCAATAATTGTCACCGCTCCCGGCGTGTCCGCCAACGACTGTTCTAGACGCGTGACCGAAAGCACGACCGGCAAATCGCCCAGATATCCGTTCTCGGCCAACTCGCGCGCATCTGCCCATGCGCAACTCATGCACACGGACAGCCCCAGCGCCAAGCTACGCTTGCCCCATCCCCCGATTTTCTTCAAAGCAACCCCATTTATTCTTGTTTCGTTTCATTGCCATCATACTTGAGCGCATGGCAAGAGCTGGCCGCAGACGCAGGCCAAGCCTAACATTCAGGGGGTTGCGTGGCACCGGAGAAACAAATCGGGCAGGGAATGGCGGCCCGAGTGGAGCAGGGCTAGTTTCGATTATTGAGTTTTCGCATGGCCGCCTCGAAGTCGGCACGCTGCAAATCCGGCCAGGCCAGCAGGGCGCGATCCATGGCGGCATCAATCAATTCCTGCTCTTCGCGGCGGGGGGGCTTGAGTACGAAGTTCACGACTTCATTGCGATCACCCGGGTGGCCGATACCGACGCGCAGGCGCCAGTAATCGGGCGTCCCCAGATGGGAAGTGATGTCCTTGAGGCCGTTATGGCCGCCTGAGCCGCCGCCGAACTTGAGGCGCAGTTGGCCGGGCGGGATGTCTAGCTCGTCATGAACGACGAGAATTTCTCGGGGTTCGATCTTGTAGAACTGCGCCAGCGCCCGCACCGACAGGCCGGAGCGATTCATGAAGGTTTGCGGCAGCAATATCCACGCACCGGCGCCGCGGCTGTTGCCGGCAATGCCGTGGAAGCGGCCTTCATGATTCAGGGGCGCGGAAAGCTCACGTGCGAGGCGCTCACAAAACCAAAACCCGGCGTTATGCCGGGTTTCGGAGTATTCGGCCCCGGGATTCCCGAGGCCGACGATCATACGCAAGGGAACTTGCGTCATCGATAATGCTTACTTCTTGTCGGCCGGAGCGGCGGCAGCGTCGGCAGCAGCAGCTTCGTCAGCCTTGGCACCACGCGGGATGGTCAGAGCGGCAACCACCGGATCTTCACCCTTGTGCAGCTTGGCCTCGACGCCAGCCGGCAGCTTGAGTTGCGAAACGTGGATGGACTGACCGGCATCCAGATCCTTGAGGTCGACCTCGATGAATTCCGGCAGGTTGCCCGGCAGGCAGGTGACATCCAGCTCGTTCATCACGTGCGAAACGATGCCGGCATGCAGCTTGACGCCCGGAGCGATGTCGGCGTTCACGAAGTGGAAAGGAATCTTGGTGTGGATCTTGTGGGAAGCATCGACGCGCTGCAGGTCGATGTGCAGCACCAGCTGGCGGAAGGGGTGACGCTGCACGTCGCGCAGGATCACGGTTTCCTTGGCGCCGTCCAGGTTCATGGTCAGCACGGACGAATGGAAGGCTTCCTGGCGCAGCAGGTGATACAGCTCGTTGTGGTCGAACTCGACCGACAAGGCGCCCTTTTCACCACCATAAACGACGCCGGGGAAGCGGCCAGCGTTACGCAGGCGGCGGCTCGCTCCGGTGCCCTGTACGGTACGCTTGCTTGCGTTGAATTCAATAGAAGACATTTTTACTACTCCAAAATTACCCGCTCCGCGACCAGAGTGGGGGTTAAAAACCTTCGCTTATCGCGAAGGGGCTCGGAGGAAATCCTCCGGGTTCAAACTCCCCTTTGCCTTGGCAAACGGATGTCATCCGTCTTGAGGGGATTCCAAAGGGGCGGAGCCCCTTTGCGTCTTAACTTGGGCGGGTTTCGACGTCATCGTCAGAACCCGGATAACTTGTTTTACAGCCTTCAATCCATAAAGAGTGAAGACACCGACGATTCCGTCGAAATCCGCAGCATCGTCTCGGCAAGCAGTTCGGCGATCGAGACCTGACGAATCTTGCCGCAGGCCTTGGCTTCATCACGCAGCGGAATCGTGTCAGTCACCACCAGTTCGTCCAGCACCGATTCCTTGATGCGTTCAACCGCACTGCCCGACAGCACCGGATGGGTACAGTAGGCCAGCACACGGGCGGCGCCGTTGTTCTTGAGCGCATCGGCAGCCTTGCACAGGGTGCCGGCGGTATCCACCATATCGTCCATGATGATGCAGGTACGACCGGACACGTCGCCGATGATGTGCATCACCTCGGACACGTTCGCCTTGGGGCGACGCTTGTCGATGATGGCCAGATCGCACTCGAGGCGCTTGGCCAACGCACGGGCGCGCACCACGCCGCCGACGTCCGGCGAAACCACCATCAGGTTTTCGTAGCGTTGCTTCCAGATGTCGCCGAGCAGAATCGGCGTTGCATAGACATTGTCGACCGGAATATCGAAGAAGCCCTGGATCTGGTCGGCATGCAAATCCACCGTCAGCACGCGATCCACGCCGGCGGACTGCAGCATGTTGGCGACCACCTTGGCGGTGATGGCCACACGCGCCGAGCGCGGACGACGATCCTGGCGGGCATAGCCGAAGTACGGAATGGCGGCGGTAATCCGGCCGGCCGAGGCGCGCTTCAGCGCGTCCACCAGTACCAGCAATTCCATCAGGCTGTCGTTGGTCGGCGCGCAGGTCGACTGCAGCACGAAGACGTCACGGCCGCGCACATGTTCGAGCAACTCGACATTGACTTCGCCATCCGAGAAGCGCCCGACAGTGGCGCGCCCCAGCGAGATGTTCAGGCGCTTGACCACGTCGGCCGCCAACTTCGGGTTGGCGTTGCCGGTAAATACCATCAGGCTGTCGTAGGCCATATCTGTCTCGACACAACGGTTCTGGAAAAAGCAAAAGCGGACAGATGAGACCATCTGCCCGCAACTTGAATTCGATGGCTGGGGAGGAAGGATTCGAACCTTCGCATGCCGGAATCAAAATCCGGTGCCTTAACCAGCTTGGCGACTCCCCAAAATCAGCTACACCACGAAACGGGTACCGCCGAAAGGACGCGAATTATCCAGTGAAAATCGGATTTGGTCAAGAACAACGGCAGAAAGTCGTCATTAAATTTGATCCAACAGCGGATGACGGGTCAGCCCGCGCGCCACAAAGCTACACACCCCCGCCGGCAAAGCCTGCTGCGCCGCCTGTGCCGTCTGGGCATCCGGCAGCTCGACAAAAACACAGGCGCCGGAACCGCTCATGCGCGGATCGCCGTGCGCCGACAACAGTTTCAGGTAATCGCCAACCACGGGATAGAGACGCACCGCCACCGGTTCCATATCGTTACGCCCCATGCCCGGCCGCCAATCGACGGCACTGATCGCCGGGGTGTCGCGACGCAGATCAGCGGCGCTGAATATCTCCGCCGTCGGCACGCTCACCGGCGGCACCAGCACGAGATACCAAGCGTCGGGCGGCGTCACATCGTGGAACCGCTCGCCCACGCCTTCGGCAAACGCCGCGTGGCCGTGCACAAAGATCGGTACATCGGCGCCCAGCTGCAAGCCCAGCACCTCCAGTTCGGAACGGCTCAGACCGGCTTGCCAGAGATGATTCAGCGCCACCAGCGTGGTCGCCGCATCGGAACTGCCGCCGCCCAGGCCGCCGCCCATGGGCAAATGCTTTTCCACGCGGATGTCGACGCCCCGCTCGATGCCAGTTGCCTGCTGCAGCAGACGCGCCGCGCGCACGGTCAAGTCCTGTTCAGGTGGCACGCCGGGTAGCGGGGTTGCCAGCATCACCGCATCGTCTGCGCGCACGCTGAAGTAAAGCTTGTCGCCGTAGTCGATAAAGCGAAATACGGTTTGCAACAGGTGATAACCGTCAGGACGGCGGCCGACGATGTGCAGAAACAGATTCAGTTTGGCGGGTGCGGGCCAGGCTGTCATGGGCGTGCCTCACCGTCGGTTAACGCGTCTCTTGTAGCGCCTGTCACGCTATCGTCCGCACGATCACTCCAGCTGTCGATGCGCAGGCGTACGCCAACATCCTGGCTTTCCAGCGAGAGTAGTTGCGGGCGGCCGCTGTCGTCGTAGCGCAACCATTCGACAATCCAGAAGTCAGGCCGCACCAGACGCTGCGGGCGCTGCTGCGCATCCAGTTGCGCATCGGGCGCGATGCCGCGTATCCAGTCTGGCAGCTCGGCGAGCGGTAAAGGCGCGCCGAACAGGCGATCCGCCAACGCTTCCAGTGTGGCGGCTTGGTGGCGCTCGCCGTCGGGCAGCC
>DATMSM010000084.1:0-38026 GCA_035565355.1 Rhodocyclaceae bacterium
CTCATCGTGCCGACCCTGGTCGGGCCGGAGCGCCGCATCCGCGCGACGGCCGAACAGCACGGCCTGGACCTGCATGGCTGCGTCCTGATCGATACCCCGCACAGCCATGCCTCCGCCGCGCATGCGGTCGCACTGGTGCGCGAGGGCCTGGCAGCGGCGCTAATGAAGGGTTCGCTACACACCGACGAACTCATGGGCGCAGTGCTCGACCGCCACCTCGGCCTGCGCACCGATCACCGCATCAGCCATGTCTTCTACATGGACGTACCGCTTTACCCGAAACCGCTGATCCTCACCGACGCCGCCATCAATATCGAACCGACGCTGGAGGACAAGGTACACATCGTACAAAACGCCATCGACTTCGCCATCGTCATGGGCATTGCGGTCCCGAACGTGGCACTGCTGGCCGCCGTCGAGACCGTGAACCCACGCATGCGCGCCACGCTGGATGCCGCCGTGCTGTGCAAGATGGCCGACCGCGGCCAGATCCGCGGCGGCGTGCTGGACGGACCGCTGGCTTTTGATAACGCCGTCTCGGCGGAGGCGGCGAGCTGCAAGGGCATCTGCTCGCCCGTAGCCGGGCACGCCGATATCCTGGTCGCGCCCGATATCGAATCAGCCAATATGCTGGCCAAGCAGCTCGAATACCTGGCCGACGCCATTACCGCCGGCCTGGTGCTGGGCGCACGCGTGCCCATCATCCTGACCTCACGCGCGGACAGCGCCGCCACCCGCCTGGCCTCGGCCGCCATCGCCGTGCGCTACGCCCAGGGGAGAAAATGAACGCACTCCGCACCGAAGACAGCGCCGCCCCCGCGGTGCGGCGGGATGAGCCGCAGCGCGAAAAAGCCGACGGCGCCGGCATCCTTGTCCTCAACGCCGGTTCCTCCACGCTCAAGTACGCGCTCTACGATGCCGTGGGCCAGGCCATGCAACGCGGCAAACTGGAGCACGACGGCAGCGTGGACGACTTCTGCCGCGGTCTCTCCGGCCTGCTCGACTCGCTCGGCGGGATGCGCATCCGGGCCATCGGCCACCGCGTGGTTCACGGCGGCAAGGACTACGCCGCCCCCATCCTGCTTGACGCCCGCCACATCGACGCACTGCGCCGCCTGACGCCGCTGGCCCCGCTGCATCAGCCGCACAATCTGGCCGGGATCGACGCCATCAGCCGCCTGCTGCCGGAACTGCCCCAAGTAGCCTGCTTCGACACTGCCTTCCACCATGATCAGCCGGCGCTGGCGCGCCACCTCGGCCTGACCCGCGAACTCCATGAAGCCGGGGTACAACGCTACGGCTTCCACGGCCTCTCCTATGAGTACATCGCCGCGCAACTGCCGCAACACCTGGGTGCTGCCGCCGACGGCCGTGTCATCGTCGCCCATCTCGGCAGCGGCGCCTCGCTGTGCGCGCTGCGCGAGCGCCGCAGCGTCGCCACCACCATGGGTTTCTCGACGCTGGATGGCCTGCTCATGGCCACACGCTGCGGCACACTCGATCCTGGCGTGCCGCTTTATCTGATGCAGGCCCGCAATATGGATGCAAACGCCATCGCCGATCTGCTCTATCAGCGCTCGGGTCTGCTTGGTGTTTCCGGTCTGTCCGGCGATATGCGCACCCTGCAGGCTTCGACCGCGCCGGCCGCGCGAGAAGCCATAGACTTGTTCTGCTACCGGGTCTGCCGCGAGATCGGCTCGCTTGCCGCCGCGCTCGGCGGTGTCGACGCCCTGGTGTTCACCGGCGGCATCGGCGAGCACGCGCACGAAATCCGCGAGCGCATCTGCGCCGAGCTGGGCTGGCTGGGCCGCGCCCTGGTCAAGCTGACCTTGGCGACCGACGAAGAGCAGGTCATCGCACAGCACACCGCCAGACTATGCACATGACATAAAAATAAAACAGCAGGATGAAAAATGGCTGATATGATTTACGCATAACGCTGTATCGCAGGCGGCTATTGCACAAGCAATTCCCCGGTTCCGAGCATGGAAATGCGTAATCAAGGAGCGGCATGTCAGCACCCAGTATCCAGCGGTGGTTAGCCGAGTCTATTGCCGTCGTCCTCGCCTACTGGCTGACCGGACATGCGGTAATGCAGCTGCAGACCGGCATGGCAGGCGCCAACCTGCTCTGGCTGCCTGCCGGCGTCGCCTTGTCGGCGACGCTGATGCGTGGCGCGGCCGCCTTGCCGGCGATTGCGCTGGCGACCCTGTCCTTCAACCTCTACATCAGTCCGGCCAGCGCTTCCGCCCTGCAAGCCGTCGCCACGGCCATCATCATGGCGGCGGGCTCGAGCACACAGGCCTGGGCCACGGCCTGGCTGCTGTTGCGGCGCAGCCCCAAGCTGCAGATCGCCAGCGTGGCCGACGCGCTGATTTTCATCCTGTGCGCCGCGCTCGGCTGCACCATCGCGGCCACTGTCGGTACGCTGGCGCTGAACCAGGGCATGTTCAGCGCCGGCAACCCGGGCCTGACCTGGCTCACTTGGCTGACCTGGTGGGTAGGCGATCTCAGCGGCATGCTCATCGTGGCCCCCGTCGCCATCGTGGTCCAACACTGGCGACGCGGTCGGCGCGAGTGGAGCCTGCTGTCCCTGCCCATCATCGGCCTCGGATGCAGCTTCACCCTGGTGACTGCCTTCATCGTCAAGCACATCGACCACGATGCGCGCGTCAATGAGTTCATGTCCAGTGGGGTGGCCATGGGGCAGGCGCTGCAACGCACACTGGAAATCAGTTATCGCGATCTGGCGGCGCTGCATGCCTTCTTCTACAACATCACGCCGAACCGTGACGAGTTCCACCATTTCAGTGCCGGACTGCTCGCCCGCAACGGTCTGATCCGTTCCTTCAACTGGGCGCCCTACGTCACGCACGCGCAGCGTGCACGCTTCGAGACCGACACCGGCCAGGCCGGCCAGAACCCCTATCGCATCTACGACCTGCAGGAAGACGGAAGCCATGCACCGGCCTCGGGCAGTGCGGAATACCTGCCGGTGTTGATGACCGAGCCCGCGTCGGCCAACCAGAAGGTCTTCGGCTTCAACCTGCTGTCCGACCCGACACGCCGCGATGCACTTGCGCTGTCCCGCTTTACCGCCGAGCCGCGCGCATCCGGTCTGGTCGATTTGGTCCGCGGAGGCAAGGCCGTCATTGTGTACTGGCCGGTCTATCGCAGCGAGTTCGCGCATGCGCCCGGAGCACACGATGTCGACGCACTGCGCGGCTATGTCAGCATGGCGCTGGAAATCGGCCGCCTGGCCGACGAAACACTGCGCCCCTTCGAGGCACGCAAGGCAGAAACCTGGCTGGTCGACGTCACCCGCCCCGACGCACCCGCACTGCTGTACCACCATATCGACGGCGCCGAAGCCCGGCCAGAACCCGGCGCGATACCGGACATGGAACAGTTGCGGCAGGGGATTTACCAGGAAACCGGGCACAGCTTCGCCGGCCGCGAATGGGTGCTGATCTCGCGGCCGCACGGACTCGACACTGGCCTCAGTACCAACGGGCAGTTCGTCGGCATTCTGATCGGCGGCCTCGGCTTCACCTTCATGCTCGCCCTCTACATGATCGGCCGTCAGCGCAGCGAGCACGAGCTTAAGGCGCGCGACGACCGGCTCATGAGCCAGAACGCCGTACTCACCCAGCTGGCGCGCTCCAGCCTGACTCCGGAAATCACGCTGGAGCGACAACTGGAAGAACTGATCGCGACCTCGGCGGGGACCCTTAAGGCCGAGCGCGTCAGCATCTGGATGCTCGACGAAAGCCGCCGCAAGCTGAGTTGTTCGATGATGTTCACCCACAGCACCGGGGAAATCACCAGGGGCCTGACGCTAGATATCGAGAACGCACCGAACTATTTCGCCACGCTCTATGAAGGCCGCGGCTTCGCCGCCGACAATGCACAGACAGATGCCCGTACCCAGGAGTTCGCCGACAGCTATCTCAAGCCGCTGGGCATCACCTCGATGATGGACGTGCCCCTGCGCGTCGGCGGCAAGCTGGCTGGCGTCATTTGTCACGAACACGTCGGCCCGGCCCGAAAATGGGCTGCGGACGAGCAGAACTTCGCAGCCTCGATTGGCGATCTGGCGTCGCTGATGATCGAGGGCGACAAACGCAACACTGCCGAGAAGGCACTCCAGGAAGCCTACCAGGCGCTCGAGCTCAAGGTCCAGGCGCGCACCGAGGAGTTGCGCACGGCCAACGAAAGACTGCGCCAGCTCGACCAGCTGAAATCCATGTTCATCGCCTCGATGTCGCACGAACTGCGTACCCCGCTCAACTCCATCATCGGCTTCACCGGCGTGGTGCTGCAGGGCATTTCAGGGCCGCTATCGGATAAGCAGCAGGACCATCTGGGGCGCGTATACGGCTCCGCCAAGCATCTGCTCGCCCTGATCACCGACGTGATCGACATCTCCAAGATTGAGGCCGGCTATGCCGACGTCTATATTGAAACCTTTCCGCTCAATCAACTGATCGAGGAGGCCGTCGCCGTGATCCAGCCGCAGCGCCTGGAGAAGGGCCTGGGGATGGAGGTGCAGATGAGCGGGCTGAGTGAGACGGTCGTACTCAGCACTGATCGCAAACGCCTGCTGCAATGTCTGCTCAACCTGCTCAGCAATGCCGTCAAGTATTCGGAACAAGGCACCGTGCGCGTGCGTTGCCAAGCCGAAGCCGAACGCGTGATGATCGAAGTATCGGACGAGGGTATCGGCATTGCGCCCGAAGCACTCGCCAAGCTGTTCCAACCCTTCGAACGTATCGACACCCACCTGCGCATCAAGACGCCTGGAACAGGGCTGGGGCTGTATCTGACACGCAAGATCGTGACCGACCTGCTGCACGGCGACATCAGCGCCGAGAGTGAGGCCGGCAGGGGCAGCACCTTCCGTCTGTGGGTACCGCTCGTACTCGAGGCGCCGCCCCGCAACACATGAAGGAAACAGGTATGCAGACCGCACTGGTTATTGAAGACAACGAAAACAATATGGAGCTGATCACCTTCATCCTGGAGGCGCACGGCTACACCACCCTGCGCGCGATGACGGGCAGCGAAGGTGTTGTCATGGCCCAGTCGGCGGCACCCGACTTCGTCCTCCTCGACATCCAGCTGCCCGACATGGACGGCGCCGAAGTGCTCCAGGCCATACGTGCCACCGACATCGGCCGCGGCATGCCGATCATCGCCGTGACCTCCTACGCCATGTCAGGCGACCGCGACCGGCTGCTGGCCGCCGGCTGCAGTGGCTATATCGAAAAACCCATAGACCCGCTGCTCATCATCAACCAGGTGCAAGGCATCCTCGAAAGAAGCCGATGAATATCCTGATCGCTGAAGACGACGAAAACTCAAGGCTTCTGCTCGAAGCCATCCTCCTCTCGCTCGGGCATACGGTGCTCTGTGCCGCCGATGGCAGGCAAGCCTGGCAAATGGCGCAGGACAGTCAAGCCGATCTCGTCATCACCGACATTCTGATGCCGGGCATGGACGGCTTTGAACTGTGCCGGCGCATCCGCCGCACCGATGGGCTCAAGCAGATCCCCATCATCGTTTACTCCGCCACCTATGTGGACCGGCGCGACGAGCAAATGGCGCTGGCGGCCGGTGCCAACCGCTTTATCGTCAAACCCATCGAGCCCACCGCAATGGTGCGCCAGATCGAGGAACTGGCTGCCGAAAAGCCGGCGCCCAAGGAGAGCCTATACAGCGAATCCGAGCTCAATGCCATGCACGTCGACCGCTTGCAGGCCAAGCTGCGGCGCAAGCTGATCCAGCTGGGACGCGAGCGCATGGCGCTGCGCAACAGCGAGGAGCGCCTGCGCCTGGCACTGGCTGCCGCCGACCTGGGGGTCTTCGAATGGCGGCTCGATACCAACGAGCTCAAGCTCGACGGCAAGGTCAACGAGCTGATGACCGGCATGCCGGGCGTGCCCCGTACCAGCTGGCTGGACCTCATTGAGCGCATCCATCCGGACGATAGAGGCGAACTGGCCGGCCTCAAGAACCACCTGCTGCGCCATCACGACAGCCACGCCCTGGTCGTGCGCCTGCTGCGGCCCAACGGCGAGCTGCGCTGGATAGACATGAACTTGCAGCGCATGCCAGACGACAACTTCACAGCCCCGCCGCGTGCCATCGGTGTCGTCCGCGATATCACGCACGAGCAGCAGCTATCCGAGCGGCTGCACAAGAGCGTTACCGACTTTGATCACCTGACCCGCCACGATGCACTGACCGGCCTGCCCAATCGCCTGCTCTTCAACGCCCTGATCGATCAGGCGCTGCTGGCCGGCGATGGCGGCAAGTGCGCCGTGTTGCTGATCGACCTCGATTCCTTCAAACACATCAACGACAGCCTCGGCCATGCCTTCGGCGACGCCCTCCTGGTGCTGCTGGCAGAACGCATACGCGGTGCGCTGCGCGCCGGCGATCAGGCAGCGCGCTTCGGCAGCGATGAATTCGCCGTCGTCATGCAGAACGTGCGCGATCGCGAGCAGGTCGCCAACGCAGCCCAGAAGCTCCTGTATGCACTGTCCGAGCCGACCGAGCTCAATGACGAACGCCTGACCCTCTCGGCCACCATCGGCATCGCCTTTGCACCCGATGACGGCGAAGATCGCCATGCCTTGTTACGGGCCGCCGATACCGCACTGCATGCGGCCAAGGAGCAAGGCAAGAATCGCTACTGCTTCCACACGCCCGCCATGAGCCAGCGCGCCAACGAAGTGCACCACATCGAGCAGGGACTGAAGCGCGCACTCGAACACGGCCACCTGCGCCTGCATTACCAGCCCCAGCTCAACCTGACCAACGGCGAATTGATCGGCCTTGAGGCATTGGTACGCTGGCAGCATCCGATCGAGGGCCTGATTTCACCGGGCCGCTTCATTCCGGTGGCCGAAACGAGCGACATGATCAGCCATATCGGCCGCTGGGTGCTGCGCGCCGCCTGCGCCGAATGCCGACCCTGGATCGATACTTATCAGAACCGGCTGCGCCTGTCTGTGAATGTCTCGGCACGTCAGCTGGTCAATGAAGACTTCATCGACGACTTGCGCTCAATCCTCGCGGAGACCGGCTTCCCGGCCAAGTGCCTGGAACTGGAGCTGACCGAGAGCACCCTGCAGCTGGTGGAAACCAGTCCGCGCCTGCTACACGAGATCAAGTCGCTCGGCATCTCGCTTGCCATCGACGACTTCGGCACCGGCTACTCCTCGCTCAGCGTCCTCAAGACCCTGCCCATCGACAGGCTCAAGATCGACCAGGGCTTCGTCCGCGACCTGACGAGCGACGCCAACGACGTCGCCATCGTCGAGGCCATCCTCGGCATGAGCCGCACCCTGGGCCTGCACGTCATCGCCGAGGGCGTGGAAACAGAGGCACAGCTGTCCATCCTGCAACAACTCGGCTGCGAGGCGGGACAAGGCTATCTGTTCAGCCGCCCGATCCCGCCGCCGGAACTAGAACTCTGGTTACAACGTACCCAGTTGCCGGCCTGAAACCCGACGTACAATCCGCGGTCTGACTCAGACGTCCAATATCGCCCGTCCGGCCGGCCGGGCCTGCCCTCACTGTGCTGTCCCTTACTCAGGCGCTGCTCGCCGCAGAACGGCGGGCGGCCAGCAAGCGCAAATCACTACGCATCGCTCTCGCGCTCTCACTGGCGCTGCATGCGCTCGCCATTTTTTACCCGCTGCTGCTGGATCAACCGCTGGGCGGCGCGGACGAATCGCGCTATCACGTCCAGGCCCCGCTGCAGGCGCGCATCCACAGGCGCGCCCAGCTCGCGCCGCCGCCCGCTGCCACACAGCCGACACCGGCACAGCAGAAGGACTCACGCACCAAGGTACTGAGCAGCAAGCAGGGGAAATGGCGCACGCAGGCGCCGCCGGCAGAAAAGCAGCCTAGCGGGGCCGAACTCGCGGCACGCGCACTGGCCATGGCGCGCGGTATGGGCCGTGTTGAAGAAGACGCTGGCGAAGACGCGGAGTCCACACGCCAGGAAGCCAAGCTCAAGGAAATCGACCCGCTCAGTCTGGATTGGTATTTCAATTCATTTATCACCAAGCTGAACAGAAGCGCGCGCTTTGTTGAGCGGCCTGCTCCCTCCAAGGGATACCGCGCCGCCGAAGTCCAGCTCATCATCAACCGCGAAGGCAAGCTGGTCGACTACAAGATCATCCGCGCGGCAGACCGCCACATCGAAGTCGCCTACATCGAAGCCATCGCCCGGCAGGCGGCGCCGTTCGCGCCCTTCCCGGCCGATATCGCCAAGAAGACCGATACGCTGCCGCTGACCATCTGCATCCAGCCGCCGGGCGACGCCGGCAGCAGCTTCGGCTTTACACGAACCGGCAGCAAGCGCTGCTAGCGCACCAGCAGTCCAGGCTCGCAACCTTGGGGTTGTCGCGAAGCCCTGCTACACTGAAACAACGGTTAAGAAGAACGACATGGAATGAAAACGGCCCCGCTCCCGCCCAACGAAAAAGAACGCTTGGCCGCACTGCACGCGCTGCTCATTCTCGATACGCCGCCCGAACAGCGCTTCGACCGGATCACCGAATTCGCCGCCAGCGAGTTCGATGCACCGATTGCACTGATCTCGCTGGTTGATGAGAATCGCCAGTGGTTCAAGTCCAAGGTCGGGCTCGACGTCTGCGAGACATCACGTGATCTGGCGTTCTGCGCCCACGCCCTGCTGTCGAGCGCGCCTCTGATCATCCCGGATACTCTCAAGGACGAGCGTTTTGCCGACAACCCGCTGGTTCTCGGCCCGCCGCACATTCGTTTCTATACAGGCATGCCGCTGCTGATGTCATCCGGACTCGCGGCCGGCACCCTCTGCATCATCGACACCAAGCCGCGTGAACTGGATGCCACCGATCTGGCCATACTCACAACTTTGCGCGACCTCGCCGTCAACGAGTTGCTGGAGCGAGGGGGGATATGAGCATGGTGGTTCCGAGGAAAAGCATTCTTCTGCTGGAACCCGACGCCATGGTACGTCGTACTGTGGCGTTGACGGCACGCAGTACCGGGCTCGCCGAAATCCAGGAAGTCCCTAGCCTCAGGACAGCGCAGGGGATGCTGCGTCAGCTGGCCTTCGACGGCTTGCTGTTGTCGCTCGACGAAGACGATCGAGAACTGGAACTGATCGAACGCGTGCGCTCCGGTCAAACGCCGTCGCCCGCGGGTGCAAGCGTCGCGGTGTTGGTAGCCAGATGTGATCAGAGCCGGGCCGAGAAGCTCCGCATGGCCGGCGTAAACCAGGTCATCCTGCGCCCCTTCAAGGTCAAGACCCTGCTCACCACCATCCATGCCATGAGCATCTGATCTGTCCGCAGAAAACAGGCCGTCCTGACGGGCAGTTGCGCTGCGTGCAGCATGCTGAGGCATAGCCCCGACGGCCATCGCTTACTTCGCCTTGCACTCCGCGCTCAGCCAGCGCCCCTGCGTCTTGCTGCTGCTGTTGCCGACCCTGGGGTCCTTGCTGGCGAGATCCATGCTGCTGGAATAGAACTCCGGACTGTGCATGGTCATGCTGCCGGTGCCGCTCATGGGATGTTCGCCGGTGCAGACCATTTTCCAGCGCACCGTATTGCCGGAACGCTTGAAGTCGGTCTGTTCGCACTTCTGGCGCGCATCGTCGCGCGGCTTGGGTGGCTCGTCGCGCGCCACCTGCTCCTTGGTCAGGCAGGTCTGGATGGTCATGCCGCCTGCGGCCGGCATCTTGATGCCCATCTTTTCCATCTGCGCCTGCTGCTGCGGTGACAGCTTGGGCATCTGCTGGGCCATGCCCTCATGCATATTCTGCATGGTGATTTCCCACAGCCCCGGCCGCAGCCGCATATCGGCCGCCTGTACTGCCCCGCAGGCCAGCCCCGTTACGCACACCAATGCAAGCATCGGTCGTTTCAGCTTCATCGTCGTCCTCCCGTCAAGCGCCTCGGCGAGCGCGCAAAAGTTGAGCTGCAGTAACAGCGTGAGCGGCACCTTACTTGCCGCCGAACAAGCCCTTCAGCGCGCTGCCCAAACCCGCCGCCGCCCCCGCAGCAGCGCTGCCGACCGACTTGCCCAGGCTGCCTATGCTTACCCCCAGCGTCTCGGCCAGGCCTGCGCTGAAGCGCGTCGCCAGGCTTTCGTTGAGGGAAAACCTGGGATCGTCGAGGTTGCCCTGCAGGGTGAATTGCATACGTATGTCGCGGCGCTCGTTCTTGAGCATATTCACCGCCGCCTGACGCGGCAGCCCCATGAAGCTGCCGCCATCATCCAGCACCAGATCGTGCAGCACCAGCGATCCGTGTGCGTTGAGGCGGCGCTGCTGCACCACCGACTTGAGATCGAGATCCAGCCGGCCGCGGCGCACCCCGGTATCGGCCGAGCGCAGCAGATACGGCTGCAGCGCAGTCAGATCCACATTGCGCATGGTGGTAAGCAGATCGGAATCGAGCGAGGCCAGCTCGACTTCGCCCTTGAGGCGATAGCTGCCGTCGCCCTGGACACCCTTGATGACACCGCTCAGCTCGAGTGGGCTGCGTCCCCGCATGGAAGGAAGATTGAGTTGAGCCAGGCTGGCCTCGACCTGTTCGAGACGAACGCGATATGGCGGCTTGCGCAGAGTCGCGTCGTAGAAATCCAGCGCAGCCTTGCTGAGGCGCACCTCGCCGATGGTCAGCTCAGGCGGCGCTGCCCCGTTCGTCTTCGGCTTGTCCAGCAGGCTGGGCAGCACACGCAGGCGCCCGCCAACATCGCGCAGGATGGCGAGGTTCACGCCTTCGGCATGGATGTAGCGAACGCCGATACGGCGCGACAGCAAGGCCAGCCAGTCGGGCGCAAGCACGATGCGTTGCGCATACAGAGCCTCGCGTGTCGGCCAGTCGGCCGGCGCGCGGATGCGCAGATCGCTGACCGTCACCGAGAACAGCCCCAGTGAAATGTCGCCGACCGAACTTTCCGCGCCCAGGGCTGCCTCGATCTCCGCCTTCAGCAGGCGGCTGGCGTAGTGCAGGCCGAGGGCACCTACGCAGGTCAGCAGCAGCAGGGACAGGCAGCTTGCCACTGCCCAACGCGGATAGCGTTTCATGTCAGCTCCGGAATGTTCGGACTGTGGAATTCCACGGGTTCAAAGACGGCGTCATATCGTAGCCCATCCCCGGATCGTCCTACACGGATCGTGTGGCCGCAAGCCCCGCCGCCTGATGACCTGATGGCAATCGGGTAGAATCAACCCTGCGTCCATCGTATCGTTCGACAGGCGTTCCCCCACCATTCCGACCAAGGTACGCCTCATGGAAATCAGCTCCATCCGTTGTCTCGTGGCCCGCCACGGGGAAATGCTCGGCATGTACACCCTCGACCTCGCCTTTATCGACGGCGCACCGCACGTCGTGTTCGCCTGGGAAGAAAGTGATGGCGACGAGCCCGTTCCGGCTTACGCCGCGGCTATCGACACGCGCTTTCTCGAACGCCTGCCGCCCGGTGGCGAAGTCAGCTACCAGTACCGCATGTCCGTAGAAGACCCACGTCCCCTCGAATAAATCGCCGGACATATGTCACCGCGCGATTTGAGCGCAACGGATTGGCCACGAGGACAACGCATCGCCGTCCTCGCGCCGCACCCGGATGACTTCGATGCCATCGCGGTCACCTTGCGCTACTTCCACGCGCGCGGCGATGAAATCCACCTGGCCGTTCTCACCGCCGGTGCCAGCGGTGTCGAGAGCACCTACCCCGGCGCAGCCGACGATGCGGCCAAGGGCATACTGCGCGAAGCCGAACAGCGCGCCAGCTGTGCCGCCTTCGGCCTGCCGGCTGAGCGCGTCACTTTCCTGCGGCTGGCGGCAAGTGAACTGATCTACAACGCGGCCAGTATCGCCGCAGTCCGCGACTGGCTGCTGCCCTTGCACGCCGGGCTGGTCTTCATGCCCCACGGCAACGACAGTAATGCGACGCACAGAAATACCTATGCCCTGTTCAGCGCCGTGGCCCAACAGGCAGGACTGACGCTGTCAGCGCTGCTCAATCAGGACGCCAAGACCGTGGCCATGCGCCACGATCTATACCTGCCTTTCGACGCGCAAACTGCGGACTGGAAAGCCGGCCTGCTGCGCCTGCATGCCACCCAGCATCAGCGCAACCTCAACACGCGCGGTCAAGGCTTCGACGAGCGCGTGCTCGCCGTCAATCGCGGCACCGCCGCGACGCTTGGACTGCAGGCCGAGTTTGCCGAGGCTTTCGAACTGGAACATTGGCCGCCTGAAAAGTAGCAAAAAAAACGGGAAGCCGAGGCTTCCCGTTTTTGCTTACTGCGCCGCTTGCGGCAGGGGCGGCGGTACCGGCTTATCGTCGGTGCGCATCGGACGATGCTTGTGCTTCATCTCCTCGCACTTCTGCGGGTCCGCCTTGCACTTCTCCTCGAACTTCTTGCGCATCTCCTCACGCTTCTGCTTGCAAGCCTCCGGATCCTTTTCGCACTCAGCCTTCACGGCCTTGCGATGTTCGTCCATCTTGGCGCGATGTTCCTCACGCTGCTTCTTGCAGGCTTGCGGATCCTGCTCGCACTTGGCCTGCATTTCCTTGTGGCGCTGCTCCATCTTGGCGCGACGCTCTTCGCGCTGCTTTTTGCAAGCTTCGGGATCCTTCTCGCAGGCGGCCTTGCGTTCCTCTATGCGCTTCTTCATTGCCTCGCACTTCTGCGGATCTGCCTTGCAGCGCTCGGCCATCTTCTGTCGCACCTCCGGCCCCGGGCCGGCCTGTGTCGCGGCATCGGTCTGGGCCATGACGCCGCCGGCACCGAACAGCAGTCCAGCCAGCAAGCCGGCCACTGCAACACTGCGACGCAAACCCTGAGTCTGAATATTCATGCTTCTCTCCTTCTGGTTGATGACGATGCGAAGCGTAGCCACGCCAAGCAGAGAAATCTGTTACGGAAAAGACCGGCAAATGTAATTGCAAGTAAGAAGGCCATGAGCACAGGGCGCGGCGGATTCGCCTTGACCTATCTTTACACACGGGCCGCCCCCACTGCCTGAGCCCGGGCTTTCACGGCGAACTCCCTGCTATGATCCGGCCACCCGAATTCCTCCTCCGCACCCAATGGCTTCCCCCGCCGAGGCGGCACCACCGCCCGCCGCCGTCTCCTTTCGTGAAGCCCTGGGCTTCTGGTTCAAGCTGGGCTTCGTCAGCTTCGGCGGGCCGGCCGGCCAAATCGCCATCATGCATGCTGAGCTGGTCGAAAGGCGCCACTGGATTTCGGAAAAGCGTTTTCTGCACGCGCTCAATTACTGCATGGTGCTGCCCGGGCCGGAAGCGCAGCAGCTCGCCACCTACATAGGCTGGCTGCTGCACCGCACCTGGGGCGGGGTGATCGCCGGCGCGCTCTTCGTCCTGCCTTCACTCTTCATCCTGATCGCCCTGTCCTGTATCTACATCAGCTTTGGCGATCAACCACTGGTGGCGGGCCTGCTCTACGGCATCAAGCCCGCCGTCACCGCCATCGTCGTGCAGGCCACGCATCGCATCGGCTCGCGCGCACTCAGGAACGGCACCCTGTGGGCCATCGCAGCGGCGGCTTTCATCGCCATCTTCGCGCTCGATGTTCCATTCCCCGCCATCGTCGCCGCCGCCGCGCTGACCGGCTATATCGGCGGCCGCGTGGCACCGGCTAAGTTCACAAGCGGCGGACACGGCAACGGCAACAAAAGCTACGGCGCCGCGCTGATCGACGACGACACGCCCACCCCGGAGCACGCGCGCTTCGCCTATGCACGCCTGTTCAAGGTGCTGGCGAGCGGCATGCTGCTGTGGCTCATCCCCATGCTGCTGCTGACATTGACGCTGGGCTGGTCGCACACGCTGACCCAGATGGGCTGGTTCTTCACCAAGGCGGCGTTACTGACCTTCGGTGGCGCCTATGCGGTGCTGCCCTATGTCTACCAGGGCGCCGTCGATCACTACGGCTGGCTGACGCCGACGCAGATGATAGACGGCCTGGCGCTGGGAGAAACCACACCCGGGCCACTGATCATGGTGGTGGCGTTCGTCGGCTTCATCGGCGGCTATGTGAAACAGGTCTGCGGCCCTGACTCTCTGCTGCTGGGCGGCGCCCTCGCAGCCACTTTGGTCACATGGTTCACCTTCCTGCCCTCTTTCATCTTCATTCTGGCCGGGGGCCCGCTGGTGGAAGCGACTCATGACGACCTCAAATTCACCGCCCCGCTGACCGCCATCACCGCCGCCGTGGTCGGCGTCATCCTCAATCTGGCTGTCTTCTTCGGCTACCATGTGCTCTGGCCGCAGGGCGCCAGCGGCCGTTTCGAATGGCCGGCAGCCGTGATCGCAGCGGTGGCACTGGTCGCGCTGCTGCGCTACCGCATCGGCGTGATTCCCGTCATCACTGGCTGTGCCCTATTGGGGCTAGGCCTGCAGCTGGCCGGATTGCTGTAAATATCTGTAAAGAGCTTCGCCAGGCCGGCACGGGGCTGGCTACCATTCGCCTGTCATTTTCCCGCCCGGCAGACCGCTAGCCATGGCCAAACTCCTGATTGCCGACGACGACGTTGATCTCTGCGCCCTGCTCCAGAGCTATCTGGGGGCGGAGGGCTTCGAGGTGCATACCGTCAACGACGGCCAAATGGCGCTGCAACGCGCCACCAGCGAAGCTTTCGACCTCATCATTCTCGACGTGATGATGCCGGGCAAGGACGGTTTCGAGGTGCTGGCCCAGTTGCGCAAGCGTCAGCTCACCCCGGTGCTCATGCTTACCGCCCGCGGTGAGGACAGCGACAGCATCACCGGCCTGGAGCTCGGCGCCGACGACTACCTGGCCAAACCCTGCAATCCGCAAGTGCTTGTCGCTCGAATTCGCGCCGTGCTGCGGCGCGCCGAGGCAATCAGCGAAAGCGCGCCGGCGGCACTCTTCAGCGTCGGCGACCTCAGCGTGAACCGGCACAAGCGCCAGTTGCAGAAGGACGGCGTCGCGCTTGAACTTACCAGTACCGAGTTCAGCGTCATCGAGGTGCTGCTGCGTCAGGCCGGCGATGTCGTCGGCAAGGACCAGCTTTCGCGCGAGGCGCTCGGCCGCGAACTGGGGCGCTACGATCGCGCCCTCGACATGCACATCAGCAATTTGCGCCACAAGCTCGGCCCCCTGCCGGATGGCGGTGAACGCATCGTTACCGTGCGCGGCAGCGGCTACCAATACGTGATCGCCTGACCATGTTGCGCCAGCGTCTGTTCTGGAAGCTGTTCCTGACCTTCTGGCTGGCGCTGCTGCTGTTCGCCGTCGGCGTGCTGTATGCCGCCTCGGCCTATCTCGACGCAACCCGCACCCGCTACGACAGCCCCGGTGGCCGCGAGCGCGGCGACCCCACTTTCAATGTCGCGCAGGCGGCTGCCAGCGAAGGCTATGCGGCGCTGCAGGCATGGGCGCGCCATATCGACGCCACCGAACTGGTGCCGGTGCTGGTAATGGACGCGAACGAGCATGACATCCTTGAGCGCGAGCCCTCGGCACGAGCCCTCGGCCGGCTTGCCTTCATTCAGAAGAACTACAAGGACAATGCCGAGCGCGAACGCCGCCGCCGGCCGCCGGTGGTGCTGCCCGACGGGCGCGAATACTGGCTGATCCCGGATTTCCAGAGCGCCTCGCTGAGCCGGCTGATTTCGCGCCCCCACGTCGTCGCCGCGCAGTTGATACTCGCCACGCTGATTGGCGCCGCCGTCTGTCTGGCTCTGGCTGCCTACCTGACCGCGCCCTTGCGCCGCCTGCGCGAGGCCACCGTCGCCTACGGCAGCGGCGACTTTTCGCATCGCGTCACACCAACGCTGGGAGGGCGCCGCGACGAGATCGTCGATCTGGCGCAATCACTGGACACCATGGCCGAGCGCATCGATGCGCTGATCGCGGCACAACGCGGCCTGCTGCGCGACGTCTCGCATGAACTGCGTTCGCCGCTGGCGCGGGCACAGGTTGCGGTCGGCCTGGCCCGGCAGCGCGTCGGCGGCGTGGCCGATGCCGAGTTGAAGCGCATCGATACCGAGATGGAGCGCCTCAACGAGCTGATCGGCCGCATTATCGATTTCTCCCGCCTCGATGCCGGTCTCAGCCCGATTCGCCACGACGCGCTGCGCCTGGAACAACTCGTCGCCGACGTGGCCGAGGATGCACGCATCGAGGCCGACGCCAAGCAGTGCCGCATCAGCGCCACCCTGCCCGCACAGGCGCCCTATAGCGGCGATGTCGCCCTGCTCGCCAGCGCCATCGAAAACGTGGTGCGTAATGCGCTGCGCCACAGCCCGGTGGGCGGCGAGATCCGCATTGAGCTGACGCGCGAAGCTGGCGGCTGGTGTCTTGGCGTTGCCGATCAGGGCCCTGGCATACCCGAGGCGCTGCTGACGCGCGTCTTCGAGCCTTTCTTCCGTGTTGACGATCACCGCAATCCCCAGGGCGGCATCGGCCTCGGTCTTGCCATTGCGCGCCAGGCCATCGTGGCGCACGGCGGCCGTATAGAACTGAACAACCGTACTGAGGGCGGGCTGCAAGTCAGCATCCACCTGCCTGAACTGTCTCACCCAGAGAAAACCTCATGAAGCCCCTGACCCGCCTTTCCGCCGTAATGAAGAAGCCGCTCTTCGGCAACATTTCGCTGCGCCTGATCCTGCTGATGCTGCTTATCTTCGCCGCGGTCGGCTACGGCATCTGGTATTTGATCCAGAACCAGGGCGAAAGCCAGTCACCGGGTGGCCGCGGCGGCCGCGGTGGTTTCGGCGGACCGCGCGTGCAGCCGGTCTCGGTCAGCGAAGTGAAGATCATGGACGTGCCGCTGTGGGTCAATGCCATCGGCACCATGGTGCCGAAAAATCTGGTCACCGTGCGCACCCGCGTCGATGGGGAACTGCTCAAGCTGCACTTCACCGAAGGCCAGATGGTCAAGGCCGGCGACCTGCTCGCCCAGGTCGATCCCCGCCCACTGGAAGTCCAGCTAATACAGGCCAACGGGCAGATGGCGCGCGACACCGCGCTACTGAAGAATGCCCAGCTGGACCTGGAACGCTATCGCACTCTGCTCGCCAAGGACTCGATTCCCAAGCAACAGGTCGACACGCAGGAAGCACTGGTGCGCCAGTACCAGGGCACGGTCGAGGTGGATCGCGGCGTGGTCGCCAATGCGCAGTTGCAGCTCAGCTATGCGCGCATCACTGCACCGGTCTCGGGCCGCGTCGGCCTGCGTCAGGTTGACCCGGGCAATCAGGTCAAGTCGGGCGATGCCAACGGCATTGTTGTGATCGCCCAGGTGCAACCGATCACGGCGGTGTTTTCCGTACCCGAGGTGAACCTGCCTCTGATCACGCGGGCGCTGAATGCGAAGGAGCCGACCAGCGTCGAACTCTGGGATAGGGAGTTCAAGCACCAGCTCGCCAACGGCAAGCTGCTCACCGCCGATAACCAGATCGATACCGCTACCGGCACGCTGAAGCTCAAGGCCGAGTTCAAGAACGAGGATAGCTCGCTCTTCCCCAACCAGTTCGTCAACGTGAAGCTCTCCGCCGGCACCGCCACCGACGCCAAGGTCGTACCCGGTTCGGCGGTGTTGCGCGGTGCCAAGGGCAGCTTCGTGTATGTCGTCAATGAAGACAAGGTGCACTCGGTGCCGGTCAAGGCCGGTGCCAGCAGCGGCGACCTGGTCGTGATCGAAGGCCGGATCGAAGCCGGCGCCCGCGTCGTTACCGACGGCGCCGACAAGCTGCGCGAAGGGGCGCAGGTCGAGATCATCAGCGCCGAAGCACGGGCCAAGGCCGTCAGCAGCGATGGCGTACGCCGTGGCCGGCGTGGCCAAGGGGGCCCGGGTGGCGCGAGCCCTCAAGGCGGCGAGAGCAAAGCATCCGATGCAGATGCAGCCAAACCGGCCGCGCCTGCAGCCACTGAAAACCGCCGCCGTGAAAGCGCGGAAGGTGCGTCGGCCGGCGATCAGCGCCAAGCGGCGCCCCCGCCAAATACCTCTGCTGCGGGCAAGGGCGCAGGCGGCCCGCGCAGCGAAGCGGCTGCACCGGGCGCCAATACGAATGCCGGCCCGGGCACCCGCTCCGCAGGTGATCGCCCGCAATTGAGCGACGAAGAACGTGCGGAACGCCGGCGCCGCTGGCAGGAAGCCCATCCAGGCGAAGAGCCGCCCTGGAAGAAACGTGAAGGTAATGGCGGGACCAGCAACTGAGCGCGCGCCTGAGCAGACAGCACCACCATGAACCCTTCACGCATTTTCATCCTTCGCCCCATCGCCACCTCACTGATGATGGTGGCGATCCTGCTGGCCGGTGCGCTGGCCTACAAGCTGCTGCCGATCGCGGCGCTGCCCGAGGTTGACTACCCGACCATGCAGGTCACGGCGCTGTATCCGGGTGCCAGCCCGGATGTCGTCACCTCCTCCATCACCGCACCGCTGGAACGCCAGTTCGGCCAGATGCCGGGCCTGGTGCAGATGTCTTCGACCAGTTCGGGCGGGGCTTCGGTCATCACCCTGCGCTTCTCGCTCGACCTCACCCTGGATGTGGCCGAGCAGCAGGTGCAGGCCGCGATCAACGCGGCCAGCAATCTGCTGCCCACCGATCTGCCGTTGCCACCGGTCTACAGCAAGGTCAATCCGGCCGATGCGCCCATCCTGACCCTGGCCGTCACCTCGCCAACCTTGGCCGTGCCGCGCGTGCACGACCTCGTCGAAACGCGCGTCGCGCAGAAAATCTCGCAGGTGCCCGGTGTGGGGCTGGTCAGCATCGCCGGCGGGCGCCGCCCGGCGGTCAGAATTCAGGCGAATCCGCAGGCGCTTGCGAGCATGGGTCTCTCACTCGACGATGTGCGCACCGCCATCAGCAACAACAACGTCAATATCGCCAAAGGCAGCTTCGACGGCGCCGCGCGCGCCTCGACCATCGATGCCAACGACCAGCTGAAGTCGCCCGAGGAATATTCCAAGCTCGTCATCGCCTACAAGAACGGCGCGCCGATCCGTCTGGGCGACGTTGCCGATGTGGTCGAGGATGCCGAAAACATGCGTCTGGCCGCCTGGTCGGACACCGAGCCGGCGGTCATCCTCAACATCCGCCGCCAACCCGGCGCCAACGTCATCGAAGTCGCGGATCAGGTTAAGAAGATGCTGCCGCAGCTGAAAAACAGCCTGCCCGGCTCCATCGACGTGACCGTTCTGACCGACCGCACCACCACCATTCGTGCCTCGGTCGCCGACGTTCAGTTCGAGCTGCTACTGGCCATCGTGCTGGTGGTGATGGTGATCTTCCTGTTCCTGCGCAATCTGCCCGCCACCTTCATTCCCAGCGTGGCGGTGCCGCTGTCGCTGGTCGGCACTTTCGGCGTGATGTACATGATCGGATTCTCGATCAACAACCTGACCCTGATGGCGTTGACCATCTCGACCGGCTTCGTCGTCGATGACGCCATCGTCATGATCGAGAACATCGCCCGCTACGTCGAGGAGGGCGAGGATTCCATGGCGGCGGCGCTCAAGGGCTCCAAGCAGATCGGCTTCACCATCATCTCGCTGACCTTCTCGCTGCTGGCGGTGCTGATTCCGCTGCTGTTCATGACCGATGTGGTCGGCCGCCTCTTTCACGAGTTCGCCATCACCCTGGCCATCGCCATCCTGATCTCCGCCTTCGTGTCGCTGACGTTCACGCCCATGCTCTGCGCGCGCCTGCTCAAGCACCAGCCCGAAGCGGAGCAAAGCCGCTTCTCGGTCTATATGGGGCAGCGCTTTGACCGCGCCATCCACAAGTACGGCGAGTGGCTGAGCTGGGTGCTCGCCCACCAGCGTGCCACGCTGTGGGTCGCCTTCGGCACCCTGGTCCTCACCGCCCTGCTCTACGTCTTCGTGCCCAAGGGCTTCTTCCCTATCCAGGACACGGGCGTGATCCAGGCCATCACCGAAGCACCGCAATCGATCTCCTTCGCCGCCATGAGCGAACGCCAGCAGGAGCTGGCCGAGGAAATCCTCAAGGACCCGGCGGTGGAGAACCTGTCCTCCTTCATCGGTGTGGACGGCAGCAATGCCACACTCAACGCCGGCCGCATGCAGATCACGTTGAAACCGCTGGCCGAGCGCGATGCCAAGGCCGGCGAGATCATCCGTCGCATCAGCGAACGCGTAGCCGACATCCCGGGCATTTCGCTCTACATGCAGCCGGTACAGGACCTGACCGTCGAGGACCGGGTCTCGCGCACGCAGTACCAGTTCATGCTTGAGTCGGCGGACAGTCAGATGCTGGCCGTATGGGTACCGAAACTGCTGGCCCGGCTGCAACAGAGCAAGGTGCTGTCCGACGTCACCAGCGACCTGCAGGAAAGCGGGCTGCAGGCCTATGTGGAGATTGACCGCGAAGCCGCCGGACGGCTGGGCGTGACCGTGGCCGCCATCGACAACGCGCTCTACAACGCCTTCGGCCAGCGCCTGATTTCGACTATCTTCACGCAGTCCAACCAGTACCGCGTGGTGTTGGAAAGCAAGCCCGACCCGGCGCGCGGCCTCAAGGCGTTGGAAGGCATCTACGTGCCGAGCAGCGGCGTCACTACCGTGGTCAATGGCGTCAGCACCTCGAACGGCATCCAGCAGGTGCCCCTCACCGCCGTCGCACGCATTGTCGAACGCACCACGCCGCTGGTCATCAACCATGTCGGCCAGTTCCCCGCCACCACCGTGTCCTTCAACCTGGCCAAGGGCGCCTCCCTGGGCGAGGCGGTCGACGCGATCCGTGCTGCCGAACACGAGCTGCAGATGCCGGCCAGCATCGAAACCCGCTTCCAGGGCGCAGCGCTGGCCTTCCAGGGTTCGCTGACTTCGACGCTGCTGCTGATCCTCGCCGCCGTCGTCACCATGTACATCGTGCTCGGCGTGCTGTACGAAAGCACCATCCACCCGGTCACCATTCTCTCCACTCTGCCGTCGGCCGGGGTCGGTGCGCTGCTGGCCCTGCTCGTTACCGGCAACGACCTCGACATCATCGGCATAATCGGCATCATTCTGCTGATCGGCATCGTCAAGAAGAACGCGATCATGATGATCGACTTCGCCCTCGACGCCGAGCGCAATCAGGGCATGAACGCGCGCGACGCGATCTACCAGGCCTGCCTGTTGCGCTTCCGTCCCATCCTGATGACCACCATGGCGGCACTGCTCGGCGCGCTGCCGCTGATGCTCGGCAGCGGCATGGGCGCGGAGCTGCGCCAGCCGCTCGGCATCACCATGGTCGGCGGCCTGATCGTGAGCCAGGTGCTAACGCTGTTCACAACCCCGGTGATCTACCTTGCCTTCGACCGCCTGGCCCAGCGCATTCGCGAACGCCGTGACGGCGGCAACCGCCAGGCGGGCCAGAAGGATGCGGACAAGGCCGAGGCCGACCCGCAGACGGACGCACCGGCATGAACATCTCGCGCCCCTTCATCTTCCGGCCTGTCGCCACCATGCTGGTGACGCTGGGCATCATGCTGGCGGGGGCCATTGCCTTCTTTGCACTACCGGTGGCGCCGCTGCCGCAAGTGGATTTCCCGACCATCTCGGTGTCGGCTTCCATGCCCGGCGCCAGCCCGGAAACCATGGCGGCCACCGTGGCGACACCGCTCGAGCGCGCACTCGGCCAGATCGCCGGCATTACCGAGATCACCAGCTCCAGCTCGCAGGGCAGTGCGCGCGTCACCCTGCAGTTCGAACTGGACCGCGATATCAACGGTGCCGCGCGCGACGTGCAGGCCGCGATCAATGCGGCGCGCCCGCTGCTGCCTACGGGCATGCCCTCCAACCCGACCTATCGCAAGCTCAACCCGGCCGCCGCGCCGGTGATGATCCTGGCGCTGACCTCGGACACGCTGAGCCGGGGGCAGATGTACGATGCTGCGTCGACCGTATTGGCGCAGCGGATCTCGCAGATCGAAGGCATCGGCCAGGTCACCATCGGCGGTGGCGCGCTGCCGGCAGTGCGTGTCGCAATCGACCCCAATCGCCTCGTCGCCAGCGGCATCGCCCTGTCCGACGTACAGACCGCCATCAATAGCGCCAGCGCGCGTCGTCCGCTCGGCGCGGTGGAGTCGCATGACCACAAGTGGGAGCTCGGCGCCAACGACCAGTACAGGACCGCCGACCAGTTCAGCAGCGTCATCGTCCGCTATCGCAACAATGCCGGCGTGCGTCTCGGCGACATCGCCACGGTCGAGGACTCGGTCGAGGACGTACGCAACTACGGCATGGCCAACGGCAAGCCGGCCATCCTGCTGGTGCTCTTCACCCAGCCGGGCGCCAATATCATCGAGACGGTGGATCGCGTGCATGCGCTGCTACCTTATCTGCGCGCCTCCATCCCGGACGCGATCAGCCTCGACGTGACCATGGACCGCACCCCGACCATCCGCGGCTCGCTGCGCGAGGTAGAGCACACCCTGGTGATCTCGATCGCGCTGGTGATCATGGTCGTGTTCTTGTTCCTGCGCCGCGTGCGCGCCACGCTGATCCCCAGCGTGGTGGTGCCGGTGTCGCTGGTCGGCACCTTCGGCGTGATGCACCTGTGCGGCTTCAGCCTCAACAATCTGTCGCTGATGGCGCTTACCGTCGCCACCGGCTTCGTGGTCGACGATGCCATCGTGGTACTGGAAAACATCATGCGCCACCTCGAATCCGGCAAGACGCCGCTACAGGCGGCGCTCGACGGTTCGCGCGAGATCAGCTTCACGGTCGTCTCCATCACCCTGTCGCTGATTGCCGTCTTCATTCCCCTGCTCGGCATGGGCGGCATCGTCGGCCGCCTGTTCCGCGAGTTCGCCGTCACGCTGTCGGCCGCCATCCTGGTGTCGATGGTGATCTCGCTGACCACCACGCCGGCCATGTGCGCCTGGCTGCTGAAGGGCCGCAAGGAACAGGATGAGGAAGAAGGCCGCCCAGCCGGACATTGGCACGCTTTCACGCGGCGTTTCTCGCTGGGCCTCAAGCGCTGGCAGCGCAGGATCATGCGCGGCTATCGGCGCAGCCTGGCCTGGTCGCTGCGCCACTCCGCCATCATGCTGATGGTGCTGCTGGCGACCGTCGCGCTCAACGTGGTTCTCTATGTCACGATCAAGAAGGGCTTCTTCCCGCAGCAGGACACGGGGCGCATGATGGTCATGGTCCAGGCCGACCAGAGCATTTCCTTTCAGGCCATGCGCGAAAAGCTGCTCAAGTTCATGAGCATCATCCAGGAGGACGACGCAGTCGCCAGCGTCACCGGCTTCACCAGCGGCGGCCGCGGCAACAGCGCGCAGCTATTCGTGACTCTGAAGCCCCTGGGCAAGAACGAGGGGCAGCGCCAGCTCAACGCCGACGAGGTGATCAACCGCCTGCGCCCCAAGCTCTCGCACGAACCCGGCGCGAATGCCTTCATCGTCGCCTCGCAGGACATCCGCATCGGCGGCCGCTCCAGCAATGCGCAGTATCAATTCACGCTACAGGCCGACGAACTCGCCGACCTGCGCACCTGGGAACCGCAGATCCGCAACGCCCTGGCCAAGCTGCCCGAGCTCACCGATGTGAATACCGATCAGCAGGACAAGGCCTCGCAAACCACCATCGTGATCGATCGCGACAAGGCCATGCAGCTCGGCCTGTCGATGCGCACCATAGACACGGCCCTGTCCAATTCCTTCAGTCAGAAGCAGGTCGGCATCATCTACAACCCGCTCAATCAGTATCGCGTGGTCATGGAGCTGGCGCCGCAGTGGCTGCAGAGCCCGGACTCGCTCAAGAATTTCTACATCAGCGGCAGCAACGGCGCGCAGATTCCACTCTCGACCATCGCCTATATCAAGAACACCAACACGCCGCTGCAGGTGAACCACCAGAGCGGTTTCCCGGCCTCGACCCTGAGCTTCAACCTGCCGCCTGGCGTGTCGCTGAGTCAGGCGCAGGAAGCGATCACTCGCACCATTGCACAGATCGGCGTGCCCACCAGCGTGTATGGCTCCTTCCAGGGCACGGCCAAGGCCTTCGAGGAATCCAACAAGAACCAGCCCTTGCTGATCCTGGCCGCCATCATCACCATTTACTTGGTGCTGGGCATGCTCTACGAGAGCCTGCTGCACCCGCTCACCATCCTGTCCACCCTGCCTTCTGCGGGTCTGGGCGCACTGCTGGCCTTGATGGCGGCGAAGACGGAGTTCAGCCTGATCGCGCTGATCGGCGTGATCCTCCTGATCGGCATCGTCAAGAAGAACGCAATCATGATGATCGACGTCGCCATCGCCAAGCAGCGCAACCACGACAGCTCGCCTGCCGTCGCCATCTACCGCGCCTGCCAGTTGCGCTTCCGCCCCATCCTGATGACCACGGTCGCCGCCATCTGCGGCGCCATCCCGCTGGCCATCGGCAGCGGCGACGGCGCCGAGCTGCGTGTGCCGCTCGGCATCTCCATCGTCGGCGGCCTGGTCGTGAGCCAGTTGCTGACGCTCTACACCACCCCCGTCGTCTACGTCATGCTGGATCGCCTGCGCAGCCGTTTCACGCGCAGGAAGAATGTCCCCGTGGCGACACTGCAAACCCTCTGAGGACAGATCGTGTACCGAATCACCGCCCTCCCCGCCTCACTGTTGTGCGCCCTGCTCGCTGGCTGCGCCATCGGTCCCGACTATGTCCGCCCCGAGATGAACACGCCGGCAGCATTCAAGCAGGCCGCAGCAAGCGACCAATGGCAGCCCCTGGACAGCGCTGCCGCCGCCGCGCCGGCCACGCCGCAAGCCTGGTGGCAAGCCTTCAAGGACCCAGTGCTGGACAGCCTGGCGCAGGAGCTGCAGATCAACAACCAGAACATCCTGATCGCTGAAGCACAGTACCGCGCCGCACGCGCCGCGCTGGACAGCGCCAACGCCGCCTTCTACCCGACCATCAACGGCAACTTCAGCGGCAATCGCGCCGCCAATGCCATCGTCAATAACAATAACGGCACCCAGAGCCAGGGCTCGCGGCCGCCGACCAATACGATCAACCTGTCCGCCAGCGCCAGCTGGGAGCTCGACCTGTGGGGCAAGCTGCGGCGCGGCAGCGAAGCCGCCGGCGCAAGCCTGGCCGCCAGCGCCGCTGATCTCGCCGCCGCCCGCCTCTCGGCCCAGGCCCTGCTGGCCCAGACCTATATCCAGCTGCGCAGCACCGAGCTGCAACTGGCGCTGCAAACGCGCACAGTCGCCGCCTATACGCGCTATCTCGCCCTTACCCGCAATCGCCATGAAGTTGGCGTCGCCGGCGTGCTCGACGTCAGCAATGCCGAAAGCCAGCTCGCTACCGCCAAGGCCGGCGGCTATGCGCTCGAATTACAGCGCGCGCAGTACGAACATGCACTCGCCACCCTGGTCGGCAAGACACCGGCCGAGCTGTCGCTACCCGGCAGCGCCGCCCTGCCCGCACAACCGGCGACGCCGACACTGGTTCCCTCCGTGTGGTTGGCCGCACGCCCTGATATCGTCGCCGCCGAACGCCGCGTCGCCGCTGCCAATGCCCAGATAGGCGTGGCCAAATCGGCCTGGTTCCCGACGCTTACCCTGTCCGGCAATGTCGGCTATCGCAACAACGAGCTGACGGATCTGATCAGCGCGCCGCATCGCTTCTGGTCGCTCGGGCCGGCGCTGGCGCTGGCGCTGTTCGATGGCGGTGCACGCAGCGCGGCCGTGGCTTCCGCCGGTGCCGCCTACGACCAGAGCGTCGCCACCTATCGCCAGACGGTGCTGACCGCCTTCCAAGAGGTGGAGGACAATCTGGCCGCGGCCCGCCTGGTCGGAGCGGAAGGACAGGAGCGCGATGTGGCCGCCCGGGCCGCACGCCGCACCCGCGAGATCGCCGAAAACCAGTACCAGGCGGGCACCGCGGGCCAGCTTGAGGTCACCGCCGCCCAGGCCACCGAACTCGCTGCCGAACGCACGCTGATCGATGCCCGCCAGCGCCACTTGCAGGCAGCCGTCCAGCTGTACAAGAACACAGGCCGGTTTGAGACCGCTCCCGAGCAGAAATAAAAATTAAATTCAAAGAGATAAGTCCACATACGCGCCGCCCCACCCCAAGCACCAAATCACAACAGTTATTGTGACAAAACTTGACTTTTGTTTGTTTTGGCGCAATAACGATGGTGGCTGTTTCACGAGCCGACCATAAAAACGGGGGATGACATGAATGACGACGCGACCGAGGAATTTGTCCGCAAGTTTCCCAAACTCTCACAGGCGCTGGAAAGCAGTGGCCGCTATCCGCTGCATGCCTACAGCCGCTTCGAACGCATCCTGCAGCAGATCGAGGCTGTCTGGGGCACCCTGGCCGGGCACGAGTATCTCGAAACCCTGCTCATGACCAACCGCACTGACCGCCAGGGCTTCGAAGATCCGGTCGCCAGCGAGCTGATCCGCATCCATCTGCTGCACATCAAACACTACCCTGAGCGCCACCACAATCCGAACGACCCCTTTTCCCAGCTCACCTAGTCTCAATAAATAATAAAATTGCATCAAGTTCACATCTTATGAACTTTATGCAATATTGCGCCCTTCGCACTGCCGGGCCAGCACCCGGTAGTGCAAACGTTTTGATCCGAAAGGAAAAACATGGGCGCACTCCTCATCAAGAACAGCCAGGGAGCTGAAGTCCTCAAGCTCAAGCGCAAGCTGAGCGATATCCTCGGCGTGGAAGCGGACCGCTACCCCGGACTCGACAGCGGCGACCTCTTCGAGGCCGACACCGAATCCGCCGTGCGGCACTGGCAGGCCGGCATCGGCATTATTGCGGACGGTGTGGTCGGCCCGCATTGCCTGTTCCTGCTGGGGCTGCGCAAGCCAAACGGGCTGGCGCTGGAGCTGTCCGTGAGCGCTGTGCGGAAACTGTTCCCGGCGACCAAGCCCTCCAATGTCGCGCGCTACCTGCCCTATGTAGCTTCCGCGCTCGAAATCGCCGACCTCGCCGACCGCCCCATGATCGTTGCCGCGCTCGGCACCATACGCGCGGAGAGCGAAGGCTTCCTGCCCATCGCCGAGTATCCTTCGCAGTACAACACCCTGCCCGGCCAGGCGGCTTTCAGCGCCTATGACGGCCGCAAGAGTCTGGGTAACACGCAAGCCGGTGACGGCGCACGTTTTCGCGGGCGCGGCTTCGTGCAACTGACCGGACGCGACAACTACACGCGCTACGGCCAACAGCTCGGCATCGACCTCACGCAAAATTCCGACCTCGCCAATGCGCCCGAGGTCGCCTCTCTGCTGCTCGCCTATTTCCTCGCCAACTGCGCCGAACGGATGCGCGCTGCGCTGACGAAGGGTGATCTGGCCGCCGCGCGCAAGCTGGTCAATGGCGGCTCGCACGGGCTGGATCGTTTCCGCGATGTATTCCGTCTGGCCGATAAGACCTGGCCTGCCACCGCGGCCGGCCGCGGCAAGGCCGGCAAGGCACCCACTACGCCTACGGCACGCCGCACGTCCACCAAGAAGGACCCGGCCGACCTGCGCGACCGCCCCTATCAGCCGCCGCCGCTCAGCCTGCCGGACGAGTTTCCGGCCAGTGCCGACATTGCCGGTTATTTCAGCACCTACACCAAGGCCGGGCTGATCCTTGACCAGGGACAGGAGGGCGCATGTACCGGCTTCGGGCTGGCCTGTGTGGTCAACTATCTGCGCTGGCGCAAACAAGCCTTGCCGCACAAGCTCGAATCCGTCAGCCCACGCATGCTCTATAACTTCGCACGCCGCTACGATGAATATGAGGGCGAGGACTACGACGGCTCAAGCTGCCGGGGTGCACTCAAGGGCTGGTTCCACCACGGTGTCTGTTTCGAGACCGACTGGCCCTATCAGGCCGCCGATCTGGTGCCGCCACGCTACGGCTACGCCCGCCGCGCCGCCTCCAACACCCTGGGCGTTTACTATCGCATCGATACGCAGTGCATCACCGATATGCAGGCAGCGATACACGAGGTCGGCGCCATCTACGTCTCCTCGTACACCCACGATGGCTGGGACGCGCTGCCCGCCTCGCGGCAGTTCACTCACGACAAACTGCCGCGCATTCCCTTCGACGGCCGGCCTTCGCGCGATGGCGGTCACGCCTATGCCCTGGTCGGCTTCAATACGCACGGCTTCATCATCCAGAACTCCTGGGGCAATGGCTGGGCCGCCGGCGGCTTCGCTGTGCTCAGCTATACCGACTGGCTCGCCAACGGCATGGATGCCTGGGTGGCCGCACTCGGCGTGCCAGGCGTGGTACCCGGCCGGCTCGCCGACGGCGACCCCGTCAGCAGCGAACGCGCCGCTACGCAACAGGCCACCTGGTGGAGCGAAGCCAAGGCCTACGAGCACAGCCTGGTGTTCGGCAATGACGGCCGCATCAACCGCTATGTCACCCAGGACGAACTCAGCCGCACGCTGCTGTACCAAGCCTGCGGCCTGCCGGACCAGTGGTTCCGCAATCATCCCGGCAAGAAGAAGCGTCTGCTCATCTACGCACACGGCGGACTGAACAGCGAGGACGACGCGGTCAAGCGCGCCCGTGCCATGGGCCGCTTCTACACCGGCAACGACTGTTATCCGCTGTTCCTGGTCTGGAAAACCGGCTTGTGCGAATCCATAGGCGACATCCTCAAGGACAAGTTCCGCAAGGAGCCGGGCATTGCCGGCGCGGGCATCAGCGACGTGAGAGACCTGGTGATCGAGAAGACCATAGGCCGCCCGCTGGCACGCCCGATCTGGAGCGAAATGAAGGAAAACGCCGAGCTCTGCTGCGGCTCGGGACGGGGCGGCGACCTGCTCGTCACCGCCCTGCAGAAGCTGGCCGCGACCTGGGGCGATGCGCTGGAAATCCATCTGGTCGGCCACTCCGCCGGCTCCATCATTCTCGGCCACCTGCTGACTTTGGCGTCTGCACGCGGACTGCATGACCGGATTGGATCCATCCATCTGTACGCGCCGGCCTGTACTGTCCAGTTCGCCACGCGCCACTATGCAACACAGCCGGCCTTGATGGAACGCTTGTACATGGATGTGCTGTCCGAGCAGAACGAGCGCGACGACAATGTGGTGGCGATCTATCGCAAGTCCCTGCTCTACCTTGTTTCCAACGCGCTGGAAACCGATCTGCGCACGCCGATACTGGGCATGGAAAACGTCTTCAAATCGGACTATGGCGGCTGGGACGGCTCATCGGCAACGGGCGAAGTGCTTGGTCTGTGGCGTCAGGCGGCCAAAGTTGCGGGCCTGGAGAAACGCCTGACGCTGCTGGGCGAAGCCAAGGTGATGCAGCAGTTGCCGGACAAACGCATCAAGGCCAGCCACGGCTGCTTCGACAACGACGTGGCAACACTCTCGCGCACCCTGGAGCGCATCGTCGGCGGCAAGCTCAAGCTGGCAGTGGACGACCTGCGCGGCTTCTGAACGCAAGCGGCTATTGCAAGAGGGTGTTCTCGTCGACCTCGTCAATCTGGCTGGCGTCAAGGAATTTCTCCGCGTATTCGCGATAGACGCCCTCACGCACGAAGACCTCGAAGAGGTCGGGGTCGATGTGGTTGTTGCGACGGAAGTTGGCGAGGATGGACATGGCCTGCGACAGCTTCATGCCCGGCTTGTAGGGGCGGTCGCGCGCAGTCAGGGCCTCGAAGATGTCAGCGATGCCCATGATGCGCGCCTGCACCGACATCTGCTCACGCGTAAGTCCGCGTGGATAACCCTTGCCGTCCATGCGCTCATGATGGCCGCCCGCGTATTCCGGCACATTCACCAGATGGCGCGGCCAGGGCAATTGCTCCAGCATCTTGATGGTGGCGACGATATGGTGGTTGATGATTTCGCGCTCGGCCGGATTCAGCGTACCGGCGCGTATGGTCAGGTTCTCGATCTCGTCGTCCGACAGGAAGTTGCTGAGATTACCGTCGGCATCCTGCCACTGCCGGTCCCGGCCCAGGGCGCGGATGCGCTCCTGATCGGCCGGGTCCATCAGCTCGCCGCCGATGTTGGAACGGCGCACCAGGCTACGCTCTGCGTCCAGTGCAGCCAGTGTCTCCCGATAGGCCTGCTCGGCCGCAGCGGCATCGGCGCCCGCCAGGCGCGCCTTCAACAGGGTAATTTCGGCGTCGCGCTTGAGCACTTCAAAACGCGTATCGACCAGATGCACGCGATCGAAAAGGGTTTGCAGCTTGGTCGATTTGTCGACCACATGCACAGGCGTGGTCACCTTGCCGCAGTCGTGTAACAAGCCGGCAATCTTCAGCTCGTAGCGATCCTTGTCGCTCATGGAGAACTCGGCAAGTGGGCCTTCCCGGGTACGATTGACCGCCTCGGCCAACATCATGGTCAACTCCGGCACACGCTGGCAATGACCGCCCGTATAGGGTGACTTCTCGTCGATGGCAAGGTTGATGAGATTGATGAAGGACTCGAACAGGCTTTCGAGCTGGGTAATCAGCTGACGATTGGAAAGCGCAATCGCCGCCTGCGAGGCCAGCGATTCCGCCAGACGCTGATCGGCGGGCGAGAACGGAACCACCTTGCGCATTTCCGGATCGGTGGAGTTGATGAGCTGCAGTACACCGATGATCAGCCCCTCATGGTTCTTCATCGGGACGGTGAGAAAAGATTGCGAACGGTAGCCGGTGCGCTCGTCGAAACGACGCGTGCCGGAGAAGTCAAAACCCTGGGCCGAGTAAGCATCGGCGATATTCACCGTCTTCTCATTCAGTACCGCATAGGCCGCCACCATGGAATTGTTGGGGCGGCCATCGGAAAGGTGCAGAGGCAGCGGCGGAAAGGGGATCGCTACCCCGGTGGTACCGCCCATGGCAATATCGAGAGAATCGGTGCGTACGATCTCGAAGCGTAATTCGCGGCCGTCTTCCGTGACCCGGTACAGCGTGCCGCCATCGGCGTGGGTAATGCGCTTGGCCGCCACCAGGATCAATTCCAGCAAACGGTCGATATCACGCTCCTTGGAGAGCGCGGCGCCAATGTCGTTGAGTTGCTCGAGGCGCTGGAAAAGATCGTCTGTGGTTTCCATGCTCACAGTGCCCCGACAAGGAAGCCACGAAGAGCAAAGGGCCCAGTCCCGGCGCCGGGCCGCCCTGACCGCAGGAAATCCCTGTGGGACAAGCCGGGACGGCGGGCGGCGGAGCCGCAAACCGCGCCCACATCACCACGAAGTGCCCCGTAAAAAATGAGCGCAGCGAGCAAGCAAAAGCCCCTCCCCGGGAGGGGATGGGGGTCGCTCACTTGATACATACAGCGCGCACCTGCTTCATGTCGGTAATGCCCTGCAGAACCTTCTCCATGCCATCCATCTTCAGCGTCAACATGCCATCCTCCAGCGCCTGCGCGAACAGCTGGGTAACGCGCGCATGTTCCTGGATCAGCTTCTTGGTCGCGTCGGTGCCTGTCATCAGCTCATGCAGGCCGCAGCGACCCTTGTAGCCGCTGTCGTTGCACTCCGGACAACCCTTGGGACGATGAAACTGGAACTTTCCGTCCTTGCCGTAATCCTTGAGCAGACGCTTGTAGGTCGCCTCCATGGCGCCCTTGCGGTCCTTCTGAAAGCCCTCGGTGTTCTGCAGTTCAGCGCAGTACTCGTGCATGAACTGGTTGAGCTCCTCGGCGTCGGGCGTATACGCTTCCTTGCACTTGCCGCACAAGCGCTTGGCCAAGCGCTGCGCAAGAATGCCCAACAAGGCGTCGGCAAAGTTGAACGGATCCATGCCCATGTCGAGCAGACGGATGATGGACTCGGGCGCGCTATTGGTGTGCAGCGTCGCCAGCACCAGGTGGCCGGTCAACGAAGCCTCGATGCCGATGCCCGTGGTTTCGGCATCGCGCATTTCGCCAACCATGATGATGTCGGGATCGGCACGCAGGAAGGATTTCATCACCGTGGCGAAATCAAGGCCTGCCTTCTTGTTGACCTGCACCTGGCGCAGGCCCTTCTGCGTGATTTCGACCGGATCCTCCGCCGTCCATATCTTGGTGTCTGGCGTGTTGAGGAACTTGAGGATGGAGTGCAGTGTGGTCGTCTTGCCGGAGCCGGTCGGGCCGCACACGAAGAACAGGCCGTAGGGCTTGGAAACGCAGGCCTTGAGGCGTTCCAGATTGGCCGGCAGCACGCCCAGCTTGTCGAGCGGAATGGGTTCTCCGGCGGCGAGGATACGCATGACCACATCCTCGACGCCGCCGGCCGACGGTATCGTCGCCACGCGCAGCTCGATGTCGAGCGGGCCGAACTTCTTGAACTTGATCTTGCCGTCCTGCGGCTTGCGGCGTTCGGCGATGTCGAGATCGCACATGATCTTGAGGCGCGCCACGATGGAGCTCCGGTAACTCGCCGGAATCTCGATGTACTTGACCAGCCCCCCGTCGCGACGGAAGCGGATCAGCGTACGCTCCTTGCCCGGTCCCGGCTCGATATGGATGTCGGACACGCCTTGCTGATAGGCGTCGATGATGATCTTGTTCACCAGCTTGACCAGCTCGTTGTCGGCGGCCGCGCTGACGTCCTCGTTGGCGGCATCAGCCTCGCTCTCCATGTCGCCCATGGTTTCGAGCAGATCGCCGACATTGGTGTCGTCGGTAAAGCCGCCACCGCCCATGCCAAAGGCCTGGTCGGTGCTCTGTTTGAACTCGCGTATGGTGGTGACGGTGTACTTGAGCTTGCTCTTGGGGAAGACGTTGTTAACGACGCGCGCGCCCTTGACCTGCTCGGGGTCCATGGTCAGGATGACGATGCCTTCGGGCCCATCCTCGACCGGTAGCCAGTGGTTCTGCTCGACGTATTCGCGGCGGATGTTTTTCATCAGGTCCAGCGGCTTGACGCGATCGCCCTTGTACGGCTCGTAAGGTACATTGAAGAAACGCGACAAGGCCGAGCCTATGGTCGCGGGCGGCACGTCGAGTTCGGCGATGAGCACTTCCTCGACATCGGTGCCGGACTGGCGCGCCTTGCGGGTAGCGACCTCGAGATCCTGTGCCGAAATCACCGCATCCATGACCAGATAGTCGTACTTGCTGCGGATGACATGCGTACTCTTGCGTTGAGTGAAGGCAATCGCCAGCGTCTCGCACAGGCCCTTCAGGCCTTCCTCTGCCAGCGCAGAGAACGGGGAGCCATCCTTGTTGTTGATAATCTGCACAACACCGAGCAGCTCGCCATTGGCGGCATTGACGATGGGGCCGACCAGCATCTGCTTGGTACGGTAACCGGTGCGCTTGTCCACTTCGCGCAGGAAGCGGAGTTCCGGATGCACAGCCCGGAGTTCGGCCTCGTCATACACATCGCAGATATTCACCAGCCGCTTGGACATGGCCACGTGTCCGGCCACGCTCTGCTCGGTAATCGGCAGGCGCAGATCCTTGAAGGAATTCAGGCCGGTCTTGATCTTGGAGACGATGGCGGTCTTGTCGTCGTCCAGCGAGTAGATAGTCAGTCGATCCGCATTGAAGAGCGTACAGATCTCCTGCGACAGCTCCAGCATGATCTCTTCGACGTCCGCTGTCGCATGGATCTTGTTGGTGACCGTCTGTAGCGTCTTGAAGAAGGCGAGTCGTCCACCGATATCGGCGAGTCCTCCGGATTCCTTGCTCGCTGCAACTGCGTTCATATCAACCTCTTTCCTTCTCTGCCGCACCGGTGAAGGAACGCAGACCACCTTCCAGCATGGCAACCTTGAAACCGCGTTGCGAAAGCAGGAAGGCGGCTGCGGCGCTACGCCGGCCGGTCTGACAATAAACAATATATTCTCTGGCCTTGTCCAGCAGAGACATGGCAGCGCGCAGCTCGTTGAGCGGCACGTTGAGAGCCCTGGGCAAACCGTCGTGCTGATACTCGGCTGCAAAGCGCACATCCAGCCAGACGGCGCCCCGCCGGATGCGCTGCAGCGCATCGCTCAGATTGCAGCGCACCAGCAGCGGCTCACGCAGCAACTCGTTGAATTCAGCCTTTGAGAGTACCAGCAGGACGCCGTCGGTGCGCATGGTGACAGTGGCATTGCGTGGCTTGTCAGCTACCAGCGCCTCTTCGCCAAAGGCATCGCCGGCCTTGAGCTCGGCCAGCTCGACGGTGCTGCCGGCCACGTCGCGCGTCACCAGGCAGCGACCCTGTTCGATCAGATAGTAGTAGTCACCGGTATCGCCCTGACGGATGATTACGTCGCCGCGCTTGACGGCACTGCGCTGGAAGCGTTCGAGCAAGGTGGCGATATGCGCCGGCGGCAGCGAGGCAAAGCTACCGTAGGTAAGGCTCTGTACCGCGAACATGCCCGACATCATGCGCCAGTCGGTGGTCGCCACCTGATCGGGCTGCGGCGCAGCCTGCTCGGGCAGGCACTGATCCCACGTGACGACGATATCGGCCGCCTCCTCCTCGATGCGCAGGATTTCGATATCGGTAATGGCCTTGGTCGACACCGGCATCTGTCCGGCCTGCGAGACGGGGAAGAGCGCTCGGTCGGTGCCGCCGACCAGCACGCGCACGACGCCGTCGGGCTGGGTCAGCTTGAGTTCTCCGCGCATCAGATAGATCACCTGGCCGGCCCAGTCGCGCTGGCGAAAGGGATCAATGGACTGACGAAAGCGCTCGCGATGACATAGGGGCAGCAACTGCGCCAGGCGTTGTGCGTCTACCTCGGCAAAGGGATAGAGCACGGCTAGCGTGGCGGCGGTAACAGGCAGGGCCGCCATCAGATCTCGAACTCCATATTGTTCTGCAACATGCGCGGCGCCAGATCGCCGACAGCGTCGAGAATCTCCTCCATCATCAACTCGCTCTGCCCGGGCTTGAGATGGGTGATGTAGATATCGGCCGGCCGCTGCAGATTGGCGAGCTCCTCGGCCAGCATGTCCGGACACAGATGCAAGGAAACCCTGGCCAGCTGCTTTTCGCGGTTGGAGAAGGCAGTTTCGACAATCAGGTACTTGAGGTTGCGTATCTTGTTCACCGCGCGCCAGAGCTCGGGGCAGGGACCGGTGTCGCCGGAAAAGACCAGGCTTGCCGTGCCCGAGTCAAGCTGGTAGCCAACCGCAGGCACGGTATGGTTCGCGGGCAGCGGCGTAAACTTGCGGCCGCCCATGTCCACGGTCTCGCCGACACGCAGGCTGGCATAGCGCAGAAAAGGCGTTTCCTCGGCCGGGATTTCAGTGAAGTCCGGCCACACGGCCCAGTTGAAGACATGGTTGCGCAGAATTTCCAGCGTGGCGTCGGTGGCATGCACAACCAGCGGCTTCTGCCGCATATCGCCGACGGTGTCGATGAGCAGGGGCAGACAGGCGATGTGATCGAGATGGGAGTGTGTCAGGAACACATGATCGATCTGTGCCAGCTCGGCGATCGACAGATCGGCCACGCCGGTGCCTGCATCCACGAGTATGTCGTGATCGACCAGGAAGGAGGTCGTGCGCAGGTTCTTGCCGCCGATGCCGCCGCTGCAACCAAGAATGCGTATCTTCATGCCGGGCTCATTTGGTCTTGAAGACGGTCACGCCGTCCCAGTTCTCGCCGGGTGGCTCCTTGCGGTGGCTGGCAATCGCCTCCGCATACTTTTCGTACAGATACCTGGACGCCATGCGCTGCAGATTCATCAGCGCCAGTTCGGCCTGGTCCCAGTCCTGGGCACGATACAGGCGCAGGAACTGGTTCCACAATTTCAGTTCATCCGCCAGTGCCTGCGGCAGTTCAGCCTCGATCCCCAACGGCTCGTAGATGGCGATGGCCTCGTCCTTGCCCTTGACGCGCACGCGGTCGAGTTCGCGGAAGGCAAACTCCTGGCGCAAGGCCGCGCGTGTCTCTTCGCCGACGATGATACCGACACCATACTCCTTGGTGATGCCCTCGAGGCGCGAACCGAGATTGACCGCATCGCCCATCACGGTATAGGACTTGCGCACCGGCGAACCCATATCGCCGACCGTCATCGGGCCGGTATTCACGCCCACGCCGATGGCCAGGCTGGGCCAGCCTTTGGCCGTCAGCACCTGGTTCAGTTCGGTCAGTGCCGCCTGCATCTCGATCGCCGTCAGCAGGGCATTGCGGGCATGCTGGGGATCATCGACCGGCGCCCCCCAAAAGGCCATGATGGCATCGCCGATGTACTTGTCCAGCGTACCCCGGTGGCGCTGCACGACTGCCGTCATGGCACCCAGGTATTCGTTCATCAGCGTCGCCAGCTCTTCCGGCTGCAAGCCCTCCGAAATCGTGGTGAAGCCGCGCACGTCGGAGAACAACACCGTCAGCTCGGCACGCCGCCCCTCCATACTGTAGCTTTCCGGGTTCCTGGCCATTTCGTCGACCAGCTCGGGCGGCACATACTGGCCGAACAGTTCGGTGAACTGCCGCTTGCTGCGCGACTCGATGAAGTAGCCCCAGGACATATTGAGCGCAAACAGTGCCGCAATCAGAATCAATGCATTCGCCAGCGGTGCGAGCAGATTGGCCGAACCCCACAACACCAGATTGAAGGCGCAGACGGCCAGGGCCAGCAGCACTGCCACGGCCGTTGCCAGCAACGGCGACAGCATAGGCATGACGAAAATCAGGATGGCGCCGATGGCGACCAGCGTCAGCACGTCTATCGCCAGTACATAGCCTGGTCTGTGCTTGAGCGTGCCGTCCAGCATGCCGCTAATCAGGTTGGCATGCACCTCGACCCCGGGGTAGGCGCCGTCCACCGGCGTGGCGCGCAGATCGAGCAGGCCGGGCGCAGTGGTGCCCACCAACACCAGTTTGTCCTTGAAGGTCCCGGCAGCGACCTTGTCCTTGAGTACATCGGTGGCGGAAACATAGGGAAAGCTGTGCGCGTAGCCGCGATACGGCACCAGGGCCGTCAGGAAGTCATCCACCGGGACCTGCAGGCGCACGGACTGATCGGCGTTGCGCAGCTCCAGCCACTCGGCAACATTGCTGCCGGGTGGATAGCCCGGTACAAGGCGGGGTGTATTCAGATAAGCGCGGGCCACCGCCAGCGACAAGGACTCGTAATACGCGCCCTCGTACTTGACGACCATGGGCACGCGCCGGGTGATGCCGTCCAGATCGGTGACCGGATTGAAATGCCCGCCGCCACTGGCGGCAGACTGGAAGCGCTCGAGATTGCCGCCATAGCTGCTGAAAGGGAAAACGCGCGGTTCGCTGGTGAAATCGCCCGCCTGCAGTACCGGCTCGGGCAGGCTGCCGGTGCGCACGCTGTTGGCGGCATTCGAGAAGGGATAGCCAAGAACGATCTTGCGCCCCTTGATCGCTGCAGCGAAACGCGCGTCATTGTCAAGCTGCGGGCGCAGGTTCTGCAGCATGCCCTGGAAGGCCCCATTGTCTCGCAGCGCCCCTCGCGCCAGACGCTCCAGCGAACCGAGGCCGGAGCTCTCATCAGCCTCAGCAAACACGACGTCGAAGCCGAGCACGGCGGCGCCGTGCTGGTCAAACAGCTTGTCGGTCAGCGCCGCCAGCTTGTCCCGGCCCCAGGGCCAGCGTCCCTGCTCGGCCAGCGATTTTTCGTCAATATCGACGATGACGATGCGGGGGTCCAGCGTCTGCGGCATGGTGAGGCGCACCTTGCTGTCGTAGGCAATCGCCTCCAGCCGGGTGATCAGGGGAATGTCGTACACATGCAGGGCATGGCCCAGCACAGTCGCCAGCATGAGCAGGCCTAGGCCGTAACGTATCCAGTGCAAGCTCAAGGTGCCCCCCGCAACCCTTCAGAAATGAAAGCCTGGGCAGGGCCTCAGGACTTGACGAAAAACTCCATCTTGACGCCCGCGATTTCGATCACGTCATGATCGCTGAGCGGGTGCGCCTGCGCATCAAGCGCCTTGCCATTGACGACCGGGAAATTGGCGCCTTCGACATGGGTGATGAAATAACCCTGCGGGCGCCGCGCAATCACGGCCACCTGCACGCCTGGCTTGCCCAGCGTCGTCACCGTCTTGACGAGCTCCAGCGTCTTGCCGCTGCCGGCACCCGACAATACCTGGATGGCGGCCAGCGGCAGCGGCGCCGGCGCTGCGGCCGGG
>DATMSM010000085.1:0-41633 GCA_035565355.1 Rhodocyclaceae bacterium
CATATCGCCCGCGCCGCGCTCGACGCCATCGCCCTGCAATGCGCCGACGTGCTCCAGGCCATGCAGCAGGACGCGCCGACACCGCTCACCGAATTGCGGGTGGACGGCGGCGCGGCCAGAAATGATCTCCTGATGCAAAGGCAGGCCGACCTGCTCGGCGTGCCGGTAGTAAGGCCGCAGCAGACCGAGACCACGGCCCTCGGCGCCGCCTATCTGGCCGGTCTGGGCTGCGGCCTGTGGCCGGACAAATCGCTCATTGCCGCGCACTGGCAGGAAGACAAGCGCTTCGAGCCGCGCCTGTCGTCGGCGCAGCGTGCAGACGCGCTGCAAGCCTGGCAGCATGCAGTGCGCCATGCCATCGCCTGGTCGGAACCCGATCGGGCCGATATCGTCTGAGCATGATCTGGCTCAAATTCCTCTCGCCACCACCGTCTAAGCTGGGAACGGTGGTTGCGGTAACGACGTCCCACCCATCCCAGCACGATGCACAGAAACTCCGTTAGCCCACTGTCCAGCCCAAAGGAGACACCATGAGCATTCGCATTCTTTCCGCCAGCCCCGTCGCCGTTCTTCTGGCCGCGCTTTCGCTGCCTGCCGCAGCCCTGACCTGTCCGCCCGGAGAAAAGGCGAGCGGAGAACCCGCACAGTGCATGAAACGGGAAGCCGCCAAGCCGCAGCTCGACGTCGAGAAGTACAACGGCGCCCAGAAGGCGCAGGCTCAAGCCTGCAACAAGGCCAATGCCGCCCATGCCGCCATCGTCGCCGCCGGCGATGAAATCACCCGCCTCAATACCAACCTCAATGCCGCCCAGCACGACGTGCAGGAAGCCGCCAAGGGCCCGGCCAAGGACGCCGCCAAGGCCAAGGTCGCCGACCTCAAGGCCAAGCGCAAGGTCGAGCAGCAGAAGCTGGAGCAGGCCCAGGCCGACGAACTCGCGGGCGACAAGGAGTACCGCAAGGCCGCCAGACAGGGCAAGAAGGAAAAGGTCGAAGCGCTCGACTGTCTCTAAGCCCCTCCGGCTCCTTTAACGTGCCTCAACAAAAAGCGCCCTGCGGGGCGCTTTTTGTTATGTCTGCAAGAGTATGGGGCGCGCTATGATCGGCCGCTTCCGACGACCTGCCCCAAACTCGTGAGCAACATCGCCCGCTTTCACCCCCGCAATCGCCATCAGGGCCGCTACGACTTTGATCTGTTGCTCGCGGCTTATCCGGCATTGCAGGCCTTTGTGCGCGCCAATGCTTACGCAGACGAGAGCATAGACTTTGCCGACCCGCAGGCCGTGCGCGCACTCAATGCTGCCCTGCTGGCGCTGCATTACGGCATCAAGGACTGGAACATTCCGCCCCAGTACCTGTGCCCGCCCATCCCCAGCCGCGCCGACTATGTGCACCATCTGGCCGATCTGCTGGCGGGGGACAAGAAAGGGAATGTGCCAACAGGCAGTTCAGTGCGCCTGCTCGATATCGGCACCGGCGCCAACTGCATCTACCCGCTGATTGCCCAGTGCGAATACGGCTGGCAGGTGGTCGGCAGCGATATCGATGCCGGCGCACTGGCGAGTGCGCAAGCCATCCTAGCTGCCAACGGCATCCCCGCCGCGCAGATCGAACTGCGTTTGCAAAGTGAGCGCAATGCCATTTTCAAAGGCGTGGTGAAAAGTGGCGAGCGCTTTCACCTGACCCTGTGCAACCCGCCCTTTCACGCCTCCATGGCCGAAGCGCAAGCCGGCACCCGGCGCAAGGTCGGCAATCTGGAGAAGGTGGCCCAGGCAGCACCGCTCAAGCGTAAGGACAAGGGCGCAGAAGCAGTCGCGCTCAACTTCGGCGGCCAGGCCAACGAACTGGTCTGCCCCGGCGGTGAAGAAGGCTTCATCCTGCGCATGATAGAAGAGAGCGCTCGCATCCCACAGCAGTGCCTGTGGTTCACTTCGCTGGTATCCAAGGCCGCGACGCTGCCGGCCCTGTCACGCGCGCTGCATCGCGTGGGCGTGGCGCAAAGTCAGCTGATCAAGATGAAGCACGGACAGAAGGAGAGCCGCGTACTGGCCTGGACGTTTCTGAATAAGCAGCAGCAGGGTGAGCGGCTGCGCCCCTAATCGTTCGTCATCAAGCAATTCGGAGCAGCCTCTTTCAGCGCCGTTCTGGCATAGTAAGTGGCGCAGAAAACCCCGCTGCCCTGCCCCTCTGTAGCCAGTAGCTCGACACAACAAGTTCCCGCACCACTGCTTGACTGCCTGAAGCGCGAGCAGCCATCCAGGAAACCTCAAGGCCAGCCATGAGCAAAACGGATACGGTGACACCCACATTGCACATCGAAAGCCGCATTCTGATGATTCGTGCTCAGAAGGTGATGATCGATGCCGACCTTGCCACGCTTTACGGGGTGCCGACCAAGCGCCTGAATGAGCAAGTAAAACGTAATAGCGAGCGTTTCCCGGCGGATTTCATGTTCCAGCTTACGCCCGACGAGAAAGCCGAGGTGGTCGCAAATTGCGACCACCTCGCCAAGCTCAAATTCTCGAAGGCCTTACCCTTCGCCTTCACGGAACATGGCGCAATTCAGGCCGCCAACGTGCTCAACTCGGCGCAAGCCATCGAAATGGGCGTGTATGTGGTGCGCGCCTTTGTGCCCTTGCGCGAAGTACTGAGCAGCAGCCGAGAACTGGCAGCCAAGCTGGATGCACTGGAACAGAAGACAGAGCTTTTATCCCTGCAGCACGAGACTTTTGCGGGCAATACACGGGCCCAGTTGAAACAGGTCTTCGAGGCGCTACGTCAGCTGATGACCCCGCCCGATGTGCCCAAACGACCTATCGGCTTTGTACAAGAGGATGAGAGGAAGAAGGGGGCAATTGATTGTTGTGATTGCAAATATTACATCCTGCCGCTAGCCTAGCAAAATCACTTTACTTACCGTTTGGACGAAAGCCGTTATATGGCTATGAAAAATATCTTGGCTCTGGTTGCGACCTTACTTCTTTCCTCATCTTTGCTTGGTGCCCCCCACCCGGCAAAGGTGGCAGATGAGCAATTGGCAAAAAAAATTGAATACCTAGAAGAGAACATCAAAGAGACTCGAAGGGATCAATTGAACTACAAAATAGAGAAAGACTTACTCAAGGAGGCCTACACATCAAGTCTTACGACTCTAAACTTGGTGATCACTTTTGGACTAGCGATAGCTGCGTTTTTTGGATACCAAGGTTTAAAAGATATCAACAAGGTAAAAAGTGATTATCAAGAAGAGTTAGGGCAAATTCGCCAACTACGGCAAGAGATAGAAATAAGCCAGAGAGAAATCACCGAAGCCCAGAATAAATCAGCGGCAGAGTTGGAACGCTTATCGGAATACAACAAGACTCAAGATAGGCGTATTCAAATATTGGAAGTACAAGAGAAGGCGCTCAACCTACTTAAAACCGGGAATCCAATCCGAGCACTGGAATACTGTGCCGCAGGTTTAGACATTGAGCCCGACAATATTCTATTGCTTGATATTAAACGTAGCGCTCTTGGCAAACTTCACCGGTACAACGATGCTAAAGAGATAGCAGAAAAAATTTGTGAACTGGACCCCAGCAACATCCCCGCGATAACAAACCTACTGGAATACATGTTAATTACCAATGACATCGCTAGGTATGATGCACTTATAGACGCCAAGGGTGCGGCGGTAAAAACGTTAAATGAAGGCCTAAATGCTGCCTATCTGATTGCCCTACGGCATTATGTTGCTAATGAGTTTGCACAGGTCAAACAGGCAGTCCTTGAGGCTATAACCCCATTGGATGAAACCATGTCCGCCAGGCTGGAAAATTGGTCATTCCAAGAGCTAGAGTGGTTGCTAGGCCACCAGTCTGAAAGCAACGGAAAGAAAATACTAGAGAGCTTTGTCGGCTTTCTTAAAGGCCAAAAGAACAAGACTACTTTAGCGCTGGAGCTAGACGCGATACCAACACCCTAGGAGCAATGATCGCCTTAAGAAGCATAGCTTGCCCCCCTCTAACCCCATACTGCAACGCAGCATTTATAATCTCGTTTCCGCAAAAAACCTAGTGATCACGGAGACGAAGGACCATGAGCGACGCCAAAATCATCTATACCCTCACCGACGAGGCCCCGGCGCTTGCCACGCGTTCGCTCCTGCCCATCATCCAGGCCTTTACCAAGGGCACGGGCATCTCGGTTGAAACCCGCGACATTTCGCTGTCCGGCCGGGTCATCGCCCAGTTTGCGGATAGGCTGAAGCCCGAGCAGCGCGTTGGCGACCATCTCAAGGAACTGGGCGAGCTGGCGACGAAGCCGGAAGCCAACATCATCAAGCTGCCGAATATCAGCGCCTCGATTCCCCAGCTCAAGGCCACCATCGCCGAGCTGCAGGCTAAGGGCTACGACCTGCCGGACTATCCGGAAACCCCGGCCAACGACGCCGAGAAGGACATCAAGGCGCGCTACGACCGCGTCAAGGGCAGCGCCGTGAACCCGGTGCTGCGCGAAGGCAACTCCGACCGCCGCGCGCCGCCTTCGGTCAAGGGCTATGCGCGCAAGAACCCGCACAAGATGGGCGCCTGGAGCGCCGACTCCAAGACCCATGTCGCCCATATGGACGGCGGCGATTTCTTCGGCAATGAAAAGTCGGCCACGCTGGCCAAGGCCGGCAGCCTAAAGATCGAACTCGTCGGCGCCGACGGCAAGACCACAGTGCTCAAGGACAGCGTCAAGGTGCAGGCCGGTGAAGTCGTCGATGCGACCTTTATGAGCAAGGCCGCGCTGCGCGACTTCTACGCCGCCGCGGTTGAAGACGCCAAGGCCCGGGGCGTGCTGTTTTCGCTGCATCTCAAGGCGACCATGATGAAGGTCTCCGACCCCATCCTCTTCGGCCACGCCGTGTCCGTCTTCTACGCGCCGGTGCTGGAAAAGCACGGCACCTCGCTAGCTGGCATCGGCTTCGACCCGAATAACGGTATCGGCGATCTCTACGCCAAGCTCGACAAGCTGCCCGAGCTGCAGCGCGCCGCCATCGAGGCCGACATCGCCGCTCTCTACGCACAGCGTCCGGCGCTGGCCATGGTGAACTCGGACAAGGGCATCACCAATCTGCATGTGCCCAGCGATGTGATCGTCGATGCGTCCATGCCGGCGATGATCCGCGACTCGGGCAAGATGTGGAACGCCCAGGGCGAGCTGCAGGACACCAAGGCGGTGATTCCGGACCGCTGCTATGCCGGCATCTATGAAGTGGTGATCGCCGACTGCAAGAAGAACGGCGCTTTTGATCCCAAGACCATGGGCACGGTGCCCAATGTCGGCCTGATGGCCCAGGCGGCCGAGGAATACGGCTCGCACGACAAGACCTTCGAGATCCCCGCCGACGGCACGGTGCGCGTGACGGATCAGGACGGCGCAGTGATCTTTGAACATCAGGTGCAGGCCGGCGACATCTGGCGCATGTGCCAGGTCAAGGACGCGCCGATCCGCGACTGGGTCAAGCTGGCCGTGAACCGCGCCCGCCTCTCCAACACGCCGGCCGTGTTCTGGCTGGACGAAACCCGCGCCCACGATGCGCAGCTGATCGCCAAGGTCAAGGCCTATCTGCCGGAGCACGATACCAACGGCCTGACGCTTGAGATCCTTTCGCCGGTGAAGGCGATCCAGTACTCCATCGACCGCATCCGCAAGGGCCAGGACACCATCTCGGTCACCGGCAATGTGCTGCGCGACTACCTGACCGATCTCTTCCCCATCATGGAACTGGGCACCAGCGCCAAGATGCTATCCATCGTGCCGTTGATGAACGGCGGCGGCCTGTTTGAAACCGGCGCCGGCGGTTCGGCGCCCAAGCACGTGCAGCAGTTCGTCGAAGACAGCCACCTGCGCTGGGACTCGCTGGGCGAGTTCCTGGCGCTGGCCGCTTCCTTCGAGCATCTCGGCGACACCACCAATCACGCCAAGGCCAAGGTCTTTGCCAAGACCCTGGATCAGGCCAATGCGCGCTTCCTCGACGAGAACCGTTCGCCCGGCCGCAAGGTCGGCGAGTTCGACGTGCGCGGCAGCCATTTCTACCTGGCGCTGTACTGGGCCGAAGCATTGGCTGCGCAGAGCGAAGACAAGGAACTGCAGGCGCGCTTTGCGCCGCTGGCCAAGTCGCTGAAGGACAACGAGGCCAAGATCATCGGCGAGATCATCGCCTCCGGCGGCAAGCCGGCCGATCTCGGCGGCTACTACCGCACCGACGACAGCAAGGCCAACGCGCTGTTGCGCCCGAGCGCCACCTTCAATAGCGCGCTGGCAGCGCTGTAAGCCGCAGCATCAGGCAAACAAAAAGGGCTCCCGTCGGGAGCCCTTTTTCATTACTCTTGCGCCGCGTTTACTTCTTGGCGGGCTGCGGCGCCTTGTCGCCGGCCTCCGGCGGCTTGGTTCCCGTCGCTGCGCCGCCGGGCATGATGGACTGCGGCACCGGTTGCACGTAAACGAAGGGGCCCGGATCCTCGCACTTGCCCAGGCTGCCCGGCTCGGCGGGCTTGCCGCTCTGCTTGCGGTAACGCTCCGCAACCTGATTCTGCGACTTGCACAGCTGGAAGGCCGCGACCTTGTCGCCATGCGCGGTCTTGGCCTTGGCCTCGGCGGCCTTGGCTTTGGCCGCGTCGTCGGGCGGCGGCAGCTTGGCGAAAACGCCGGTGCTGAACAGTAGCGCGAGGCAGAGACTGAGTTTTTTCATCATATATCCTCCGCTCATTGGCTGCGCTTGTATTCGTTCTGGTTCTGGCCACGCGCGCGGATATCCTTCTCCCACTGCGCCTTGTCGCCATTCCAGGGGGCGGCGTCATAGGGCCGTGCATCCGCCTTGCCGTGATATTTGCCCTGCTCATAGACTATCGTCTGCGGATATTCACCACAGGCCGCGAGCAGCAGTGCCAGCGCACCGGGGATCAATAAGGCTTTCATCACTTGCCTCCCTTCTTGTCCGTACCTTTGCCGGGCTCATCCTTGGGGAAGTCGCCCTTGCCGTAGGCGGTGGACCAGCCCCACAGTTCGCCACCCTTGCCGCGCGTCAGCGAGCGCTGGCGGAAGATGTCGGCAATCACATCGGCGTCGCCGCCGAGTAGCGCCTTGGTCGAGCACATCTCGGCGCACAGCGGCAGCTTGCCTTCGGCGAGTCGGTTCTTGCCGTACTTCTCGAACTCTTCCGGCGAGTTGTCGGCTTCAGGACCACCGGCGCAGAAGGTGCACTTGTCCATCTTGCCGCGCTGGCCGAAGGCGCCGTTCTGCGGATACTGCGGCGCGCCGAAGGGGCAGGCGTAGAAGCAGTAGCCGCAGCCTATGCACAGGTCCTTGTCGTGCAGCACCACGCCTTCTTCGGTGTGATAGAAGCAGTCGACCGGACACACGGCCATGCACGGCGCGTCGGTACAGTGCATACAGGCGACCGAGACCGACTTTTCACCGGGCTGGCCGTCACCGATGGTGACGACGCGACGGCGGTTGATGCCCCAGGGCACCTCGTGCTCGTTCTTGCAGGCCGTGACGCAGCCGTTGCACTCGATGCAACGCTCGGAGTCACAGAGGAATTTCATGCGGGCCATGATGTCTCTCCTTGGTTCTTCTCGTTATGCCTTCACGACCTGGCAGATGGTGGTCTTGGTTTCCTGCATCATCGTCACGCTGTCGTAGCCGTAGGTCGTGGCGGTATTCACCGCCTCGCCCCGCACGATGGGGTGCGCTCCCTCGGGGTAGTACTTGAGCATGTCCTCGCCCATCCAGTGTCCGGAAAAGTGGAAAGGCATGAAGCAGGTGTCGGCACCAACACGCTCGGTGACCTGGGCGCGTACCTTGAGCTGCGCACCCGTTGGCGTCTTGAGCCAGACCCAGTCGTCGTTGCGTATGCCGCGATCATTGGCAGCCCGCGGATTGATTTCCACGAACGCTTCCTGCTGCAGCTCGGCCAGCCAGGGATTGGAGCGGGTTTCCTCGCCACCACCCTCGTACTCGACCAGACGGCCAGACGTCAGGATCAGCGGGAATTTCTCCGCCAGCTTGTCCTCGACGTTCTTCTGCTGAATCGACTTGTAGAGCGTGGGCAGACGCCAGAAGGCTTTCTTGTCGTCGTGAGTCGGATACTTGGCGACCAGATCGGGGCGGGTCGAATATAGCGCCTCGCGGTGCAGCGGCACCGGGTCCGGGAAGTTCCACACCAGGGCGCGCGCCTTGGCATTGCCGAAGGGATAGCAGCCGTGGTTCTTCATGACCACACGGATGATGCCGCCGGAGTTGTCCGTCTTCCAGTTCTTGCCCTCGGCCAGCTTCTTCTCGTCGTCGGTCAGCTCGTCCCACCAGCCCAGCTTCTTCAACAGCAGGTGGTCGAACTCCGGATAACCGAACTGCAGATCGGCGCCCTTGGAGGCCGAGCCGTCGCCGGCGAGCAGGTTCACGCCCTCGCGCTCGACGCCGAAGTTGGCGCGGAAGTTGCCGCCGCCGTCCATGACGTGCTTGCTGGTGTCATAGAGGTTGGGCGAACCGGGGTGCTTCATTTCCGGCGTGCCCCAGCACGGCCACGGCAGACCGAAGTAGTCGCCGTCGCAGGGGCCGCCCTTGGCGCGCAGGGTCTTCACGTCGAAGGTGTGCATGTTCTTCATGTGCAGCTTGAGACGCTCGGGCGACTGGCCGGAATAGCCGATGGTCCAGGTACCCTTGTTGATCTCGCGCAGGGTGTCCTCCATGCTCGGCTCGTCGTTGGTCACCTTGATGTTCCTGACGAACTCCTTCTCGAAGCCGAAGACGCGGGCCAGCTGATACATGATCGTATGGTCGGGACGCGATTCGAATAGCGGCTTGATCACCGCTTCGCGCCACTGCAGCGAGCGGTTGGACGCCGTGCAGGAACCCTCGGTCTCGAACTGGGTCGCCGCCGGCAGCAGATAGACGCCGTCCTTCCTGACCATGGCCGCCATTGCGGCGGTGGCGGAAGGATAGGGGTCGATCACCACCAGGGTGTCGAGCAGCTTCATGGCCTCGACCATTTCCTTGCCGCGCGACTGTGAGTTCGGCGCCATGCCCCAGTACACCACCGCCTTGAGATTGGCGTCCTGGTCGATGTTCTCGTTCTTCTCGAGCACCCCGTCGATCCAGCGCGACACAGTGATGCCCGGCTTGGTCATCATGGTCTCGGACGCGTACTGCTGCTTGATCCACTCGTAATCCACGCCCCACACGCTCGCCCAATGCTTCCAGGCGCCCGGCGCAATGCCGTAATAGCCGGGCAGCGAGTCCGGATTGGGGCCGACGTCGGTCGCGCCCTGCACGTTATCGTGGCCGCGGAAGATGTTGGCGCCGCCGCCCGACACGCCGATATTGCCGAGCGCCAGCTGCAGGCAGCAGAAGGCGCGGACCATGGCATTGCCGGTGGAGTGCTGGGTCTGGCCCATGCACCAGACGATGGTGCTGGGCCGGTTCTTGGCCATGGTCTCGGCGATCTTGTAGACCTCGGCTTCGCTTACGCCGCTGGCCTCCTCGACCTTTTCCGGCGTCCAGGTCATGACCTCGGCACGCACCTTGTCCATGCCGTAGACGCGATCCTCGAGGTATTTCTTGTCTTCCCAGCCGTTCTGGAAGACGTGGTAGAGAATGCCCCAGATCAGCGCAATGTCGCTGCCGGAACGGAAGCGCACGTACTGGTCGGCACGGGCGGCAGTGCGCGTGAAGCGCGGGTCCGCCACGATCATCTTGGCGCCATTCTCCTTGGCATGCAGGATATGCATCATGGCGACCGGGTGGGCCTCCGCCGCGTTCGAGCCCATGAACAGCATGGCCTTGGCGTTCTGCATGTCGTTGTAGGAGTTGGTCATCGCACCGTAACCCCAGGTGTTCGCCACCCCCGCCACGGTGGTGGCGTGACAGACGCGGGCCTGGTGGTCGCAGTTGTTGGTGCCCCAGAAGGACACGAACTTGCGCAGTAGATAGGCCTGCTCATTGTTGTGCTTGGAGGAGCCGATCCAGTACACCGAATCCGGCCCATGCTCCTTGCGCAGCTTGAGCAGACGGTCGCCGACTTCCTTGTAGGCTTCGTCCCAGCTGATGCGCACGTACTTGCCGTCCACCAGCTTCATCGGGTACTTGAGGCGCATCTCGCCGTGACCGTGCTCGCGCACCGAGGCACCCTTGGCGCAGTGCGAACCGAGATTGATGGGCGAATCGAACACGGGCTCCTGACCGGTCCAGACGCCGTTCTGCACTTCGGCATCGACGGCGCAGCCGACCGAGCAGTGGGTACAGACGGTGCGCTTGACCTCGACTTTGCCGGCCGCCGGCGGCGCTTCGCCCTTGGCGTCGGCGGTGCCGATCAGGTTGAAGGGCAGTTGCGAGGCAAAGGCGCCGGCGCCGGCAGCCATGCCGGAGCGCTTCATGAAGGTGCGGCGATCCAGTGCTTCGGGCAGGATGCCGTCGAGCATACTGGCAGCCTTGTTCTCCGCTGCCGGCTGAGATTGGGATGATTTCTTGGTCAACATGGCGTTCCCTCCCCGGTCAGATACGCGTAGTGCCGTAGTAACGACGGACGTGCTCGGTTTCCTGATAACCCTTGCCCTCGGCTATCGGCTCTGCAGCAGGCTTGGCCTCTGGCTTGACACCGGCGACACCGCCGGCCAGCACAGCCGCAGCACCGACGCCGCCCAGCCCTGCGCCGATCAGGAAATTGCGGCGCTTGCTGTCTGGCTTTTCAGTCGCAACCTGGGTCGTCGCCACTGCTTTCTTGTCGGAATTGCTCATTTCACACCTCCATCGGCTGCCTGCAATCGGAAATAGTCACGCTCCATGTCGAGGAACGTTTGCATGAATCGGGCGACAGCCCGATAAAAGACACTGGTCTCGGCTGCTGCCAGGGCGGCACAGAAATCGCCATACCAGGGCTGCAGATGCTGCTGGAAGAAGCATTGCTGCCAAGCGGCGTCGCCGCGCATGATCAGGTGACGCATGACCTCGAGTTCGCCGGCCATGTGATCTTCGGGATCCTGTTGCTGTTCCTGCCGGGCCAGGCCCAGGCGCGCCAGATCGTCACGCAGCAAGGCCAGCGGTTTTTCCATCAGGAAGCCGGTCAGATACCACGAGCCATACAGCGACACCTCGGGCTTGCCGACGCTGACGAACAGCGCCGCGTACTCGTCGGCAATCGCCTTGGCATCGCCAGCTGCGGCACAGAGTGCGTTCCAGGCGGCGCTCACCTCGTCGCCGCCAGCATCGCGCTGCGACTGGCGCAACGTATCGAGCACCGCCGCCTGAGGCGGGCCAAAGAGCAGATGCGCAAGCACGGCATAGGCATCGGCCCGTGCCAGATCGGCATCGTCGAGCATAAGGGTGACGGGTGCATTCATCGCGGCAGATCCTCCACCGTCATTTCCTTGCGGTTTTCCATCATGTCGATGACGCGGCAGTCGCCGCACATCTGCAGGCGGCGCAGCGCGGCCTCATCGGCAAACAGGCTGTGGCCGGACAGGCGCTGGAGCATGGAATCGACCATGGCGCGCGTGCCGAAAGGCTTGGCGCAGCGCACGCAATGGAAGGGCTGAGCTTCGTTGAGCACGCGCGCCTGCTTCGCCTGCGGCGTAAGCAGCAGGCGGGGTTCAAGCGCCAGCGCGGATTCGGGACAGGTATCGGCGCAGATGCCGCACTGCACGCAATTGCTTTCGATGAAGCGCAGCTGCGGCGACTCCGGGTTGTCCTGCAGCGCCTTGGCCGGACAGGCGCCGACGCAGGCCATGCACAGGGTGCAACGGTCGGCGGCAATGTTCAGCGTGCCGAAGGGCGAGCCGGCCGGCAGGGCGATCTGCTCCACCGCCTGCAGCGCATGCGCCTGCAAATGCTCGATGCAAAACTGCAAGGTGCGGCGCTTCTCGGCAAACAGATTGAAACTCGCCGGCGGCAGGGCCATGGGCTGTGCCAGGGTTTCCGGCAACGCAGCGGCGGGCGCATCTACATGCGCCAGCAGGCTGCAGTGCTCGCCGGCAAAACCGAAGCCTTCGAGCAGACTGTGCACCAGCGCGATCTGGCGGCGCAGATTATCCGTATAGGCCGCGGGCATCTCGTCCGTCTGCAGCACGCCGACATGGGCAGCGCCGTAGCACAGGGCGGCCAACAGCAGGTCGGGGCCGATGCTGGCGATGTCATGCACACCCAGGGGAATCAGGTTCTGCGGCAGGCCCTGGCGATGGGCGCGGCGCAGCAGCCAGTCCTCGCCCTTGCGGTCATGGAAAACCACGACCGGCGCCGCGCCGCCGGCTTCGCGATAAGCCGCCAGCATGGTCTTGAGACGCAGGCCCAGCTCGGGCACGGAAGGATAGTTGTAGCGCATCGCGCCGCTCGGGCAACTGCTGGCGCAAGCGCCGCAGCCCATGCACAGGTGCGGCTCGACGTAGACGCCGTCGCCCTTGGGCGTGATCGCGCCGGTGGAGCACAGGTCGATGCAATTGCTGCAACCCTCGATGCGATTGCGCGCATGGGCGCACTGGTCAGCCTTGTAGTCGAAGTAGCGCGGCTTCTCAAACTCGCCGACAAAGGAAGTCAGCTTGAGGATCGCGTCGAACTGTTCGAGCGGATCGCGACCGGCGGAGAAATACCCTTGCGGCGGGTGCGGCAGGCGGATCAAGGGCTCACGCGAAAGATCGAAGATCAGGTCGTAGCGCTCCTTGCGGGCTGCCGTAGTGCTGAAGTCCGGCGTACCGATCAAGCCGGTCTCGGGCGTGGCGGCCTGCTGCCACTCCACCATAAAGCTGCCCAGCCAGCCCTGCAGCTTGATGTCGCGGCCGGCAGCCACTGCATAGTCGCCGCGCGGCGGCAATTCTTCATTGCCGCGCACCTCGGTCGCCAGCACGCTGACCTCCAGTCTGTCCTTGAGGCGTTCGGCCCAGTCCAGCGCAATATCGGCCGGCCCGATGATGAGGGTGCGGCCAGAGGACACATAATCCACCGCCTGCACCGGCGCCGGCGCTGGCAGCTTCATGGCCGCGCGCAGGGCGGCTACCACGGCGGCATGCGCTTCGCTCACAGCCAGGAAAGCGTGATCAGCCGCGCCCATGTTCGCCCTCCTCGTCTGCTTCAATCACTTGCACATCGCTAGCGCGAACGGTTTCCTGCATTTCGGTATTCACCGGCATCTCCGCATCGGATTTCTTGTTGTTGTCTTCCGCTTCCGGAAAAAGCATGGCGCGCGCATGGGCCAGGCCCGGCAGCTCCGTGGCCGTCAGCGGCACAAAAGTGTTGTAGTCGTCGATGTAGACATCGAGGCCGTCCATGACATTGAAGACCGGCTGCTTGAACAGTTGCTGGATGGCCGCGCGTCGGGTCACCTCGGACACGCCCTTCTGCATGAAGGCAGCGAAATCGGCGTCCAACCCCTGCACCGCCAGCACTTCGAGCGACGGCAAGACAGGCGCTTCCTCGGTCGGCGCGACGGTGCCCGGCGGCACTGCGCCGGCCTCGACCTCGCGCTTGACGCGCGACCAGCGATCAAGGAAGGCTTCCTTGCGCGGCGGGTCGATATCCACCATCGGTGCGGCCTGCTTCACTTCGCTCATGGACGCGCCCCCTGCATCTTCGGTGCGCGCGCATAGCGCTTTTCCTTCTTCGGCTCGGGCGGACGGAAATTAGCGACGGAGAAACGCGCCGCCCAGTCCCACAATTCTTGCGGCAAAGGAATGCTATCCACCGTTTCACCGGCATCCAGCATGCGTGCCGCATCGCCGTAACTGACGGAAAGACTGAACGGCACCTGGCGCCCGTCTTGTTCGCGCGTCACCACAAAGACGCGCGGCTCGGGTGCGGAAAGGTTGAGCCGATAACCCTCAACGTCGTCGGCAAAAAGGGCAAGCGGCAGGGGCGGATACAGCCACTGCTCGGTCTGGCTATCCTGCAGCAGGCACTGCGCCTGATCGCTGCCCGTATGGGCATCGGCGGGCACTATGGCGATAGCCTCCCAGCGATGATCGACCCAGCGGTTGACGAGCGACTTTCGCTCCATGACCACACAGAAATGACGGGTTTCAGATGTCATGCCTGACCTCCGCTGCGCTTACCCGCGACCTCCTCCTGATACCAGATCTCGTGATGTTCCTTGGCCCAGGACTCATCCACCTCGCCAGTCTTCATGGCTTCGAAGGAGCCTTCCATGCCTATGGTGCCCATGTAGATATGGCCCAGGGACATGGCAATGACGAGGCAGGCGGAAGTCGCATGGACGATTTGCGCCAACTGCATGGCGGCACGCGTGTCGAATAGATTCGGGAAGGTCAGCGCCAGACCCGAGACGATCATGATCAGGCCGAAGAAACACAGGCCGGCCCAGAACCAGACCTTCTCGCCGAAGTTGAAGCGCCGCGACGGCACGTGCTCGCCGCTAGCAAGCCCGCCGGCCTTGCGTATCCATTCGGCGTCCGACTTGTGCCAGAGGTTGTCCTTCCAGAACATGGCGAACAGCGGAATAACGCCGAGCAGGAAGGAGAAACCGGCAATGATGTGCAGGTTTTTGGAGAAACCCGCGAGCCAGGAAAACAGCGTGTAGCCCAGCAACCACAACAGGATGTGCTTGCCGAACAGCAGGACGATGCCGCTGAAGGCGAGACAGACGAAGCTGATCGCAACCACCCAGTGGGCACGCCGCTCATTGGGCGTAAAACGCGTGACCTTGCGCCCGGTGCGTGGATGTTGGAGTTTGATCTCGCCCTTCTTGGCGTAGAACAGAAGGATCGCGGCGGCTACCAGAATCACCGCGGCACCGCCGTAGGGAGTGATCAGGCCATTGCGGATGGCGCGCCAGGTATTACCCTGGGAAGAGACCAGAACACCGGTCTCGGTACCCTTCACCGTGGTGAAGCCTTCGGCACCGCTGCGCACCTCACGCCAGGTGGCGGAGGCATTATGTGGCGGCGTCGCCTGAGTCTGCGCGGCAACTGCCTTCGCATCCGGCATAGGCGCCGTCGGCTCTGCCGCAAACGCCTGCATTGACAAAAGTCCCAGCAGTGTCGTCACTGCCAGAACCGCCCTGACGCGCCTCACGCACGTCGAAAAGCCATGGGCTTGCTGCATTCCAGTTCCCTCACTTCAGCGAAACAGAATTGACGGGGAAGTCACAGTGGAGCATTGATGCTCAAGCGACGCTAGCTGTCCCGTCGGTCGTTGCCACTGTTTAACAATATAGACCAATAATATGAAATTTAATACACAACTTAGAAAATTCTATCCGCATGTCATACAGAGCACTGCCGACATGGCTCTTGCCTCATCCTTTTCTATACTGAAGCACAATCGGCTTACTGAAGCCTTGCTGACGAGGAGAACACCATGTCACACGCCCATCACGTTTCGAAGGAAAACAAGAAAAAGCCTCAGCACACACTCAAGGAAAAGCGAGCAATGAAACTCGATAAAAAGCGCGCTTCGGAAAATTCAAACCCGGAGATCAAAGTCGTGAAAGGCATCCTGAATCCGTCGGCTAGCGCATGATGCAAAGCAAGCACCGACTAGAACTGGACAGCTTTGGCGATATAGAAGTTCCCGCAGAGGCCTTGTGGGGAGCGCAGACGCAGCGCTCCCTGCATCACTTCGCCATCTCCACCGAGCGCATGCCGCAGGCGCTTATTCATGCGCTGGCGCGGGTCAAGCGCGCGGCCGCACTGGCCAATTGCGAGCTCGGCCTACTCGATGCCAAGAAAACCGACGCCATCGTCGCGGCAGCCGATGAAGTGCTGGCCGGCAAGCACGCTGACGCTTTTCCTTTATCCGTGTGGCAGACCGGCTCGGGCACGCAGACCAATATGAACATGAACGAGGTGCTGGCCAATCGCGCTTCCGAACTGCTGGGGGGCGAGCGCGGACAGAAACGCCTGGTTCATCCCAACGACGAAGTGAATCGCGGTCAGTCGAGCAATGACATCTTTCCGACCGCCATGCACGTCGCCGCCGCCAGCGCCGTGCATGGCGAGCTGCTGCCAGCCCTGCGCCAGTTGCGGGCAGCCATCACCGCCAAATCGGTCGCCTTTGCGGCCATCATCAAGATCGGCCGCACCCATCTGCAGGACGCCACGCCGGTGACGCTGGGGCAGGAGCTGTCGGGATGGGCGGCGCAACTCGAACTCGCCGAGCAGGCGATCACCAGCGCCCTGCCCAATCTGTGCGCACTGGCGGCGGGCGGTACCGCCGTCGGCACCGGCCTCAATACGCATCCGGAGTTCGGCGCGCGCGTGGCGGCCGAGCTCTTGCGCCAGACCGGCTTGCCCTTTCGCCGTGCCGACAACAAGTTCGCCGCACTAGCCGGACATGAAGCCCTGGCGACCGCGCATGGGGCGCTACGCACCCTGGCGCTGGCGCTGACCAAGATTGCCAACGACATCCGCTGGCTGGCCTCGGGCCCGCGCTCGGGGCTGGGCGAAATCAGCATTCCGGAGAACGAGCCCGGCAGCTCCATCATGCCGGGCAAGGTGAACCCCACTCAATGCGAAGCCGTCACCATGCTCTGTGCCCAGGTCATGGGCAACGACGTGGCGCTGGGCATGGGCGCGGCGGCGGGGAGTTTTGAACTGAATGTCTACAAGCCACTCATCATCCACAACTTCCTGCAGAGCGTGCGTCTGCTCGCCGATGGCATGAACAGCCTGAATGAACATTGCGTGCAGGGCATACAGGCCAATGAAGCGCGCATAGACGAGCTGCTCGAACGCTCCCTGATGCTGGTGACCGCGCTCAATCCGCACATCGGCTACGACAAGGCCGCCGACATCGCCAAGAAGGCGCACAAGGAAGGCACCACCCTGCGCGAAGCCGCAGTTGCCACGGGCTACGTTACGGCCGCAGACTTTGATGCGTGGGTCAAGGCCGAGAAGATGGTCTGAGCGGAGCATGAAAAAAAACCGGGCACTGGCCCGGTTTTTTTTGAGGCTTGCCTGAGGCAAGCAAGGTCGTGACAGGAGCGGCCGCTTATAGCCCGATCTGATCCTGCCACTTGTTCAGCGCGGCATCATCGCTCTCTCTTGCATCGACCCAGCGGCTCCCACCGTCCGTACTTTCCTTCTTCCAGAACGGTGCCTGGGTCTTAAGGTAATCCATGATGAACTCGCAGGCGGCGAATGCATTGCCGCGATGCGGGCTGCTGACGACAACCAGTACGATCTGTTCGCCCGGCATCAGATGACCGACACGGTGGATCACGCGCACACCCAGCAATTGCCAACGCTCGCCGGCCTGGGCGACGATCTCGTGCAAGGCCTTTTCAGTCATGCCCGGATAGTGCTCCAGCGTCATGTCGGCAACGCCGGTGCCGTCATTGTTGTCGCGCACCAGGCCGACAAAGCTGGCCACCGCGCCGACGGAAAACTCGCCCGCGGTCAGCGCACGCACTTCGGCGCTGAGGTCGAAGTCGGCTTCCTGGACAGAGACGGAGGTTTTCATCTTTAGCCCCCTGTCACCGGCGGAAAGAAGGCAATCTCGTCGCCGTCCTTGATCTCCGCGGTCAGCAGCACCATGTCCTGGTTGACCGCGGCGCGCAAATTCTTTGCGCTGTTCAGCGCAATCCACTTGTCGCCACGCGCAGCGAGATGGTCGCGCAAGGCGGCCACCGTCGTCACTCCAGAGGGCAGTGCCAGGGTTTCCGAAGAAGTGCCGACCGCCTCGCGCAGACCGGCGAAAAACAGAACAGTAATCACGTAAGCAGCTCCGAGAAAGGCAGGAAGCGCACGCTGTCGCCGCGCTTGATCTGGACACCTGCGGGGTTGTCGATCAGGCCGTCCGCCCAGGCCGCCGAGGTCAGCACGCCAGAGCTTTGATTGGGAAAGAGTTCGAGCAAACCATCTTCACCGATGCGCGCACGCAGGAATTCACGCCGACGATCCGACTTGGCTTGATCGAAGCCGGCCGTGCGCGTCATGCCGCGCGGCAGGGCAGTTTCAACCTCGACCGGCATGCCCTGCAGCTTGCGGATAAAGGGCCGCACCAGCAACAGGAAGGTCACGAAACTCGACACCGGATTGCCCGGCAGACCGATGAAAGCGGCCTCATTCCCGGCAGTCACCACACGGCCAAACGCAAAGGGACGCCCCGGCTTGCTGTTCACCAGCCAGTGATCGAGTACGCCTTCAGCCTCCACCGCCGGCTTGATGTGATCCTCCTCCCCCATGGACACACCGCCGCTGGTGAGGATCAGGTCGGCCTTGTCTTCCGCAGCGGCCTTGCGCAGCGCCGCGCGCGTGGCGTCGAGCTTGTCCGGCACGATGCCGAAATCGATGACCTCGCAACCCAGCTGTTCGAGCAGGCCCTTGAGCAGGAAGCGATTGGAATTGTAGATCGCGCCCGGCGGCAGAGGATTGCCCGGCATGACCAGCTCGTCGCCGGTCGAGAACAGGGCCACGCGCACGCGACGGAATACCGGCAACGACGCCAGGCCCACCGAAGCAGCCAGGCCGGCTTCCTGCGGGCGCAGACGGGTGCCACGCGCCAGCACTTCACCACCGGTGCGAATGTCTTCGCCGGCACGGCGTATCCATTCGCCCGGCTGGGGCAGTTCATTGAATGTCGCCTGACCATTGGCGAAGGACACATATTCTTGCATCACGATGGCATCTGCGCCCGGCGGCACCGGCGCGCCGGTAAAGATGCGCGCGGTCGTGCCTGCAGCTAATGGAGCCCCCACCGCACCGGCGGGAATGCGCTGACTGACCACCAGCGTCGTGCCCACCGCCGGCACATCGGCGCAGCGCACGGCATAACCGTCCATCGACGAGTTGTCGAGCGGCGGCACATTGATGGCGGAATATTGCGGCTGCGCCAGCACGCGGCCGACAGCCTCGAAAGTAGACACCATCTCGCTGTTGGCAACCGGCCTCGCCCCTGCCAGCAACACGGAAAGCGCCTGGTCGAGCTCCATCAGCGGCTTGTTTTGCGGCGCAGTTTTCACATCAGCGCTCATTTGTTCAGTCCGGTGTAGTTCAGCACGAATTCAACAATGGCCGGCGGCGAGTTGAGATCCAGCACCGGCACATCCAGCGCCAAGGGCACATCGCTGGCCACGGCCACCACGTTGTGGCCGGGATAGAGCATGTCCTCGACGTGGTCGGGGCGATGAATCTCGATCTTGGGCAACTCGCTGTTCTTGTAGCCCTCGATCAGCAACAGGTCGCAGGGCGACATGCGCGCGATCTGCTCATCCAGCGTGGGTTCGGCCTCGCCGCGCAGCTCGTGCATGAGGGCCCAGCGATTGGAAGACACCAGCATGACCTCGGTACAACCGGCCTCACGATGGCGATAGGAGTCCTTACCCGGCTTGTCTACATCAAACTGGTGATGGGCGTGCTTGATCAGGGAAACCTTGAGCCCCTGCTTCACAAACAGGGGAATCATCTGCTCCAGCAGCGTGGTCTTGCCGGAGCCACTAAAACCGGTAAAGCCGAAAACCTTCACGTCAAACTCCGCGCTCGCATTGAAGCTGCCATTGTACCGCGCTAACTTCAAACAGATATAGCGATTCCGGCCTAGGCCGACTGGACGGCGGGACTGAAAAAGGCCTCCACCTCGGCGATCTCGCGCGTACGGCGCATCGGCGGCAGCGATTGCCAGATCTTGCGGCCGTAGGGTTTTCCGATCATGCGCGGGTCGCAGACCATGAGCACGCCACGGTCGGTTTCATCGCGGATCAGACGGCCGGCGCCCTGCTTCATGCTGATCACCGCATGCGGCAGCTGGTAGTCGAAGAAGGGATTGCCGCCCTGCTTGCGCAGATGCTCGATGCGCGCCGCCAGCACCGGATCGTCGGGCGGCGCGAAAGGCAGCTTGTCGATGACGACCAGCGACAGCGCTTCGCCGCGCACATCGACGCCTTCCCAGAAACTCTGGCTGGCGACGAGGATGGCGTTGCCGAGACGGCGGAAGCGGTCCAGCAGTTCCGTGCGCGAGCTCTGGCCCTGCAGCAGCAGCGGGTAGTCGAGGCCGGCACGGGAAAGCTTGTCCTCGATCAGCTCGTGGATGCGACGCATGGCGCGCAGCGAAGTGCATAAGACAAAAGCACGCCCACCGGAGGCAACGATGGCCGGCCAGCACGCCTCGACCACGGCCTCGCTGTAGAACTGCGAGTTCGGTTCGGGCATATCGGGCGGGCAATATAGCAGGCCGTTCTGCGCATAGTCAAAGGGGCTGCCCCAGAGGCCGGTCTCGGCCTCCATCAGACCCAGCTCGCTGCAGTAGTGGCCGAAATCATTGCCGATGGCCAGCGTCGCCGAGGTAAATATCCAGGCACGCGGATGACCGGCCATCTGGCGCTGGAAGATATCGGCCACATGCAAGGGCGTCATGTTCAGCGCCAGGGTCTGGCTGAACACTTCCAGCCAGCGCACATACTCGGTTTTCTCCGTGCTTTCACCCGGACTGTTCGGCTGGGCCTGCGCATTGCTGCGCCAGCGGCGCAGGCGCAGCTGCATTTCATGCGTGCGATTCACGCAGTTTTCCAGCCCTTCGCTGCGCTCGGCCTGCGCTTCCAGATGCTTGGCCATATCGGCCAGGGTTGCCTCCACCGTATCCAGCGAACGCTGGAAATCCTGCTGGTCGGCTACCTGAGCCAAGGGCAGGCGCTGATTCTCGCCCTGAATGCTCAAGCGCAAATCCCGCGCCGCCTTGTCCACGCCGCGCACCGCATCCTGCAAGGGCATGTAGTCCTTGGCGGCGGCCAGTGCTTCATTGCGGCTATCGCGCGCCAGCTCCAGCAGTTGCGCAGTACTGACCGACTCGCCGAAAAACAAGCCGGCGACTTCGGGCAGTTGATGCGCCTCGTCAAAGATCACCGCATTGCAGGCCGGCAACAATTCGCCCAGGCCGTCGTCGCGCAGCATGACGTCGGCAAAAAAGAGATGGTGATTGACCACCACCACATCCGCCGCCATGGCCTCGCGCCGCGCCGCCATGACAAAGCACTCCTTGGCATAGGCGCACTCCTGCCCCAGGCAGTTGTCGCGCGTGGAAGTCGCCTGCTGCCAGGCCCCGGAATCCTCGGGCACCGCCACCAGCTCGGCCTTGTCGCCACTCTTGGTGGTCTTGGCAAAGCGCGCAATGGTGCGAATGTGGTCGGCTTCGACACGCGAAGTAAAACGCCCTTCGCTCTGCGCGCGCTCGACGTGGTAATGGCAAACGTAGTTGGCGCGCCCCTTGAGCAAAGCCACGCTGACGCCGACCTTGAGCGCATCACGCACGGTCGGCAGATCGCGCTGAAACAGCTGATCCTGCAGGGTCTTGGTGCCGGTTGAAATAATCACCTTGCCGCCCGACTTGAGCGCCGGCACCAGATAAGCATAGGTCTTGCCGGTACCCGTGCCCGCCTCGGCCACATAGGCACGATTGGCACTGATGGCTTCGGCGATCTTCTGCGCCAGCTCGACCTGCTGCGAGCGCGCCCGATAGCCCGGAATCGCAGTCGCCAAGGGGCCATCGTCCGCGAACAGCGGGCTGATATCAGGGGTAGAAACGGGGCTTGCGGCAGCATCGGACATGAGTCGTGCATTTTACATGCCTTCCCCCCTCATCCTGAGGGAGAGGGGACTCTCCGTAGCTACGCAGAGAAAACTCACGCAGCCTTGGCACAGAGCCGTCTCAAGCCAAGGCGGCACGCGTCGGAGGCGCCAACCGCATGACTATCATTCGGCGCTGCTCTTAGTTTGGGAGAGGGCAAAGCCCGCGAACCAAGGTCACCCCCTTCTCGGAAAATCCGCAGTGCGGATTTTCCGAGAAGGGTTAATGCCGCAAAGCGGCGTTATGCCGGAGCTAAAGGGGCGTGGGGTATAGCTCAGCCTTCTATCATGTACCCAAAGCCGCGCAGCGTGCGTATGGTCACGCCGCTGCCCTGCAGTTTGGCGCGCAGGCGCGAGACATAGACCTCGATGGCGTTGTCGCTGAGGATTTCGTCCCAGTTCTGGATCGCATTCTGCAATTGCTGCTTGCTGACCACCAGGCCGACGCGGCGCAGCAGTTGCACCAGCACGCCCCATTCACGCGCGGTCAGATCCAGCGTCTGCTCGCCGATCCAGGCGCGCTTGCCGACGATATCGACGCACAACTTGCCAAGCTGCACGCGCGTGTCCTCGCCGGCCTCGACGCGGCGCAGCAGCGCACGCACGCGCGCCTCCAGTTCGGCCAGCGCAAACGGCTTGATCATGTAGTCGTCGGCACCGAGATCGAGGCCGCGCACGCGCTCATCGACGCCATCGAGCGCAGTGAGGATGAGGACGCCACCCTGGCGCGAACGCTCGATCCGCGACAGCACGTCGAACCCGCTGATATCGGGCAGGCCGAGATCGAGCACGATCATGGAAAAAGATCGCGCCTTGCACACGGCTAGCGCATCAGTTCCCGTTGCCACATGTTCGACCTCGTAGCCCGAAGTGCGCAGGGCTCCGGCAAGTCCTTCAGCCAGCGGCAGGTCATCTTCAACGATCAGTATCTTCATTCTGACAAGACTACCGAATAAAGCTTGCGACAAGCTGATGCAAGCACCCAAGGCTGCCGGCGCTCACCCGATTAGTCCGTAAGGACCATACAACATTAGCAAATCCATTGTGCCACAAGCTTTTCATTGGATTCAATAAACAATATGAATTTTCTTTCTGGCTGAATATTTTCAGAATCTAAAGGTATCAGCGCATTGATCCGTCCAGACCAATGCACCGAACTCGAAGCCCCTTGCCCGTCTAAACTGCCAGCTACAGGAGCAACCTCCATGAACTTCCTGTCGAATATTTCAGTGACCGAGCTTGGTCCCCTCTTGAGTCTGGTGCATGAGTCCACCACCATCAAGCGGCACTTTGAGTTGTTCGCCTGGCTGCAGAATCAGGTGCAGAGATTTCTTCCGCACGACATCCTGATTGCGGCATGGGGCGATTTTTCCCGGGGTCAGATTTGCCACGACATCGTTTCTCCCATGGCAGGCATGCGCACTGATGCTTTCGGCGAAGGGACCCTGCAGCCTTTTCTCGGCACGCTGTTCAAGCGCTGGCACGAAGGGCGGCATCTTCCCTACCTGGTTCGCACCGAGGGCGGCTTCTACCACGAGCAGCTGTCAAGCCCGGTGCTGGCACGCGCCCTGGCCAGCATGCGTTGCGGACTGGTGCACGGCATCAAGGACCAACGCGGCCATCACGACTGCCTGTACGTCTTTCTCGGCCACGACAAGCTCGGCGACACGGGCAGCCGTGATGCCCTGCGCTTCCTGTTGCCGCATATCGACATGAGCTTCAGGCAGATTGGCCTATTGCCCGGACAGCATTTCCACACTGTGCAAGCCGAAACCCGTATCGACACGGCCGTGCTGGAAGAGCTGGAGGAGGAGTACGACAACGGGCTCAGCAACCGTGAAACCGAGATCATGCATTGGGTCGGCCTCGGCAAGACCAATCAGGAGATCGGACTGATCCTCAGCATCAGCGCATTCACGGTCAAGAATCATCTGCAACGCATCTTCCGCAAACTCAACGTGAGCAATCGCGCCCAGGCGCTCGCCCAATCCCTGTCGAGACACTGAAGCGCACCCACAAAAGCATCATTTATGTCCACCTGCAAACTGCACCGTAGCTCCCGCGTCACCGCCGAACTTTCCTTCGGCAGGGACAATCTGATCCGCCTCATGGAAGCGCTGCTCGAGCCCATTGTCCTGGGCTGTACCCTGTGGGGCATCAGCATCTGGCACGAGGGCGAGATCGCGCCTGCCTATTTCATCCTCTCGGTCCTCGTCTTCGCCCTGCTCTTTCCGGGCAAGGCACGCATGCAGGAGACACTCTGGCACAGCAGCCTGGACATCCTGATCTCATTTACGGCGATCACCGCCCTGCTCCTGTTGCTCGGCTACGCCACCGGCCTTCACGATCTGTTCCCGCCGGCGGTCATTGTCACCTGGCTGTGGCTCGCCCCGCTGGCACTGCTGGCCTGCAATCTGCTCTTCCGCCGCGTGCTGCCCATGCTCGCCCACCTGCAGGGCGGGCAGCGACGTGCGCTCATCGTCGGGCTCAACCAGCAGGGCGCCGAGCTTGCCAGACGCATCGAGCGCAGCCCCTACGACAATATCGAACTACTCGGTTTCTTCGATGATCGCACCGAGGAACGTACTGCGGCGGCGCACATCCCCATCCAGGGCAAGCTCGGCGATATCGCCGAGTATGCCAAGGCCAATAACGTACAGCTGATCTACATCTGCTTGCCCATGGCTTCGCAACCACGCATCGTCGCCGTCCTGGACGAACTGTGCGACACCACCGCCTCGGTCTACTTCGTGCCCGACCTCTTCGTTACCGACATCATCCAGGGGCGCATGTCGCATGTCGGCCGCATGCCCGTGGTGTCTGTTTGCGAAACCCCTTTCACCGGCCTTAACGGCATCGTCAAGCGTGCCAGCGATTTCCTGATGGCCCTGGCCATTCTGCTCATGATCTCGCCGCTGCTGATCACCATCGCCATCGCAGTCAAGCTCACCTCAGCCGGCCCCGTCATCTTCAAGCAGCGCCGCTACGGCCTCGAAGGCGAGGAGATTCTGGTCTACAAGTTTCGCTCGATGACGGTCTGCGAAGATGGCGGCATCGTCCGTCAGGCGCAGAAGAACGACAGCCGCCTGACACCGATCGGCGGCTTCCTGCGCAAGACCTCGCTCGACGAACTGCCGCAGTTCATCAATGTGCTGCAGGGCCGCATGAGCATCGTCGGGCCGCGTCCGCACGCCGTCGCCCACAACGAGATGTACCGCAAGCTCATCAAGGGCTATATGGTCCGCCACAAGGCCAAACCGGGCATCACCGGCTGGGCGCAGGTGAACGGCCTGCGCGGTGAAACGGAGACTGTGGACAAGATGGCGGCGCGTATCGAATACGATCTCGACTACCTGCGCAACTGGTCGCTGGGCCTGGATCTCAAGATCATCATGATGACCGTAGGCGTGGTTTTCAAGGATCAGTATGCCTACTAGGGCGGCCGGGGCGCTCCCGCTTCTGCTTGCCCAGGCGCTCCTGTGCGGCACCGTGCAGGCGGACTCCGACCCCTATCGCCTGCAACTCCCGCAGCAGAGCGACTACCGCCTGCACGGAAACGACTCGGACGCCAGCACGGAAATGCAGGCAAGGCTGGATCGCAAGCCCCATGCTCGCGAGATCAGGGCAGCCGCCATCGCCAGCCGCCTGGACCCCGCGCTGGTGCATGCGCTGATTCATGTCGAATCGCGCCATCAGAAGGATGCGGTATCCCCCAAGGGCGCAGTCGGACTGATGCAGGTCCTGCCGGCCACGGCATTGCGCTTCGGCGTAGACCAGCCTGGCCAGGTGCGCGGCAACCTGCGTGCCGGCACACGCTATCTGCGCATGCTGCTCGATCGTTACGATCAGCGCCTGGACCTCGCACTGTCGGCCTACAACGCCGGCGAAGGTGCTGTCGCCCGTTACGGCGGCATTCCACCCTATGCCGAAACGCAACGCTACGTGCCGGCGGTACTGTCGGCCTACAGACAGTGGCGCACCCTGCCGCCGCAACTGGCCGAGCACCGGGATATAAGCCGCACCGTACAGTAGGCCCGCAGGCCCGCCGCGCAGGCAGAACCAAGCAAGCCGCACTTACACGCCCCGCAAATGCAGGAAGGCGCCCGCAGGCGCCTTCCGTCTGGCAAGGGACGGCCGCAATTCAGAAGTGACGCGCGCGGCGCTGAATCACTGTCCCCAATATGCCCAGCCCGGCGAGGAGCATGGCGTAAGTCTGCGGTTCGGGAACAGCGGCGGAAATATTGACCAGAGCGTTGTAGCGCGGCGGTTCGATGATGTCCGAATCACGCCAGCCTTCACCGGCTACTTTGAAGTAGTAGTCGCCTGCAGCGAGGCTGTTGTAGAAGTAGCGCTGCGCCGTCGCGTCGAAGCTGCTCCACGCCACCTGGGTGTTCGTGGCGGCATCGTAGAGGCCGCGGGTCAGACCGATAAAGCCGCTTCTGGCCTGGGTTAAGGCGTCATCGATGGTGTAGGTAATGGTGCGCGTAAGATCGCTCTTGCCCTCCGTCAGCAAAGAAAATGTGTAGAAGTCTTCGAACACGCCCAGACGAGGAACGGAAACGTAGTCGGAGAAGGTCGTACCGGGAGAGATCGTGCCGATGTTGTAGGTTGCTGCGTTGGCGAGACTGCCTGTCGCCAACGTGACTGCCACCGCAATGGCCTTGATGGAAAAACGCAGTTGCTTCATGGCTTGCTCCTTGGAATGCTGCTCGAACCTGTGGATGGATTGCCGGGACGTTAATGCCAAGCGCAGGTAGCGCAGTTGAAGGAGGCAAGAGCGTCAACCCATGGTAGAAGCTTGCAGCACAAGCGGAAATAGCCCAGGAGGACTAAGCGAAATATCTACAAAAGCAAAAGAGGAATTTTCTATCTTTGACATCGATGACCGGGCGCTGCGCTTTACCCAAATAGACTAGTGCGATGGCGAAGCGGCTCAGCCGCGCGCATCGCCCCAGCGCAGATCAGTGCGATCGTCGCCCATGTATGTCGTCTCGCCGCCACGATTCACGCAATAGCGTGGCGACACGATCATTTCCTCGAAGACCATACCGTCCCCGACGCGCGTGTATTCGAACAGCACACTGCGCATGACCTTGGCGCCGGCGCGCAGATGGCTGCCGTGTCCGATCCAGGCTGGGCCGATGACGGAGCAGCCGGCCTCGATCTTGACGCTGGAACCGATATAGACCGGACCGACGATCTTCGCGCTGTCCCAGTTGATGCAGGTATTCGGCCCGACCCAAATGCCCGGCTTGATCTCCTTGCCCGGCATATCCATTTCGGCGACCTCGCCGCGCAGCACGCGTTGCAACACCGACCAATAGTCGGTGACGCGACCGATGTCGATCCAGTTGAAGTGACGGTTCTGCACATAGAAAGGCAGGCCCTTCTCCGCCATCAACGGAAACAGCTCGCTGCCGATGTCGAAGTTAACACCCGAGGGCACGCAATCCAGCACCTGCGGCTCGAAGATATAGATGCCGGTGCTCGCCAGCGTGGACTTGGCATCGGCGGGCTTGGGCTTTTCCTGAAACGCCTGCACCCGGCCGTCCGCATCCGCCACCACGACGCCGTAGTTCTGCACCTGGTCCCTGGGAACTTCGAGGCCGACCACGCTGGCGATAGCGCCCTTCTGCTTGTGTTCGAACAGTGCTGCGCCAATATCGAGATCGACGATGGCATCGCCGCACAGCACCAGCGTGGTTTCGTCGAAGAAGCCGCTGAAATCCTGGATCGCCTTCATGCCGCCGGCCGATCCCTTGGGCTTGGGCACGATGTCGCCGTGGTCGTTGATGCCTTCGTAGGCATAACCGATATTGACGCCCCAGCGGCGGCCGTCGCCAAAGTATTCCTCGATCTTGCGGTGGTGGTAGGCCACGTTCACCATGATGTCGGTGACGTTGTAGCGGGCCAGATGTTCGATCAGATACTCCATCACCGGCTTGCCCAGGATGGGCACCATAGGCTTGGGCCAGTCCTTGGTCAGGGGGCGTACCCGGGTGCCCTGGCCTGCCGCCAATATCATTCCTTTTGCCACGTACTGTCCTTTGCTTGACTCCGTCAATGCCGACGGCATGGAGCCATCATAGGGTTTGCGGCGCTCCTGAAAAATAGCCCGACAAGACTAGGCGGACGTAGCGACGACTGTCACTCAGGCGAGATAGCGCGCCAGCGGCCGGGTCGGCTGCAGCGCGATGAAGGCCTTCTTGAGCAGCACCGGCAGGAAGATGCCGGCAGCCAGCAGCAGCGGCGCGAGGACATAGAAGTGCTGAATGTCGTAGGCAAAGGTCTTGATATAGACGGCCTTCACCAGACCGATGCTGGCGACATTGAAGAGATAAATCGCCATCGTGTGCTCGGCCAGGAAGAACAGCGCCTGCCTGAGCCAGCCGCGCGCCGCAGCGACCAGGCGCGGCAGCGCCAGGCAGGACAGCACGCCGCACAGCAGCAAGGCCCAGAAGCGTTCGATGCCCGGAATCAGACTCAGCACGAACACGGCGAAAAGGCCCCAGTAGAGCGGACGCGGCGCGCTGCCCATGGGCAGCTTGCCCGACGCGTAGAGGCCGCCCAGCACGAAGAAAATATAGAAGGAGAGGATGCGATTGAGATAGGCGATGTCCGGTGCCTCGATGAAATAGAGGGCGACCGACAGCAGCAACAGGGCCGCATAGCTGCCGCGCAGGAGACGGAACAGCAGCGGCGTGAGCGAGGCGAAGACAAACAGCACGAACAGATACCAGATCGTGAACACCGGGCTGGACTCGGTGTTCAGGAAGATCAAGCTGAGCACATCCGTCACCGAGAACGCCGACTCCTCGACGAACAGCCACTGCCGCAGCAAGGCCTTGCCGCCTATGGTCAGGATGGCCAGGCCGAAGAAAGGCACCAGCAGGCGGTCGGCGCGCTGCGCAATGAGCGTGGCCAGTCGGGCCAGAGACCCCTGTCGTTCATAACCACGATAGAAGTACACGCAACCGCTCAGAAACATGAAGAGCGGCATGTGGAAGTTGTAGATGCGGTTCTTGAGAAAGGTGTAGAACTCGGGCACCGGCAGCGAGCCGAACTTGAACATATGGGCAAACACCACCAAAAAGATGGCAAAGCCCTTGGCCAGTTCTATCCACTCGATGCGGCCAGCGCTGTAGTGCGTGCTCATGTGCGCCCCCGATCGGGACGGGACGACGGTGCGTCGCCTTGCCTCAGATCATCCTTGGCGTCGGCGCCTTCGTCCTGCAACAAGCGCAGGCCCTGTATGCAGGCGAGCGGGCCCATCAGCGCATAGGTGAGGAAGAACACATTGTCCGTATAGGCATAGAGGAAGAACAGCGCAAACAGCAGCAGCGCCTCCCAGGAGAAACGGCGTACCGCCGCCATGCACATGCCCAGGAACGCGACCAGGAAGACGGCGCAGCCCCAGTAGCCCAGTTCCAGCGACAGGCGCAGATATTCGTTGTGGGTGGCTTCGGTGCCGGTAATGCGGCTCACGTAATAGGGAATCACCGCCCCGCTGTGGCCGAAGCCTATGCCCGTGTGCGGGAAGCGCGCCGTCCAGGATTCGACGATGCCCCAGATCATGTCGCGCCCGCTGGAACTGCTGGCCATGAAGCGCATCACGAGCTGATCGCCCGCCGTGGCGAGGAAGAGCAGCAGCCCGGCGCCGCCGAACACGACCAGGGCGATGCGCTGTACGCCGGAGAAACGGATGAACAACACTGCCCCGGCCGAAGCCAGCGCCACCACCGTGGGCGTGCGGCTGCCCGACAGCGCGCACACCACCAGTGCAATCAGGCAGAGCAGGAAGTAGCGGGTCTGCCGCGTGTGACAGAACAGATAGGCGGCGGCTACCGAAGCGGCATAGCTGGCGGCGGCGAGAAAGGCCGGAATCGCCGCGCCGGCAAGGCGCGTTGCACCGGTATGGTCGCGCATCATCAAGGGGATGCCGAAGGCGAGAAAGAGCAGCGCGCCGTACAGCAGCAGCACCACCGGCAGTATGGCGATCGACTTGAGGATGAGCTCGCTGTCGCGCCGCGATGGCGTAATCACATAGAAGCCGGCCACCGATAACAAGGCCACATAGGCCATGATGAGGCGCAGCCAGGAGAAGTCCGGATAGGTCGTGAAGGCACCAAACACGAAGACTGGCAGGGAAGCCAGGCCCAGAAAGCTCAGCGCCGGCTTGTTTACGGGGTTCTTGAGGCAGAACAGCAGCAGCGCAATGAGGAAGATGCCCTTCTCCATCGGATTGCTGTTGAAGGCGCCGCTGAGGCGGCCGATATTCAGCACCAGCAGGGCTACGCCCAGAATCCAGCACTGGCGGAATCCGTTCTCCATCCAGTTCGCCGCCCCATGTTGCAGGCGGCCGGGCATGGCACTACTGCTCCAGGACATCTGCGTCATGCGCTGGCCCTTCCGAAAATGGCCTGCCGCGGCAACGGCCCGGTGGCGTCGAAGAGCTGCGTGATGAAGCGCTGGTGCAGGCCAAAGGCGCTTTCGACATCGTGGTTGAAGGAGGATACGCGCACCAGCAGGCCGTCCGGAATCAGGCCGTGCAGCGAATACTCCATCTGCGCGAGCTTGCGCCGCATGCCGCGCCCAACCACGGATTCGCCTACGCGCACGAAATAGGCAATCATCTCCTCGCGCTGGCCCTGTACGGCGGCGGCCAGGCTGAGCGGAATCGCCGTGGCGCCAAGCTGTAGCGGACGCTCGCCCAGCGAAGTCACATCAAAGCCCTGCGCGGTATAACAGACTTCGGGCAGATGCACGCGCATGGCATCGCTCTGCACTTCGCCGTAAGCCAGCGACAGCATCACCAGCGTCTGCGCTTCATCCAGGTAGGCACGCGTGACCGTCTGCGAATAGAAGCGGCTGAGAGTCTCGGTCAGGCCCGGATCGACGATCTGCCCCTGCTGCAAGGGCAACTGCGTCCACTCGCCGAAACGCGGCGGTATCAGCGTCTCGTAGTCGTAAGCCGCGCGACTGTGGGCGAGCAACTGGCGCGGCTTGAAGGTTTCGGCCAACACCAGAGCACCCAGCGACAGGCCACCGAGCAGGAGAGCGCGGCGACGGGCGGCGGGCGGGGGCAGGCGACTCAATATCTCAGGCATGGGCCGCACCAGCGCGCATCGGCAACAGCCGGCCGACCAGGGTCAGCAATCCGTCCGTGCAGAGAATGATGAGAAAGGCGCTGGCAAACAAAACTAGGCCGGCGAACTCGTGCATAAAGCCCTGCCCGACCTCGTCGCCGAAGTAATAGGTCATCAGCGCCAGGCTGGCGACGCGGATGACGTTGGCGAGCAGCGCGATAGGCACGATCAGCGTGGCCAGCGCAATATTGCGGAACCACGATTCGCGCCGCACCAGATGCAGATAGAGCAGGCCCAGCGATTCCAGCATGAAGAGTGTGTGCAGGCCGGCGCAGGCATCTGCGACAAGCAGCTTGTATTGGCCGACCTGCAGCATCACGCCGCTGCGCGCGACCGGATAGTCGAGCAGATGCAAGAGATTCTCCACCGTCCAGGAAACCAGGATTTTCATGGGCATGGTCAGGGCATCCACGACGGCGCCCGGCAAGGGCACCATGAAGATCAGGAACAGCAGCGGAAACCACAGTTGCCGCAGCACCTGCACACCGTAAAGCAGCAGCACCAGGCCAGCCAGGACCGGCACTTGCGCCCCGACCTCGAACAGCAGGATTTCCTGCGAGCGGCCCAGCACATACAGGGCCAGCCCCAGTCCGAACAAGGCTGCGCCAATGCCCGCACCGCACGACGAGGGCGGCGCCAGCTCGGGCGAGAGCAGCTTTCTCAGCATCAGGCAGACGGCGATGGCTAGCACGATGGGGCCCTGGCCCTGGTCGCTGCTGCGCCACAGACCGTGCCAGAGATCGTAGTAGGTGGGGAGGAAAAGGACGGTCCAGCAAATCAGCAATACCGGTAACCCCGCCCAAGCCTGGAAATGGAAACGCGGCGAGAGGCGTTGTGCGAGGTCCATGCTTCAGGTGGGTCCGCGGCCGGTCTCAGTAGGTGTTCAGGATCGCCCCGACCGTCGTCACGCCGCAGCCTTCCAGCGGCCCCAGCACGGCGCGCATATTGCTGACGGAAGTAACACCTTGCCGGCACAACAGCACGACGCCGCCCGTATGCCGGGCGACACTCTGATAGTCGGCGCTGCGGCCGGCGGCCGGCGTATCGAAGATCACGACATCGAACTGGCGCTTGAGTGCGGCGCAGAGACGGCCGAAACCGGCGCTGCCGAGCAGCTCCTGCGGATTCGGCGGCGGCGGGCCGGCCGGCAAGACCGACAGGCCCTTGAGGCCGGGAATGTGCATCACGGCGCTCTCGGGTTCCACCAGCTCGGCCAGCACGCTGGACAGGCCGCAACGACCGTCCAGCCCGAACAGGGCTTGCTGCTGTGGCCTGCGCAGATCGGCATCGACCAGCAGCGTGCTGTGGCCCAGCTGCGAAAGAATCACGGCCAGATTGGCGGCGATGAAGCTGCGCCCGTCGCCGCCCTCGGGGCTGACGATGGCCAGCGCCTTGCCGCCCACCTCCGCATTGAGCCAGCGCAGCAGCAGCTGGCTGCGCAGCACGCGCAGTTGTTCCACCACCGGCGAGGCCGGCTGGAACGCCGCCACCACTTCGGGACTGACCGCGGTTTCGCCGACATTCAGTTGAGGATATTTGAACTGCAGCGACAGCGCCTGCTGCAACTGGGCGGCGGTGACGTAGCCCAGGCGCAGCGCGGCGTCGCCGAAGCGCAGGCCTTCGGCCTTCTGGTACTGGATGATCTCGTCGGCCGTGCGCGGGTCGAGATAGCCGTTATCGATCAGGATCGCGCCGATGGAGCGCGCGCCGTATTGCGGATTTCCGGCATAGGGATGCATCAGCGTCCTCCCTTGATGTTGCCCAGCAGCTTGGGATAGCTCTGCACGGATTGCAGCGCCAGCGCCGTGGCGATGCGCTCCCCGCCGCCCGGGATGATGCTCAGGACCGGAATGCCGACCATGCGCAGAATATCGTCGGCGTCGTAGATGCGGCGATTGCGGAACTCCAGCAGCAGCGCCACGCAACAGCCGATCAGCAGGCCGAGGAAGCTCGCCACCACCAGGCTCAGCAACGTCCGCGGTGTGGCCTTCTTGAGCGGCGCCACGGCGTCCGTGAGGATGGAGACGTTGGTCTGGTTCGATTCGCTTTCCAGGCTTGACTGCAGCTGACGCTGGTTGATCGCGTCGAAGGCGCGCTGGGCAGCGTCGACTTCCTGCTGCAGCACGGCGACCTCGTCGCGGTCGGCCATCAGCTTGAGGATATTCTGCTTGTGCGCATCAATGGCACCGCGCAACTCGCTGGCCTTCTCACGGCTGACCTGGGCACTGGTCGCAAAGCCGCTGTTCACGCGGCCGATCTCGATGCCGACCTGGCGCTTGAGCGCGTCGATCTGGCTCAGTTGCCCCTGATACTGCGGGTGATTCACGCCGAGGTTGCGGCTCAGTTCCTGCAACTTGGCTTCGGCACGCGCCAGCTCACCCTTGAGCTGGCCGACCACCGGGTTCTGCATCACATCGGCGAGGGTGTCCTTGCTGGTCGACTTCTGCTTACTGCTGGACTCGGCCAGTTGCGTCTCGGCCAGCACCAGTTGGGACTGCAGCTCGGCTAGTTTGGCGTTCTCGTAGTTGAGGCGTTCGTCGCTGAACACGACGATGCCCTTGTCCTGCTGGTATGCGGACAAGCGCTTGCGGGCCTGCTCCAGATGATCGCGCATGCCCCTGGACTGTTGCTCGAACCAGCTCGCATAACTCTTGGCGGGATCGACGCGCAATTCGATATTGGTGTCGATATAGGCGCGCGCAAAGGCATTCGCAACAGCCGCGGCAAACTCGGGCTGCTTGCTGTAGTAGGAGATCTCAATGACATTGCTCTCACGCGACGGCCTGACCTCGAGCGCGCGCTGCAGCACGCGTGCATACCAGTCGCCCAAACTACCCTTGCCGTCGGTCGCGTCCATCCAGGCCGCGCGGACATCCGGGCTCTCGTCCAGCTTGAGCAGGGACACCACGCGCCGGGCCACGCGCGGACTGTTGATGATGTCCACCTGCGTCGCCATATAGGCCGGCGCGGTCATGCCCTGCATCATCACGCCGGCGATGGGATCGGGCGACTTCACATCAACCACCACCGCCGTCGTGCTCTTGAACTTGGCCGGCATGACCAGACAAATCGCCAGCGTGACGAGCACGATGGCCAGCCACACGCCCAGGATCACCCGATGGCGGGCAAAAAGAATGTTCAGCAGGTCGCGAACGGTCATGTGCATTTCCCTGGCATCGGTCAGAACAGGCTTTCGCGCACGTAGATCACATCATCCGGCCTGACCGGGCCGTCGAGATCGACCGAGCCGATGCGCTCCACCTTGCCGTCGGCGCCGACGCGATCCAGCCGCACCCACACCTCCATGCCGCGCGGCGTGGGCCCACCACCGGTGGCCAGGGCCTGGCGTATGGTCATGTTCTTTTCGATGCGGTAACTGCCGGGCCGCTGCGATTCGCCGTAGATGTAGAACATCTGCGCCTTGGGCACATAGATGGTGTCGCCCGGCAGCAGCACTTCATTGCCGATGTCGGCGGACGGATCGCTAAGCATGGAGAAAGTGTCGATCTCCTTGCGGAAGGGACGGCCGTCGCGCACGCCGCTCAGCACCACCACATCGCTGCCGGTGGCGGGCACGATGCCGCCGGCGGTAGCGACCATGTCGAGCAGGCGCGTGTTGAAGGTTTCCAGCGGATAACGGCCCGGCCGGGTGACATGACCCAGCACCGAGATCTGATTGCCCTTGACCTGCAGAATCTGGATATTCACCTGCGGCAACTTGACGAACTTGCCCTCTTTCAGGCGCTCCTCAAGCAGGCGCTCGGCGGCGCTGACCGAGAGACCACCGATCGGCACGCTGCCGAGCAGCGGGTAGCTGATCGCGCCGCTTTCCGATACGCGCGTCTCCAGCGTGAGATCGGGATTCTGGAAAACAATGACGCGGATCGCGTCGCCGGCGCCGAGCCGATAGTCGCCGGAAGTGGCTGCAGCAGGCGTGCCGGTCTGGGCAGCGCTTGCCGCACTGGCCATACTGGGGGCATGGGTCGGATTGCTCGTTGCAGCAGGTTCAGCCGCACGCGCAAGCCCGCTGGCCAGCAACAGGAAACAGGCCGCACAGAGGCCGAAGAAACTCAGGAGTCGATTGTTCATAGGATTCATGTCCGCACCATGCATGGTTTAAACGAAGGCCCTCGCTGGCACCGAACCTAAATTACTTGGAAAGCGCCCTCGCCGTCATTAGTCCAAAGTGACCAAGCGGCAGGCATCCGGCGTGAAATCTTGCAATCCTGTGAGTCGATTGCGGCAGCGAAGTTTGCGCGGCTAGACCAAAGGAACTAGCGGCGGCAACAGCCCGGCGTGCATCAGTTACTCTGGAATCAAGCGGCTATCGAGACGGAGCAACCGTCTTCCGCGCAACCATGGTCAAAACATCGCATGGCATTCCGATACCAGCATCTGAGAGGGCTGCGTCTCCTGATCGTCGGAACACTCCGACTGATCTACACCCGGGTCTTCAAAATGGACCTGCACCCCTCCTGCACCTTCAGCCTGTCGGCCAAGTTCGACAAGACCAACCCGCGCGGCATCCATGTGGGCGAGAACAGCTATATCGCCTTTGATGTCGTCCTGCTCGCGCATGACATGTCGCGCGGCACGCGGGCGCATACACGCATCGGCAGGAACTGCTTCATTGGCGGGCGCAGCCTGATCCTGCCCGGCATCACCGTCGGCGACAACGCCATTGTCGGCGCCGGTTCTGTGGTGACGCGCGATGTTCCCGCCCACGCCATCGTCGCCGGCAATCCGGCACGGGTCATACGAACCGGCATCAAGGTTGGCAAGTACGGCCGCCTCGAAGGCGCCGACGAAGTGCAGCGCCTCAGCGCACTGCATAACAACCTCGACTGACAAGACATGGAGGCCAATATGGACACGGCGGATTTCCTGCTGTTTACCACCAGCAACCCCAAGGGCCCGAGAATGGCGGAGCTGTTGCGCCTGTTCAAAAGCATAGACGACGCCGTCGCCACCGAAGGCGTGCGCGTCAAGCACTATGTACTGCTGCAGGAGGCGGTTGCCCTGCCGGATGAACTCGCCGACTGGCAGAGCCAGCACCGCATCTTCCTCCTCGCCCCGACGCGGCTGTCGCTGTCGCGCGCCCGAAACCTGATGATCCACCGCGCGCGCGCCGACAAGGCCTTCGCCAGCACGCGCATCACCGCCTTCCCGGATGACGACGCCTGGTATCCGCCCGGCTTGCTGCGCATGCTGTCCGGCTATCTCGGCATCGCCACCGTGCCGGAGATCTTCACCTGCCGCTATGCCTCCAATCCGGTGCATATTCATCCGGCCTGTCCTAATGAGGTCTTCGCCTATCTGCACGTCAGCAGTGACCGCGAGTTCGTTCGCTATGCCTCATCCAACACGCTGTTTCTGAGTTCGGCCCTGGCGGAAACAGTGGGCTACTTCGACGAGCGTCTCGGCGTCGGCGCACGCATCAACGGCGGCGAGGATCTCGACTACGCATTGCGCGCCTACTGCCTGGGCGGCACGCGCGCCACCATCTCCACCCTGGCGCTGGTCGGGCATCGCGACTGGTCGCCCGGCGTGCGCGCGCAGTACTACACCGGCAGCCTGTTTGCCATCGCCCGCAGCGGCCTGGGCAGCCTGCCGCTCTTCGTCCAGCTCCTGCGCAAGGTCGGGGTCGGCGTCTTCTTCACGCTACGTCGCGAGATGTCGCCGGGGCAGTTGCTGCGCTCGCTCGGCACCGGACTCCGGGGTACGGCTGACCGGCGCGTGGCCATTGCCCAGCCCATAGAAACGCCGTAAAGGACTGCATGAGATTGTCACGCTATCCTGCCGCGTTGCTTGCCTGCGCACTGGCCGCAGCGGCTCTGCTCTACTGCGGACTGGCCAAGCCGACGCCGACGCTGGGCCTCAAGGCAGCCGAGGAGCTGGCGCTCCGCGCCGAGCGGGTGGCCGCGCCTGATCGCGCCGCCCTGTTCGGCAGCGACTGGCAGATGTCGCCGCGCCTGAGCTTCAGCCAGGCGCTTGTCCTGCGCAGCGAGCACCCGCAGTTCGGCGGCTGGTCCGGACTCGGTTTCGATGCGCACACGCAAAGCCTCATCGCCGTCAGCGATACCGGTCACTGGCTGAGCTTCCCGCGCCCCGCACCGGAGGAAGGGGCAGCAGCGCGGCTAGCTGCGCGCATGGGCCCGGTGCTTGGCGCCGACGGCCAGCCGGTTGGCAGCGGCACACCGCGCGATATTGAGGCGATTGCCCTGACGGATGCCGGCATCTGGCTGAGCTATGAAAGCCCGGACTCCGGCCTCTACTTCAGCAGCGACCGCGAGATCAGCCTGGCGCATTTTCAGATGCAGCGCCAGTACGCCGCCAGCTTTGCCGGCCTGCCCAAGGGCTATGGCATCGAATCACTCACCGCAATGCGCTCGGCCTCCGGCCAGCAGGAACTGCTCGCGGTCGCCGAACGTGCCAGCCGGGAACAGCCCGACAGCGTCGCCGCCTGGCTGATCCGTCCGCCCAGCAAGGCGGCCGAAAAGCCGGAGATCAGGCAACTCACCGTCCATGGCCTGGATGGCTATGACCTCTCGGAAGTGGCCTGGTCGGAAGGCTGCGGCCTCTTTGGCGTACAGCGCAAGCTGACCTGGTACGGCCGCCTCAAGGTGCGCCTGGTGAAACTGGCCATCGCCGGAGACCGGATCGACAGCGAGGTGCTGTTCGCCGGCGACAGCAGCGGCGCCGCCATCGACAACTACGAGGGCCTGGCAGTGGTCGACCGCCAGCCCGGCGTGTGCGATCTCTACGCCCTCTCGGACGACAACTTCCTGGCGCTACAGAAAACCATCCTGATGCAATTCAGATATACGGAGGCCGCATAAATGGATGCCCGCACACGCACTGCGCTGGTGGTCTGCGACGAACTGCCGCTGCCCGGCTACGCCGGTCACACCACCTATAACCGCGCCTTTGTCCAGGCCCTGACGGAAGCCGGGTTCTGCGTCGAACTCTTCATCACCGGCCATCGTTTCCGCAAACCCCACTTCGTTTCGACGCAAGAGCTGAAGATTCCCAATCTGCGCACCACCGTGCCGCATGCCTACAATCCCTTCGGCGATCACTTCTGGGTGCGGCCACGTGGCCTGCTGCGACTGGCCTATCACCATTCCGGTCTGAAGCGCATGCTGCAACGGCAAGACAGCAGCAAGGGGCAGACGGTACAGATAGGCAAATGGCTGGACGACAGGCCCATGCAACTGGCGCTGGAGCAGCGTATGACGCAGATGCGGCCGGACTTCGTACTGGTCGACACCATCTTCCGCAGCCCGCTGCTGGAGCGGATGCCGGCCGCCACAACGCGCATCCTCATCGGCCACGACGTTTTTCATCAGCGTTGCCAGGCCCTGCTCGATGCGGGCTTGAAGCCCACGCCAGATGTCAGCGCGACCGAGGAAGCGCATGCCCTGGGCCGCTTCGACGGCGTCATCGCCATCACCGAGAACGACGCACGCAGCTATCGCAAGCTCTGTCCGGCCCTGCCCGTGCTGGGCTTGCCCTCGCCCATCGCCGTGCGTCGTGCAGTCCCGGCGCGGACGCATACGCAACGCATGCTCTACATCGGCAGCCGCGCCCAGGTCAATGTCGACGGTCTCCTGTGGTTTCTGGAAAGCGTGTGGCCGTCAGTCAAACGTTCCTGTCCCGGCGCACAGCTCGATGTGGTCGGCAGCATCTGCAGCGAGATCCCCGGCGATTTCGACGGCGTCACCCTGCATGGACGGCTGGATGACTTTGCCGCGCTGGCCGATACGGCCATGTTTGCCATCAACCCGGTGCGGGCCGGTAGCGGCCTGAAGATCAAGATGCTCGACTACTTCGCCCACGGCCTTGGCTGCCTCACCACGCCGGCCGGCGCCTTGGGCTTTCCGGAATCGGACGACAGCCCCATCGGCGTATGCCATGACGAGCGCGAGTACATCGCCGCCTGCCTGCGCTGCCTTAACGACCTGGCCCTGTGCCGGCAATGCTCAGTCTGGGCCACGGCTTATGCCGAACAGTTTTCCCGGGAAACTTTCTCCGCCCGCCTGCTGGACTGGTTCGAGGAGTTGGCGCATAGCACCCAGCGGAGCGAGATGCGAACGGCATGACGGCAATGGCGCAAACGCACGGCAAGCGTGTCTTCAACAGCCTGATCTGGGCCGCGGTCCGCATCTGGGGCAATCGCCTGGGCGGGCTGATCGTGTTCTTCATCCTCGCCCGCCTGCTCACGCCGGAGGATTTCGGCGTCTATGCCTCGCTGTGGGCGCTGCTGCTGTTCCTCGAAGTGTTCGCCGAACTGGGCCTGGGCGACGCCCTGATCCAGACGCGCGAAACCAGCCAGACGCTGCTCAACTCCGCCTTCTTCGCCAGCGCCGGCATCGCGATCGGCCTCTATGCGGCGATCTGGTTTTTGGCGCCCACCTTCGCCGCCATGATGCAGCACGCAGAACTCGCCGCGCCGCTGCGCATCGCCGCGCTCGCCATGCTCTTCAATGCGCTCGGTTATTGCCAGCTGGCGCTGTGCCGTCGCCATTTCCAGTATCGCTGGCTGGCCGTGCGCACGCTGACTGCCACCGTGATCGGCGGCGCGGTCGGCATCGCCCTGGCCTTCGGCGGCTACGGTTACTGGGCGCTGGTGTGGCAATACGTGCTGAGCGCCTTGACTGCCCTCCTCATGCTCTGGATCAAGCCGAACTGGACGCCGACGCTGAGTTTCTCCTGGCCCTGCCTGCGCCCGCTGCTGCCCTTCAGCATCCGGCTTACCGGCAGCCGCCTGCTGGAAAACTGCTCGGTACGCGGCTTCGAGCTGGGCGTGGGCTACTTTCTCGGCGCCCGCGCGCTGGGCGTCTATTCTGTCGGCACGCGCATCACCGCCATCGCCATGCAGCTGCTCAGTACCGTCGTGCTCGATGTAGCGCATGCCGGACTATCGCGCATCGCCGACGACAAGGAAAAACTGCGACTGGCCTACCTGACCGGTCTGCAACTGGCTTCGACCCTGGCCGTGCCCGCCTTCGTGATCCTCGCCGCGACGGCGGATGAAGTCTGCACCGTCGTCTTCGGCCCGCAATGGGCGGAAAGCGGGCCCATCCTGCGCATCATCTCCCTGCTCGCAGCGCTGCAGGCAGTGCAGTACATGAATGGTGCCGTGCTCAACGCCATGGGCCTGACCGGGCAAACCATGCGCCTGTCCCTGCTCAAGGCAATCGCTGCCGCCGCAGCCCTGCTGGGCTTCCACGCATACGGCATCGAGGTGCTGGCGGCCGCCTTTGCCATCGGGCAGTTATTGGTCACGCCGGTGTCCTTCTACCTTTGTGCGCGTGCGATCGGCTGCCCCGCCAGCGCCGTGCTGAAGGCCCTGCTGCCGGCCTGCATCGCCTCCGCCGCCAGCTATCTGCTGGTCGTGGAAAGCGGCGCTTACCTACCCGTCCATACCGAGGCGCTGAAGCTACTCATCCTCGGCGCAGCGGGCATGACGCTCTACCTCGCCACCATGTTCCTCATCGCCCCGCGCCAGATCAAAGGCCTGATCGCCACCGTCAAGCAAGCCAGCAAAGGATAGACGCATGTCGCTCCCCCTACGCAACTCCCTCCGCAACCTCTTTCGCCAGGCCTTCCGCCTGCCGCAACTCTACTGGGAATCGCGTGCGCCGGTACCGGTCACCGCGCGCATCCCGACGGACGGAAGGTCGGTGCTCATCATCTCCTGCGACCCGGTCGAGGTAGTCGGGTCCAAGGGCGACGAAGCCATGATCATCGCCCTGATAGAGAAACTGCAGGCCGAGGATGCGGAACGCAGGATCTCCATGTTCTGCAATCTGCACGAGCTGCCGGCCTCGCTGCGCGCTTTCGGCATTGGCCTCGAACGGCCGTGGTCGGCACCCTGGTCGCTGCGCTACATCCTCTCGGCTATCCGCCACTACGACTCCGTCGTCATCATCGGCGCCGACATGCTGGACGGCTATTACTCGCTGCTTGGCGCCGCACGCTACTGGGTGGTTGCCAACATCGCCGCGCGCATGGGCAAGACCGTGGTGATCACCGGCTTCTCCTTCAACGCCTCGCCGCCGCGCCTGCTCAGAACCTTCATGTCACCGCTGCAGGACTCCATCCATATCTGCCTGCGCGATCCCGTCTCGCGCGAGCGCTTCAATCGCTATGTCGGCATTCCCGGACGCGCCCAGCTGGTCGCCGACATGGCTTTCAGCCTGGAACCGCGGGAACCGGTCACCGCACTCAGCGCATGGAGCCAGCGCAAGCGCGATGAAGCGCGCATGGCAATCGGTTTCAACATCCACCCCATGCTCTTCCGCCGGGCCACGACCGAAGAGATAGACAAGCTGGTGCGTGCCAGCGTGCGCGCCATCTCGGCGGCGGTCGAACTGCGCTTCGGCGCCATCGCCCTGATCCCGCATGATTACCGGCCCTACCCCAAGGGCGATGTCGAAGTTCTGGAACGCATCTACCGCGCCCTGCCGGCTCCGGTGCAGCGCCACTGCTTCCTGCTCGAAGGGCATCTGCACGCGGCCGAGCTCAAGGCCCTGGCCGGTCATCTCGATCTGGTTGTCACCGGCCGCATGCACCTGGCCATTGCCAGCCTGGGCATGGGAACGCCGGTTGCAGGTATCACTTATCAGGACAAGTTCCAGGGCCTGTTTCAGCATTTCGGCCTGCCCGCAGAATTCCTCGCGCCGGCCAGCGTGTTGATCGAGGAAGAGCGTTTCGAAGCCTGGCTGCTGCGCGCGATTGATGCGCAGGCCGCGCTCAAGGACAAGGTGGGACGTCATCTGGTTTCGGTCAAGGAACTGTCGCGCAAGAATTTTTCGGCATTGCTCACCTGAAAGGCATGACCATGAACGCGCTGCCGGCGCTCCCGGCTCTGCTTCGTCCGCTGCTGCTGCCGTTGCTGCTGCCGTTGCTGCTGGCCGCATCCTTTGCGGCGCCGGCGGCGCCGACCGCTCAGGAAACC
>DATMSM010000086.1:0-11428 GCA_035565355.1 Rhodocyclaceae bacterium
GCCGAACTCTCCGCACACTCCTCCACCGCGCCAGCCGCGCGCAGCGGCAAGCCCTGGCGACTTCTTGCCGCCAGCGTGCTGGCCCTGCTGATCGGCGCCGCCCTGGGCACCTCGCCTTATGCCGACCCGACTTGGCTATGGAACCGGCTCAGCGAAAGCACCCCGGCCGCCGGCGAGCTAAAATTGCGTCTCGACGACTCCCTGCAGCGCCCACCTGCCCGCTAGGCTGGCCGCAACACCACCCATGACTCCACAGGCGCTTGGCGCCGCCGCCCTCACCGCCATTGCGTGGGGACTGACCGGCATCTTCGTTTTTCTCCTGCCGCCCGTTTCGGCCTTCTACATCGCTGGCGGCCGCCTCCTGCTCGGGCTGGCCTGTGTGCTCCCCATGCTCGCCTCAGCGCATGCGCGCCATGCATTGTCCAATGCCATGGGCCGCCCCGTCGCCTATGTCTTCGCCGCCCTGCTGAGTGCCTATTACCTGTTCGCCACCAGCGGTTTCCAGCACGCGCCCGTGGCCGAGGTGGCGCTGCTGCTCTGCGTCGCGCCCATCTTCGTCCTGCTGCTGCGCCGCCTGCGCGGCGATACGCCAACGCACATGGAACTCGGAGGCGCGCTACTGGCGCTGATTGGTCTGGCCTGGATCCTGGCACCGCGCCTGGCCGGCGGCGAGAGCGAACATGACAATCACCTGCTCGGCGACCTGCTCGCGATCGCGGCAGCCGCCTGCACCGCACTCTACGCCGATGCCTATGCACGCCTGCACAAACGGGGCCTGTCACCGGACCCGCTCGGCACCACCTGCCTCACCCTGATCGTCGGCAGCCTGGTACTGCTCGGACTGGCCTGGGGATTTGCCGAACCTCTGCCGGCAACGCTAGGCAGCGACAGGCGCGCACTGTGGCTGCTGCTGGGGCTGGGGGTTCTATGCACCGGCATCCCGAGCATGAGCTTCGCTTATGCCTCGAAGCACCTGCCGCCACTGGTGACGGCGACCATATCGCTGCTGATCCCGGTCTTCGCTGCACTATTCGCAGCACTGTTTCTCGACCAGCATCTGCCGCTGTCCATGTTGCCCGGCAGCCTCGTGCTGCTGGCCGGCGTCGCCCTGGTGCTTTACGGCAGCCGGGCTAGCCGAGCAGGCGACGGCGGGTAAGGCTCAGCGCAATCCAGAAGGACGTGATGGCAATTCCGGCCAGCACCATCACATGCGTCAAGGCCTGCGCCGGAATCTCGCCAGTGAGCAAGGGCCGCACCAGCGCCACCGCATGCGATAGCGGCAACACACACGCCACCCAGCGCGCCAGTTCCGGCAACTGGTCGAGCGGGAAGAACACGCCGGAGAGGAAGATCATGGGCGTGATCACCAGCGTGAAGTAATACATGAAGAAATCGTAGGATGGTGCCAGCGCATTGATGATCAGGCCGAGGCCGGCAAAGGCCAGCCCGGTGAGAAAAATCACCGGCAGCACCCACAAGGCCATGGGCGAATGCACGAAGCCGAGCAATGCGATCACGCCCAGGATGGCCGTGCCCGAGAGCATGGATTTCGACGCCGCCCACAACCACTCGCCGGCGACCACGTCGTCGAGATCCAGCGGTGCGTACAGCAATGCCTCCCAGGTCTTCTGCACATGCATGCGCGAGAAGGCCGAATACAGCGCCTCGAAAGTGGCTGCGTTCATGGTCGAGGCGCACAGCGTGCCACCTGCAAGGAAGGCGATGTAGGGCAGGCCGTTCACTGCCGGCAGCATGGCACCCAGGCCGTAGCCGAGGCCGAACATATAGATCATCGGATCGGCAAGATTGCCGAGCATGGATGGAATCGCCAATTTCTTCCAGACCAGGAAGTTGCGGCGCCACACGGCGATGGCGCGCAGGGAAAAACGGGGGGGAGCAAAATGGCGCATCTCAGTCCCTCATCTCGCGGCCGGTCAGCTTGAGGAATACATCCTCGAGATTGGCCGGGCGATGCATGTAGCGCAATCCGCCCTGCGCATCCAAGTGCGCGAGCAAGGGCTTGGCGTCATGCACATAACAGAAGGCGGTCTCGCCGCTGACTTCGAAGCGCTCGGCAAAGCTGCCGGCATGCTGCGCCGCCCAGCCGGCGGCATCCTCGCCGAAGATCTCGACGACCTGCGGCTCGATATGCGCGGCAATGAGTTCGCGCGGCGAGCCGACGGCAATGATCCTGCCCGCGTCCATGATGGCAAGGCGATCGCAGAGGCGTTCGGCCTCGTCCATGAAGTGCGTCGTGAGCAGAATGGTCTTGCCCTCGCCGAGCAAACGCTTCAAGCGCTCCCAGATCAGGTGGCGCGCCTGCGGGTCGAGGCCGGTGGTCGGCTCGTCCAGCACCAGCAGCTCCGGATCATTGACCAGCGAACGCACCAGCGTCAGGCGGCGCTTCATGCCGCCGGACAGATGACGGATGCTCGCATCCTCCTTGCCCGGCAGGCCGGCGAAATCCAGCAGCGCCGCCGTCCGCGCGCGTATCGCCGCATCGCCGACACCGAAGTAGCGCGCATAGATACGCAGGTTCTCGGCCACGGTGAAGTCGGGATCGAGATTATCGAACTGCGGTACCACGCCCACCTTCATGCGCGCCTCGCGCGCGCGCTCGGGCACCGGCTCGCCAGCCAGCATGATGCTGCCGCTGTCGGCACCGGTCAGACCCAGGCAGCAGCGCAGCGTCGTGGTCTTGCCGGCGCCATTGGGGCCAAGCACGCCGAAGCATTCGCCGCGCCGGAGCTCGAAGGAAACCCCGGCAACGACCACGGTCTCGCCGAAACTTTTCCTCAGCTCATTGACGCGCAGCGGAGAGGTCATTCCTTCCAGGCCGCGTTGATGATGTTGCGAACAATGTGCAGCTTGCGGTCGAAGAAATGCCCGGCACCGGGCACCACCGTCACGGGTAGGTCCATGGGTGTGGCCCAGTCGAGGACGCGCTTGAGCGGTACGGTCTCGTCGAGCTCGCCGTGGATAATCACGGTGTCGGCCGGCACCGGCTCGCAGTTGAACACCTCGGTACCTTCGAGGTAACCGGCGACCGAGCCAACCAGGAAGAGCCGCTTGGCCGGCGTGTCGCCGCCCTCCAGCGCCTTGGCCACCTTGGTCGCCACAAAGGCGCCGAAGGAAAATCCGGCCAGATACAAGGGCAGATTGCCATAGGTGTGATACGCGTAGGCATACACCGAGATCAGGTCGTTGGTCTCGCCATTGCCGTGATCGTGTGCCCCTTCGCTGCCGCCGACGCCGCGGAAGCTGGGACGGAGAACCACGCAGCCGAGATCGCGGAAGGTACGCATCAAGGTGGTCACGACCTTGTGTTCCGCATTGCCGCCCTTGAGCGGATGCGGGTGGCCGATGATGGCGATGCCGGTCGGCGTGCCTTCGGGCGTATCGATGAAAACTTCGAGATTGCCGGCAGTGCCGCCGAGCAGGATATGTTCAGTTGCCATGAGGTTTCCGATTAGCAAAGAGGCCTCCCGTCCATGGGCGACGGGGTGCCGAAAACTCGATTTTATCGCAGCGCCCCAGTTGTCACCGCGCTGCTGCCGATTCGCGGTTTATACACGACGCCCGGCGTTGCTGAACGTAGCGCAACCCTGCCGCACCACAAGCAACGCAAAACAGTTGCCGCCCCCGAAAAACGAAACTAATATGAACGGGCAGTCGCGATAACCATTTTTCACGATTAGTTGCCGCACATAGGGACGCACATGAGTCGACAGAAGATATTGGTCGTTGACGATGTGAAACAGAATCTCGAACTGCTCGCCAGCTTGCTCGAGGACGAATACGACCTGCTGCTCGCAACTTCCGGCAAGGAAGCTGTGGCTCTGGCGACGGAGGCGATGCCCGACCTCATCGTGCTCGACATCATGATGGATGGCATGGACGGCTACGAAACCTGCGAGCAGCTCAAGCAGCTGCCGAACTTCGACAACACGCCCATCGTCTTCCTCACCGCGCTCGACGATCAACGCACCGAAGAACGAGGGCTTGCGCTCGGGGCGGCGGACTTTCTCACCAAACCCTTCAACATCAACCATATCCGCCTGCGCGTGCGCAACCTGATGCACCGCGTCGCCTTGACGCGCACGCTCAACGAAGAGCACGAGCTATTGAGTATTACGCTCCACTCAATCGGTGACGGTGTCATCACCACCGATGCGCAAGGCAATATCAAGTTGATGAATAGCGTGGCCGAACAGCTGACGGGCTGGTTTTACGTCGAGGCCAAAGGCAAACCGCTAGACCAAGTATTCAATATCGTTCACCAGCAAAGCCGGCGCACACTGACGAATCCAGCGGAGCGGGCGCTTGCCGAACAGCGTACCGTCGGCCTGCCCAACCACACGCTGCTGCTTTCACGCAATGGTGGCGAATACCTGATTGAGGATTCGACCGCGCCCATCCGTAATCGTGAAGGGCAGGTCGTGGGTGCCGTCGTCGTCTTTCACGACGTGACCGAACAGCGCCGCAAGATCGAGGAGGCCTTTGCCTTCAACGCCACGCACGACCCGCTCACCGGCCTGCTCAACTCGGCCGAGTTCAATGTTCGCTTGAATCGCGCCCTGAGTACCGCACAGCAGGATGCGGGCGTGATCCACACCTTGCTGCTGATCGATCTCGACCAGTTCAAACTGATTAACGATGCATGTGGCCATGCGATCGGCGATCGCGTGCTACAGAACATTACCACCCTGATCGAGGCATGTATCCGCTCCGGGGACACGCTTGCCCGCCTCGGCGGCGATGAGTTCGCCGTACTGATGGAACATTGCCCGACGCGGTCGGGACAAGTCATTGCCGAAAGCATCTGCGACCGGCTCGACCATTACAGATTCATCCACGACCAGCATCGCTTCCGCATCGGCGCCAGCATCGGCCTGGTGGAAATCAACGGAAGCTGGAGCGCCAGTTCCGATATTCTGCAAGCTGGCGACACCGCGTGCGACACCGCCAAGGAATCGGGGCGCAATCGCGTCTATGCCTATTTCAATCTAGGCGAAAACATCGTCAAGGAAAGACAGGGGGCCGCCAACTGGGCGGGCAGAATAGATGAGGCGATTGAACATGATCGCTTCATCCTCTATGCACAACGCATCGAGCCCTTGCAAGCCGACAAGAAGTTGCCCGGCTACGAAGTCTTGCTGCGCCTGCGCGATGAAGACGGCAGCCTGGTGCCGCCGGGTCTCTTCATTCCTGCAGCAGAGCGTTATCACATGGCAGGCAGGCTGGACCGCTGGGTGGTCGAAAAGACGCTCTCCCTGCTCGCTGCCACCCCCTCACTGGAAGGTATCGACAAGATTTCGATCAATCTGTCGGGACAATCAATCGGCGACAAGCAGTTTCACAAACACCTTGAGGCTGCGCTGCGGGCCAGCAGTATCGCCATGGAGAAAATCTGCTTCGAAATCACCGAAACCAGCGCTGTGGGCAGCATTGAGGACGCCATCTACATGATGACGCGCCTCAAGGCGCTGGGCGTACGCTTTTCGCTGGATGACTTCGGCAGCGGCGTCTCCTCATTCGCTTATCTGAAAGCGCTACCGATCGATTTCCTCAAGATCGACGGGCACTTCATCCGCTATCTGCCGACCGACCCGGTAGACGTCGCGACCGTGCGGTGCATTGCCGATATGGCAAGCCTGCTGCACAAGGAAACCGTGGCGGAATTCGTCGAAACCGATGCTGCCCGTGCGACGCTGCGGGAACTCGGCGTGGATTACGCGCAGGGCTATCTGGTGCATAAGCCCGAACCGTTGAACCGCATCCTTGGCCTGCCGGACGAGGTCAACGAAGTGCTGACAAACGGCATCCTCAGATCTTGAGGCGCTCGACGGGCTTGCCGTTCTTGAGATGGGACTCGATGATTTCGTCGATGTCTTCCTTGTCGACGAAGGTGTACCAGACGGCTTCCGGATACACGACCATGATCGGGCCTTGATCGCAACGGTCGAGGCAGCCGGCGCTGTTGATGCGCACCTTGCCTTCGCCATTCAGCTTGAGCGCCTTGACCTGATCCTTGGCGTAGGCGCGAATCTCATCCACACCATGATCCGCACAACAGGCCTCGCCGTTCTTGCGCTGGTTGGTGCAGAAAAAGACGTGGTGCTTGAAATAACTGCTGTCGCTCATTGCGCTTCTCCTGGAGCAGGATATTTTTTTGCGTTCTTTACCAGCTTCTGCCGCACCGCAGCGAGCGGGTCTATGCCCAGCGCATCGGCCGTCTCGATCAGATAGACCAGCACATCGGCGATTTCGTCCTGCGCCGCCGCCCTCTGTTCGGAGCTGAGGTTATGGCTCTGCTCCGGCGTCAGCCACTGAAATATCTCGACCAGTTCGGCAGTCTCGACGCTGAGCGCCATGACCAGATTCTTCGGCGCATGGAACTGCTGCCAGTCGCGCGCCGCGACGAACTTGCGCAGCTCGTCGCGCAGCGTGTCGAGCGAGTCTATATGGGCGTAGGGATTTACATCAGGGCTAGCATTCACCTGCAAATGATAACAGACGGGTCAGCCGCCCCATCTGCCATGCCGGCGGGCGCGGCCCTGGCGCCACATCAGGAAGGCCATGGCAAGAAAGGGCCACAGTGACGAGGCGGTGCGGGTCAGGCCGTTGAAGTTGAGGAAGTGGCCCTGCTGCCAGACCTGCGCCGCCTGCAGCAAATAGGGATTGTCGGGCGCAATATTCACCAGCGCCGTAGTCGCCATGACCAAGCCGCCGGCCAGCACGCGGCGCAGGCTCTCCTCCAGCCGCAGCAGCGGCAAGGCCAGCACGGCGCCCACGCCCATGCCGACGAGATTTCCGGTCGTCATCCAATGCGCATAGCTGGCGGGCTCGATCAGCAGAGCCGCCGCAAATGAGCGCACCAGGATGGCTAGGCCCAGCAGCAGCAGCACGTGCCAGTAACGCGGGCGCCGCAGCACCAGACTGGACAGCAGTGCAATCATCAAGGTGCCCATGGCGGCGATCCAGGCTTCATGACGACTGAAACGCTCAACATCGAAGGGTAGCGCGCTCGGCAGTTCAAACAGCACGCGCAGGTTGCCGGTACCGAACAGCAGGCTCTCGGGGCTCAGTTGCACCAGCAGCCAGATGCCCAACAGTGTGAGGCCGTAATCGCCGACGGGCTCATGGGCGAGATGACGGTGGCGCCAGCGCAGGAAACGGCTTTCCGACAGCAACAGGCTGCCCCAGCGCAGCGCAGCCAATGCGCCCAGCAACGCGCCGACGCTATTGCAGGCCAGATCGACGTGGGAGGGCACCCGACTGGGCAGGAAGTTCTGAACGGTTTCCAGCACGCCGCTGAGCAGCGGCAGACACAGGCACACCAACATCACACCGACAACCCGGCCAAAGCGCGCGGCGGCCACCGGCAGCCAGAAGAAGCCGAGCGGTACATAGGCCAGCACATTCACGGCCAGGTCGAAGCCGGTGTAGTAGCGCGGCCAGCCGGCGCCGAGAAAGGCATGCAGCGGCAAGCCCGAATCGCGCCAGCCGGAAAAGGGATGCAGGCTCGCATACACCACCAGCGCGGTATAGGCGATGGCGAGAATACGGGCTAGCGCGCTGGATCGGCCCGTGTGCATGGTCTACTCTGGGCTGACGTGATGCGTCTGCGCCGCTGCATGGCGATGCAGTTCGGCGTGAGGGGCTACGCCCGGGGTCGGGCGGCCCACCCATTGCGGCAGGAAGGAGCCGGCGATCATGCCGACAAAGGAGACCGCCAGGCCAACCAGTTGCGGCGGCACCAGGCTGGCTTCGCCAAGCAGAGCCTCAAGCAGCAGCCAGGACAGGACGCCGCCGAAGATGGAGGCCAGGGCGCCCTGGGTGGTGGCACGCTTCCAGTAGATGCCCATGATCAGCGGCACGAAGGCGCCGGCCAGCGTGACCTTGTAGGCGTTCTCGACCATGCCAAAGATGGTGGATTCGCTGTTAAGCGCGAAGGCCAGCACGATCATGGCGAAGCAGACGATAGTGATGCGCATGGTCCACAGGAAGCGATGATCCGTCATGCGCGGAAACATGCCGCGCAGAATGTTCTCGGAAAAGGCGACCGAAGGCGCCAGCAGGGTCGCCGACGAACAGCTCATGATGGCGGCAAGCACGGCGCCAAAGAAAACCACCTGCGCCAGCAGCGGTGTGTGCTGCAACACCAGCAGCGGCAGCACGCGCTGATGATCGGTCTCGATCAGCACGCCGAGGCCACCCGGATCGATCATGGTCGCCGTGTAGGCGATGAACATGGGCACGAAGCAGAAGCAGAAGTAGATGATGCCGCCCAGGATGGAACCCCAGATCGCAATCTTCGCGCTCTTGGCCGAGGTGATGCGCTGGAACACGTCCTGTTGCGGAATCGAGCCCAGCATCATGGTCATCGCCATGCCCAGAAAAGCCAACCACTCGCGCAGCGTAGGCTGGGGAAAGAATTCGAATTTGCCGGCCGCCTGCGCATGCGCAATCACCGGCATCACGCCGCCGGTGTTTTCGCTGACGATGCTGGCGATGAAGACCATGCCGCCGATGATGATACCCATCTGTACGAAGTCGAGCACCGCCACCGAGAGCATGCCGCCCAGCGTGGTGTAGGTGAGCACGATGAAGGTGCCGAGGATCATGCCGGTCTCCTCCGACATGGCGCCGTCCGTCAGCACCGAAAAGATCAGGCCCAGCGCCTTGATCTGGGCGGCCACCCAGCCGAGATAGGCGGCGCAGATGCACAAGGTGGTCAGCACCTCCACCGTGCGGTTGTAGCGCATGCGAAAGAAATCGCCCAGCGTCAGTACATTCAGCTTGTACAACTTGGTGCCGAAGATGATGCCGGCGATGATGAGGCACATGCTCGCGCCGAAGGGGTCGGCGACAACACCGCCCAACCCCTCCTTGACGAAGGTCGAAGAAACGCCGAACACCGCTTCGGCGCCGAACCAGGTGGCAAACACGGTGGCCATGACCACGGGCAGGGGCAGATTGCGGCCGGCGACGGCGAAGTCCTTGGAAGTATGCACCCGCGTCGCGGCATACAGGCCGATGCCAACGGAAATCAGTAGATAGAGAGCGACAAACCAGAGCAGCGAACTATGCACGGCGCACCATCTTGTGGATTAGGGATCAGAAGTTGCTGATGAAAAAGACCAGCACCAGCGCCGCCACGGCGCCTGCCAGCAGCGTATTGCTGCGGCGCTGCGCGGCCTCCAGCTCGGCGATGCGCTGCTGCAGCTCGCTGTCGTCGCGGCTCAGGGCCTGATGCACCAGGCGCGGCAGTTCCGGCATCAGGCCGGCCCAGCGCGGTGCTTCCTTCTTCATGTTCTTGACGAAACCGCGCCAGCCGAGCTGCTCGTTCATCCAGCGTTCCAAGAAGGGCTTGGCGGTCTTCCACAGATCGAGATCGGGATCGAGCTGGCGGCCCAGGCCTTCGATATTGAGCAGGGTCTTTTGCAAGAGCACGAGCTGCGGCTGAATCTCTACATTGAAGCGGCGCGAGGTCTGGAACAGGCGCAGCAGCACGCGGCCAAAGGAAATGTCGCCGAGCGGCTTGTCGAAGATAGGCTCACACACGGTGCGGATCGCCGCCTCGAACTCGTCGATGCGTGTGTCCTTGGGTGCCCAGCCGGATTCGACGTGGGCCTCGGCGACACGCTTGTAGTCGCGCTGAAAGAAGGCGAGGAAGTTCTGTGCGAGATAATTCTTGTCGGTATCAGTGAGCGTGCCCATGATGCCGAAGTCGAGCGCAATGTACTTGCCCTTGTTGCCGGCATCGACGGCGACGAAGATATTGCCTGGGTGCATGTCGGCATGGAAAAAGCCGTCGCGGAACACCTGGGTGAAAAATATCTCCACGCCGGCACGCGCCAGCGCCGGCACATCGACCCCGGCATCTCGCAGCACATCGACCTGCGAGATTGGGATACCCTGCATGCGCTCCATGACCATGACCGTGGGCATACACCAGTCCCAGTAAACCTCGGGCACCTTGAGCAGCGGCGAGTCAATGAAATTGCGACGCAGTTGCGAGCAGCTTGAGGCCTCGCGCATCAGGTCCAGCTCGTCATGCAGATACTTGTCGAATTCGGCCACCACCTCGCGCGGTTTGAGGCGCTTGCCGTCAGACCACAGGCGCTCCAGCAGGCCGGCGAGGATCTGCAGCAGGGCGATATCATGGTCGATGATGGCGCGTATGCCCGGGCGCAGAATCTTGACTGCGACCTCCTTGCCATCGGGCAGGGTGGCGAAGTGCACCTGGGCCACCGAGGCCGAGGCCACCGGCTCACGCGCGAAGGTGGTGAACACCGCATCCGCGTGCATGCCGTAGGCAGCCTCAACGCATGCCAGTGCCTGCTCGGCGGAAATCGGGGGGACGCGGTCCTGCAGCAGCGCCAGCTCGTCGGCGACATCTTGCGGCAAGAGGTCGCGGCGCGTGGACAGCACCTGGCCGAACTTGACGAAGATGGGCCCCAGATCCTCCAGCGCCATGCGCAGGCGCACCGCGCGCGGGGTAGACAGGTCGCGCCAGAACTGCACGGCATTCGCCGCGCGCATCAGGTAGCCCGACGGCTCATGCTCGAGGATCATCTGATCCAGGCCGTAACGGCTGGCGACACGGGCGATTTTCAGGAAACGTAACAGGCGCACGGCGGGCGGGGCTGAATTGGCTGCAAAGCGGCGATTTTGCCCGGTTTCTCGGTACCGTGGAAGCGTTCCCGCAATATCAGGGGAAAAGCTGCCGCTGCGCCGCTCAGGCTAGAATCGGCTGATCCGGAAACGCCCGCCCCATACGAGCGGGTAGGCGCTACCGGTCCCGCCTACCCGCAAGGAAACGCCATGCCCGTGTCGCTCGATGGAAAACTGGTGGTCGCGCTGTCTTCGCGCGCCCTCTTCGATTTCGAGGAGGAGAACCGCGTCTTCGAGCAGCAGGACGACTCGGCCTATATGGCCTTGCAACTGAAACGTATCGACACGCCGGCGCGGCCCGGCGTGGCCTACCCCCTGGTCAAGAAGCTGCAGGCCTTCAACACACTGGACACGCATCGCGTCGAGGTCGTCATGTTGTCGCGCAATGACCCGGTGTCCGGCTTGCGCGCCTTCCGCTCCGCCGAAGCCAGCCATCTGCAGCTCGAACGCGGCGTGTTCACCCGCGGCGCACCGCCCTATCGCTATCTGAAACCGCTCGGCGCCCATCTCTTCCTGTCCGCCAGCGAGGACGATGTCCGTGCTGCGCTGGACAGCGGCTTTCCCGCAGCGCGTGTGTTCTCCGAGTCCTTGATGGATGCCGACCGCCACCCCACCGAGCTGCGTATTGCCTTCGACGGCGACGCGGTCCTGTTCTCGGACGAAGCGGAGCGCGTGTTCAAGCAGCAGGGGCTGGACGAGTTCCAGGCGCACGAGCGCACCCATATGCTGCGACCACTGCCGCCCGGCC
>DATMSM010000087.1:0-8175 GCA_035565355.1 Rhodocyclaceae bacterium
CTCCGGCCACTACGAAACCCTCCTCTACGTCACCGCCGCCATGGCCGCCACCGCCGCCTTCCTCGCACTCAAAGTCCTCAAACCCATGCGATCACAACTTCAAAAGAAGTTTGATGCACTACATGCTGCAGGCAAGGGGCACTAGAGCAGGGCACTAGGAAGGGCCGAGGCTAGCCGTTACAATAGCAGTCTCGGAACACGCAACATGGACGCGCTTTCGGGCGCGTCTTTGTTTTTGTGAACCTCAAAATTTCAGACGGCATTGCTAGCTAAAGTGCCGGACAAGTCGAATTTCAACTAGAGGAGTATTTGCCATGGCAGTTTGGGCACGTTTTCAAACCAAGGACGGCAACACCAGCTTCGGTACCGTCGCCAACGGTCAGATCACCGAGTACAGCGGTGACATGTTCAGCAACCCGACCGCCACCGGCAAGACCTTTGCCGAAGCCGACGTCAAGCTGCTGGCCCCGACCCAGCCGACCAAGATCCTGGCGCTGTGGAACAACTTCAAGGCCCTCGGCGAGAAGCTCGGCAAGGCTGCTCCCGTGCATCCCCTGTTCCTGCTGAAGCCTGTCTCTTCGCTGGCCGGCCCGAACGATGACATCGTTCGTCCCAAGGCCTACACGGGCAAGATCGCCTACGAAGGCGAGCTGTGCATCGTCATCGGCAAGGCTGCCAAGAATGTGTCGGTTGAAGAGGCCAAGGACTACATCTTCGGCTATACCTGCATCAATGACGTGACCGCCGGCGAAGTGCTGAATGAAGATCCGAACTTCGCACAATGGACCCGCGCCAAGGGGCACGATACTTTCTCCTGCATCGGTCCGGTGATCCAGACCGAGCTCGACTGGGCTTCGAAGAATGTTGTGACCGTAATGGGCGACCAAGAGCGTCAGAACTATCCGCTCTCCGACATGATTTTCAACCCCTACGAGCAAGTGTCGCGCATCTCGCAGGACATGACCCTGAACCCGGGCGACTGCATCGCCATCGGCACCTCGATCGGCATCGGTTCGATCAAGGACGGCGCTGTCACCACCGTCACCATCGACGGTATCGGCACCCTGTCGAACAAACTGGTCGGCTAAGACTCAAGAGGCATCACGCAATGGAAATGATCGTTAATGGCAAGTCGGTTCAGGTCGAAGGTGTGGCCACGGTAAGCCAATTGCTCGAACAACTTGGCTTTGCCGGCAAACGTGTCGCAGTCGAGAAGAACGGCGAGATCGTGCCCAAGAGCGTGCATGCCGAGACTGCCATTGCTGCTAGCGACAAGATTGAGATTGTTGTCGCGGTCGGCGGTGGTTAAGCCCTACGCTTCAGGAAGTAAGCAAAAAGCCCGGCAGTGCCGGGCTTTTTGTTTCTGGCTGCCTGCCTTTGAAATCAAACAGCGCATTGCCAGAATCCTGGTGGCATCTATACTGATTGAAGCGAATTGCGGAGAGTGCCATGCATACTGACCAGATCCAGTCCTGTATCGCTGCATGCAAGGTGTGTGTTGTCGCGTGCGATGATTGCGCTACTAACGCCCTGCACGCATCCAATGTGTATGCCATGGAAGAGTGCATGGCGCTTGCGATTGACTGTGCAGAAGTTTGCCGGTTGGCAATCAGGTATCTAGAGCGTGAGCGTCCGACGGCATCGGCAATCTGCAAAGCCTGCGTGGATGTCTGTGAGCGTTGCCAGGCGGCGTGCGACACTTATCAGATGGGCTACTGCCGGGCATGCGCCGAAGCCTGTCGCGAATGCGCAGAGACGTGCCGGATGCTGATTGCGCACGTTGATCGGGAAAGGCATAGCCACGACAGCGTTCTTGCCGGCTTGCGCCAGTGATCTCCCGCGAGTGACTCCCAAAAGCAAAACGCCCGGACATGCCGGGCGTTTTGCTTGGTGCGTGCGGACAGCGATCAGACCTTCTTGTACAGCTCCGAGCCGGTCTTGACGAACTCGATGGCCTTGGCTTGCATGCCGGCGTTGAGCGCGTCAGCCTCAGCGATGTTCTGCTGAGCGGCGAATTCGCGCACGTCCTGCGTGATCTTCATCGAGCAGAAGTGCGGGCCGCACATGGAGCAGAAGTGGGCGACCTTGGCCGAATCCTTGGGCAGGGTTTCATCGTGGAAGGACTTGGCCTTGTCCGGATCCAGACCGAGGTTGAACTGGTCTTCCCAGCGGAACTCGAAACGAGCCTTGGACAGGGCGTTGTCGCGAATCTGGGCGCCGGGATGACCCTTGGCCAGGTCGGCGGCGTGCGCGGCCAGCTTGTAGGTGATGATGCCTTCCTTGACGTCGTCCTTGTTGGGCAGGCCCAGGTGTTCCTTCGGCGTCACGTAGCAGAGCATGGCGGTGCCGTACCAGCCGATGGTGGCGGCGCCGATGCCGGAGGTGATGTGGTCGTAACCCGGAGCGATGTCGGTGGTCAGCGGGCCGAGCGTGTAGAAGGGTGCTTCCTTGCACCAGTCGAGCTGCAGATCCATGTTTTCCTTGATCAGGTGCAGCGGCACGTGGCCCGGACCTTCGATCATGACCTGCACGTCGTGCTTCCAGGCGATGTCGGTGAGTTCGCCCAGGGTCTTGAGTTCACCCAGCTGGGCTTCGTCGTTGGCATCGTAGATCGAGCCGGGACGCAGGCCGTCGCCGAGCGAGAAGGCGACGTCGTAGGCCTTCATGATTTCGCAGATCTCTTCGAAGTGCGTGTACAGGAAGTTTTCCTTGTGGTGCGCCAGACACCACTTGGCCATGATCGAACCACCGCGCGAGACGATACCGGTCATGCGGTTGGCGGTCATGGGCACGTAGCGCAGCAGCACGCCGGCGTGGATGGTGAAGTAGTCGACGCCTTGCTCGGCCTGTTCGATCAGGGTGTCCTTGAAGATTTCCCAGGTCAGGTCTTCGGCCTTGCCGTTAACCTTTTCGAGCGCCTGGTAGATCGGCACGGTGCCGATCGGCACCGGGCTGTTGCGGATGATCCATTCACGGGTTTCGTGAATGTTCTTGCCGGTGGACAGATCCATGATCGTGTCCGAACCCCAGCGGATACCCCAGGTCATCTTGTCGACTTCTTCCGAGATCGAGGAGGTGACGGCGGAGTTGCCGATGTTGCCGTTGATCTTCACGAGGAAGTTGCGGCCGATGATCATCGGCTCGGATTCCGGGTGATTGATGTTGTTCGGGATGATGGCGCGGCCACGGGCCACTTCGTCACGCACGAATTCGGGGGTGATTTCCTCCGGCAGCGAGGCGCCGAAGTTCTGGCCCGGATGCTGACGCGCCATCATGGCGGCCAGCTTTTCGCTCATGGCAGCGCCCTTGGGGCTGCTGTTCTTCAGCGATTCCAGATAGGCCTTGCGGTTCAGGTTTTCACGGATGGCCACGTATTCCATCTCGGGGGTGATGATGCCCTTCCTGGCGTAGTGCATCTGTGAGACGTTGGCGCCGGCCTTGGCGCGACGCGGCTGACGGTGCAGGCCGGGGAAGCGCAGCTCGTCGAGCTTCTTGTCGTCGGCGCGGGCGCGGCCGAATTCGGAAGAAAGATCGGAAAGGACTTCGGTGTCGCCACGCTCTTCGATCCAGGCCTGGCGGATGGCCGGCAGACCGGTGCGGATGTCGATCTTGGCGTTCGGATCGGTGTAGATGCCGGAGCAGTCGTACACGTAGATCGGCGGGTTCTTTTCGCCACCGAAATCGGTCGGCGTGTCGGACTGCGTGACTTCACGCATCGGGACTTGGATGTCCTTGCGCGAACCTTCGACGTAAATCTTCTTGGAGTTGGGCAGGGGCTGGACTGCAGCGGAGTCTACGGTCGCGCTGGCAGCGATGAATTTTTCATTGGCGTTCATATCGGGCTCTCCAGTGTTGAGCTTTGTTGGGCAGCTCTCGGGAAGCCGCGCTCTTTGGGAACTGCATATTGTACCGGGGATGCTGCAGGAATGGCCTGGCGGATGCAAGCGCTTGGATTGCTTGCGTTAACAGGAAATGTTGATGCGGGAATAAGCCGTTTTGAGCGGTGCTGCAGCAATTTTGAAGGCGCCAACTTGCGTGGCGCAATAGCTCAGAGCGGCAGGTTCCTGGGCTTGCGGCCGGCGCGGGCGGCGAGGCGGTCGAAAATGCAATTGGGCAGCAGGCGCATGAGACGGGCGACGATGCCCATCTGCCAGGGAATCACCGTGTAGCGCTTGCCCGTTTCGATGGCGAGCGCAAAGCGCCGGGCCGCCTCGTCGGCCTCCAGCATGAAGGGCATGGCGTAGTTGTTGGCATCCGTCATCGGCGTGCGGATATAACCGGGCGCGATGGTGACGACCTTGATGCCGCTGCTGCGCAATTCCACGCGCAGGCTTTCCAGATAGGCGATAACCGCTGCCTTGGAGGCCGAATAGGCGCCCGCACCGGGCAGGCCGCGTATACCGGCGACCGAGGCGATGCCGACGAGGCGGCCGGCGCCTTGCCGTTCCATGGCGCCGATAAAGGGCTGGAAGGTGTGCACCATGCCCAGCACATTGGTTTCCATGATGCGACGGAAGGCCTGGTTGTCCGCGGCCTCCTGCGTCAGGGTGCCGACAGAGATTCCGGCATTGGCGATGACAATGCCGGGCGCGCCGACATGCGCGATGAAGTCGTTGGCGGCGGAGGCCAATGCGCTTGCATTGGCGACATCGAGCGGATAGAGGTAATGCCGCCCCGGCAAGGTGGCGACCAGGGCGTCGAGCGCATCCAGGCGGCGTGCCGCCAGCCCCAGCGTGGCACCTTGCGCAGCGTAATGGCGTGCCAGTGCGGCGCCGATGCCGGAGGAGGCGCCCGTAATGAACACTGCCCGCGGCGGCAGCGTGCTGCGCGCGACGGGCAGGTGCGGGGCGAGTTCGACCTCGGGTGCTGCCAACTTATTTCTTCTTCTGGTCGCTGCGTACCTTGGCGATCAGGAAGTTGGCGATCTTCAATTGACGGGCATGGTCGCCCTGGGCGATGAGGTAGCGGCCGCCTACGACGATGGCCGGCGTACCCGGTACGTTATAGCTACGCGTGAGCTGGTCGGCCAACTTGACCTTATCGATAGTGGCGGACGACTTGTAGATTTCCTCGAACTTGGCGGCATCGACGCCCTTGCTGGCGACCCAGGCGAACAGCGCCTTTTCGTCGGCGAGGTTTAGGCGCTGCTGGTGCACGGCGACGAAAACCTCGCCGTGCAGCTTGTCGAGCAGGTTCATTGCTTCCAGCGTGTAATAAATCTTGGCAAAGGGCGCCAGCTGCGGGCGGAACAGCACCGGTACGCGGCGCAGGCTCACGTCCTTGGGCAGGGTTTCTGCCCACTTCTCCAGCAGGGGCTCCATGTCAGCGCAGTGCGGGCAGGTATAGAAGAAGAACTCGGTCACTTCAATCTTGCCGGCCGGTGCCTCGGTGGGCATGGGGCCCAGATACACCATGTAGTCCGTGCCGGCCTCCGGCGTTTGCGCGTGGGCAGTGCCGAAGCTCAGGCTGAGAACGGCAGCAAAGGTATACAGCAGCGACTTGAGTTTCATGCTTTATCCTCGATGTGAACGCAATGCTTGAGTGCTGCGCCTGCGCGCGGCGGAAAACTTATTCCTTGACCTTGACCACAGTCGCCTGGACGCCGCCTTGGGACAGCTGGGTGCGCACACGGTTCATTTCCTCGGCCTTGGCGTAAGGGCCGCTGCGCACGCGATACATCTTGCCTTTTTCGGGGAGCGTGACTTCGCTGAGCGTGGCTTCGATGCCCAGCAGGGCCAGTTCGCCCTTGAGGTTTTCGGCGTCGGCTTTTTTCTGGAAGGCGCCGGCCTGCAGGAAGTAGCTTTCATTGACGATGGGCGCGTCCGCAACGGGGGGCGGCGCCTTGGGCGCCGGTGCCGCATCCTGGCCGCCGGGCAGAATGTTGTAGAAGTCAAAGCGCTGCTTCTCGCCCGGTTTGGCGGGCAGACTTTCGGCGGCGCCGGCCGTCGCGCCCTTGCCCTTCTCGGCAGAAGGAAGGATGCCGTCCTTGTTCTGGAAGGGGCTGTGGCTGCGGTTCAGATACCAGACCACGCCGGCGGCGATGACCACGCCCAGCACCAGGCCGACAAAGAGGCCGACAAAGGTGTTGCCGCGCTGCGAACGAAATGTCTTGCTCATTACATGCTCTCCGGTGCCGAAACGCCCAGCAGGTCGAGGCCGTTGCGCAGGACGATGCGCGTGGCGGCAGCCAGGGCGAGACGTGCATGCTTGACGGCTTCATCGTCGACGAGCATGCGTTCGGCGTTGTACCACCCGTGGAAATCGGCGGCAAGGTCTTTCAGATAAACGGCGATCTGGTGCGGCGCGTACTCGGCCGCCGCCGTCGCCACGGTTTCCGGCCAGGCCTGCAGGCGTGCGCATAGCGCCAGGCCGCGCTCGTCACTGAGCGGCTCGAGCGAATGTGCGGCGAGGCCGGCGACATCGCCGCCCCACTGCTGCAGCACCGAGCAGATGCGTGCATGGGCGTACTGGATGTAATAGACCGGGTTCTCGTTGCTTTGCGACTTGGCCAAGTCGATGTCGAAGACCAGTTGCGAATCCGGGCTGCGTGCGACCAGGAAGTAGCGCGTGGCATCACGGCCGACTTCGTCGATCAGGTCGCGCAGGGTCACGTAGCTGCCGGCGCGCTTGGAAATTTTTACTTCCTCGCCGTTCTTCATGACCATGACCATCTGGTGCAGCACGTATTCCGGCCAGCCCTGCGGGATGCCGACGTTGAGCGCCTGCAGACCCGCGCGCACGCGGGTGATGGTGCTGTGGTGGTCGGCGCCCTGTTCATTGACGACCTTGCTGAAGCCGCGGTTCCACTTGTCGAGGTGATAGGCGACGTCGGGCAGGAAGTAGGTGTAGCCGCCTTCCGCCTTCTGCATGACGCGGTCCTTGTCGTCACCGAAGTCGGTGGTACGCAGCCACACGGCGCCGTCCTGTTCGTAGGTAAAGCCGTTGGCCTTGAGTTTCTCGACCACGGCGGCAACCTTGCCTTCGGTGTACAGCGCGGATTCCAGCGAGAACACATCGAACTTGACGCCGAAGGCCTGTAGGTCGGCATCCTGTTCGCGGCGCAGCCAGGCCACGGCGAAGTCACGGATGGATTCGGCGTTCTCAGGGTTGCCGCTGGCGGTGACGCTGGCGCGGTCGTCCGCATGCACCGTGGCTTTGGCCAAATAGGCCTGGGCGATATCGACGATGTAATCGCCGCGGTAGCCGTCTTCCGGCCACTCCGTGCTGTCGGGACCGATGCCCCTGGCGCGCAATTGCACCGAGCGGGTCAGGTTGTCGATCTGGGCGCCGGCGTCGTTGTAATAGAACTCGCGCGTCACATCCCAGCCGGCGGCTGCCAGCACGCGACAGAGACTGTCGCCGACAGCGGCGCCGCGGCCATGGCCGACGTGGAGTGGGCCGGTCGGGTTGGCGGAAACGAATTCGACCTGCAGCTTCTTGCCTTCACCGGCATTGCCGCGACCGTAAGCGTCAGCGGCGGCCAGCACCGACTTGACCACCTGGGTCTTGGCGGCGGTGGCGAGGGTGAAGTTGATGAAGCCGGCACCGGCGATCTCGGACTTGACCAGCCATTCCGAGGCGGGCAAGGCGGCAAGCAATTGCTCTGCGATCTGACGCGGATTGGCCTTCATGGCGCGCGCCAGTTGCATGGCCAGATTGGCGGCATAGTCGCCGTGGCTGGCCTGCTTGGGGCGTTCGATCAGGATGGCGGTATCGGTGTGATTCGGAGCGACCGTGTTCAGTGCGGTACGCAGCAGATCGGCGAGGTGGGCTTTGGGGTCGAAAGACATAAGAGAAACAAGTAGGCGGCAGATTGGGCAAGACTGGAAGCCCTTGCCCGGCAGCCATGATTATACCGGGGAGTCGGGGGTGGAACCCCCTGTCCGGGTGCCTCAGGCGTTGGCAATGCCGCTGATGACGTGGCCGGTCGGACAGGCCGCGGCGGCCGAGTTGCAGTGGGTCGTCTGGTCGTCGAAGAAGAAATCGGGCTCGAATTCGCGCAGGAAAGGACCTTTTTCCAGTCCGCCCAGGAACAGCGCTTCATCCACCGTGATGTTCCAGTCCATCAGGGTGCGGATGGCGCGTTCATGCGCGGGGGCGCTGCGCGCCGTCACCAGCGCGGTGCGAATGCGTATGGGTACGGCCGAACCGGCCGCCGCCTGCAGCGCGTGCAAG
>DATMSM010000088.1:0-20466 GCA_035565355.1 Rhodocyclaceae bacterium
GGCGAGACGGAGGGTGCGCTTCTTTGCTTACTTTCTTGCCGCATAGCAAGAAAGTAAGTCGGCCGTCCGGACGAATTCCGGACATTGGCGGTCAATCAACCAGAAGCCCGCAAGAGAACTAGACGGGGTTAGCCAACTCCAGGTATTCGCATTCAAGTCCGTAAACATCGGCCAAATGCTTGCCCAGCGCCTGCACGCCGTAGCGCTCGGTCGCATGGTGGCCGGCGGCGATGTAAGGGATGCCGGACTCCAGGGCGAGGTGATAGGTCTGCTCCGAAACCTCGCCGCTAAGGAAAAGATCAGCACCGGCGGCGATGGCCTGTTCGAAATAGCCTTGCGCGCCGCCGCTGCACCAGGCAACACGCTTGATTACACGGCCCGCATCACCCAGTAACTGCGGCGTGCGACTCAATGCCGTGCCGACTTGCTGTGCCAATTGCCCGGCCGTCAGCGGGGCCGCTGGCGTGCCGATGAAACCGATCTCCTGCTCGCCGAAGTTGCCGTCGATCCGCCAGCCGAACAGGGCTGCCAACTGGGCGTTGTTGCCCAGGGTCGGGTGCGCGTCCAGGGGCAGGTGGTAGGCAAAGAGGTTGATGTCATGCTTGAGCAGGGATGCCATGCGCTGCTTGCGAAAGCCTGTCACGCGGCCGTCCTCGCCCTTCCAGAACCAGCCGTGATGCACCAGGATGGTGTCCGCCTGGCGCTCAATGGCGGCATCGATCAGCGCCTGACTGGCGGTGGTGCCGCACAGGATACGTTTGGTTTCAGGCCGGCCTTCCACTTGCAAACCGTTTGGGCAATAATCGCGAAAGCGCGGCGCCTCAAGCAATCCATCAAGATAGGCGCGCAAATCATCACGCAACATGCGAACTCCTGCTTACTTTCCGAAAGTCACATTATGCGCCGTCTCTGGCTGATCTTCGCCCAGGCCGTCACCATCGCTGCCGGCATACTCCTGGCCGTGCAGGCACTGAGCCCTGGCTTGCTGGGGGGCGCTGCCACAACCCACACCAGCGGCATCCAGATACTGCAGGAGCCTGCCAGCAACGGTGAGGTGCGGCAGGTGGCCACCTTCAGCACGGCGGCACAGCGCGCCCTGCCCTCGGTCGTGCACATCTATACGACGCAGGAAGTTCGTGCGCCCAAGAACCCGCTGCTCAACGATCCCTTCTTCCGCCATTTCTTCGGCGACCGCTTCGGCGAGGAGAAGGAACAGCGTTCGGGCTTGGGCAGCGGCGTGGTGGTCAGCGCCGACGGCTACATCCTGACCAACAACCATGTGGTCGAGGGCGCGGACCAGATCGAGATTTCGCTGAATGACGGGCGCAAGCTCAAGGCCGAAGTGGTCGGCACCGATCCGGAATCCGACCTCGCCGTGGTCAAGGCGGCGGGCGACGCCAAGCTGGAACCGATCACCTTTGCCCAGCCGCGCACACTGAAAGTCGGCGACGTGGTGCTGGCCATCGGCAACCCCTTCGGCGTGGGTCAGACCGTCACCTCGGGCATCGTCAGTGCGCTTGACCGCACCCATCTCGGCATCAACACCTTTGAGGACTTTATCCAGACCGATGCGGCCATCAATCCGGGCAACTCCGGCGGCGCATTGGTGGACAGCAACGGCGTGCTGGTCGGCATCAACACCGCCATCTACTCGCAAAGCGGCGGCTCCATGGGCATAGGCTTTGCCATCCCGGTATCGCTGGCGCAGAACGTGCTCGAACAGATCATCAAGAATGGCGGCGTCACGCGCGGCTGGATCGGCGTAGAAGTTCAGGAGATCACACCGGAACTGGCCGACTCCTTCAAGCTGCCAAGCAGCGAAGGCGCCCTGATCGCCGGCATTGTGCGCGGCGCGCCGGCGGACAAGGCGGGCATCAAGCCGGGCGACATCCTGCTTGCCGTCGACGATAAGCCGGTCAAGAATGCGCAGATCATGCTCGAAGTCATCGCCTCGCAGCAGCCCGGCCACAATGCCCGCTTCAAGCTGCGCCGCGAAGGCAAAGAGGTCGTCCTGTCTGTCGTGATAGGCAAGCGCCCCAAGCCGCAGAAGGGCTGAGCCGCACGCTACTGGAACGTAAAAGGCCTGCTCACGCAGGCCTTTTGTTTACGGCGGAACCAAGTCCGCGTACTCAATCCTCCGGCTGCGGCAGGGCCGGGCCCTTGTTCGGCCGCCCCATCAGACCGGCCATGAAGATGCCCAGCTCATACAGCAGGCACAGCGGCACCGCCATCAGGAATTGCGACACGACATCCGGCGGCGTAAAGATGGCGGCAAGCACAAACGCGCCGACGATGACATAGCGGCGTGCATCCTTCAGCTGAGCAATGCTGACGATGCCGACGCGCACCAGCACGATGACGATGATGGGCACTTCGAAGGTCAGGCCGAAAGCGAGGAAGGTCGTCAGAACGAAGGATAGGTATTTCTCGATGTCCGTCATCACCGCGACGCCTTCGGGCGCGAACTTGTTCACGAATCCGAACACGGTCGGAAATACGACAAAGTAGGCGAAAGCCATGCCGACGAAGAAGAGCAGCACGCTGGCCGCAATCAGCGGCACGACCAGGCGCCGCTCGTGCACATACAGCCCGGGCGCAACGAAAGCCCAGGCCTGATAGAGCACATAGGGCAAGGCGAGCACGAAGGCCGCCATCAGCGTCACCTTCATGGGCACCAGGAAGGCGCCGGCCACGTCGGTGGCGATCATGTGCCCGCCCTCGGGCAGTGCAGCCAGCATGGGCGCCGCCAGCAAGGTATAGATGTCGCGCGCCCAGTTCACCATGCACAGGAACACGATAAGCACGCCGACAATAGCGCGGATCAGGCGCGAACGCAGCTCAATCAGGTGCGAAACAAAGGTTTCCTGGCCCTCACTCATGGCGCAGACCCCGGCTTGGCAGCGCTCTCGGCCTCAGCAGGTACACCAGCCGCATTCGGGAGCTCGACCGCCGGCGCTGCAGCCAGGCTTTCCGGCGTAGCCGGCTCTAGCGGCGCGCTCGCCTCGGCCAGGGTGCCACGCGCCACGTCCTCGGCCGAACGCAGCTCCCGGTGTATGGTCTGCTCGACATCGCGCACCTGCTCGGTCAGCTGCGACTGGAACTTCTTCAGATCCTCGATCTCCATCTCGCGGCGCACCTCGGTCTTGACGTCATTGACATAGCGCTGCAGACGGCCGAGCAGAGCACCCACTGTCCGCGCCACGCGCGGCAAGCGTTCGGGACCGATGACGATCAGGGCCACCAAGCCAATAACGACGAGTTCGGAGAAACCGATGTCAAACATGCATATGTCCGCTTAAAAAACAAAACGGGGCCCTATCCTTGCGATGGGCCCCGCTTGTCTTTCTGGAAGTCAAACCTTGTCGCGCTTGGCTTCGCCTTCGATGGTCTGACCGACCTGGGCCGAGGAATCCGTCGGTTTATCTTCCGCCGAGGCTTCCTTCATGCCGTCCTTGAAGCCCTTGACCGCACCACCCAAATCCTTGCCCATGTTCTTGAGTTTGGAAGTGCCGAACAGGAGAACCACGATAAGGAGAACGATCAGCCAGTGCCAGATACTGAAACTACCCATTTCAAGCTCCTAGTGGGAATGCCGTGGCATTCCGAATTTAACGGCGAACCAGCATAGGACCGACCGGTTGCGGACCGCCGAGGATGTGTGCATGCAGATGATACACCTCCTGCCCGCCAACCCTGCCGGTATTCACGATGGTACGGAAGCCATCGCTCAGACCTTGATCTCGCGCAATGTCGCCGAGCTTGCCGAACAGCTTGCCGAGCATGGCGGCGTGCTCGGGCCCGCAATCGGTAAGCGACTCGACGTGCTGCTTGGGAATCACCAGCACATGCACGGGCGCGGCCGGGTTGATGTCATGGAAGGCATACAGGTCGTCGTCCTCATAAACCTTCTTGGACGGGATCTTACCTTCGACGATCTTGCAGAAGATGCAGTCGGACATGCTCACTCCTTGGGACGGGAAGCCTTTTCCACAATGCCCGAAACGCCTTCACGACGCTCGAACTCGGCGGCCACGTCGGCCACGCTGACGCCGTATTGGGACAGCAGGATCATGCTGTGGAACCAGAGGTCGGCGACCTCCTTGACCAGATGGTGGGCGTCGCCATCCTTGGCCGCCATGATGGCCTCGGCGGCTTCCTCGGCGACCTTCTTGCAGATCGAGTCGGTGCCCTTGGCGTACAGCCCCGCCACATAGGACGAACTCGGTTCGGCAGACTTGCGCTCTTCCAGCGTAGCTTGCACGCGGGTGAGGATATCCAGGGCATTGGCGCTCATCGCAGCCTCACTTTTTGTAGATGTCTTTGGGGTCTTTGAGGACGGGATCGACCGCGGTCCATTGTCCGTCCACCAGCCTGGAGAAAAAGCAGGAGCGGCGCCCGGTGTGGCAGGCCATACCGCCATGCTGGTCTATCTTCAGCAGGATAACGTCATTGTCGCAGTCGAGGCGAATGTCGTGCACCTTCTGCACATGCCCGGACTCCTCACCCTTATGCCAGAGGCGGCCGCGCGAACGCGACCAGTACACGGCCTCGCCGGTCTTGACGGTTTCGAGCAGGGAATCGCGATTCATCCAGGCGAACATGAGCACGTCGCCGGTTTCGGCATCCTGAGCAATCGCCGGGACCAGACCTTGCGCATCCCACGCTATCTCATCAAGCCACTGATTTGTCATGCCCATCCCCCATCCCCTGCCCCAAAGGCAGGGGTGACTATGGTTCGGCGGCAAGCCGCCTCCGGGTTCAAGCTGCGACCGCTTGAGGCGGCTCGGCGCGGACGCTTCACAGCCGCACCTCGACACCCTGGGCGCGCATGAAGGCCTTGGCCTGCTGCACCGTGTATTCGCCATAGTGGAAGATGCTCGCGGCGAGTACTGCATCGGCCTTGCCCTGCTTCACGCCATCGACGAGATGCTGCAGATTGCCGACGCCGCCACTGGCAATCACGGGGATGCTCACGGCCTCGGAGACACGTCGCGTCAGTTCGAGATCGAAGCCTCTCTTGGCGCCATCACGATCCATGCTGGTCAGCAGGATTTCGCCGGCACCCAGCTCGGCAATCCGCTTGGCCCACTCGATCACATCCAGACCGACGTTCTTGCGGCCGCCGTGGGTAAACACTTCCCACTTTTCCGGGCCGGTCTGCTTGGCGTCGATGGCGACGACGATGCACTGGCTGCCGACCTTGTCGGCGGCATCGAAAATCAGTTGCGGATTATTCACCGCCGCCGTGTTCATGCTGACCTTGTCGGCACCGGCATTGAGCAGGCGGCGCACGTCCTCGACGGCGCGCACGCCGCCGCCGACGGTCAGCGGAATGAAGACCTGTTCGGCGACCTGCTCGACGATGTGGAAAATGGTTTCGCGGTCGTCCGAACTGGCGGTAATGTCGAGGAAGGTGATCTCGTCGGCGCCCTGCTCGTCATAGCGACGCGCAATCTCGACCGGATCGCCAGCGTCGCGCAACTCGACGAAGTTAACGCCCTTGACCACCCGCCCGGCATTGACGTCGAGGCAGGGAATGATGCGCTTGGCGAGCATGGGACTCCGCTAGGTGTCGGTTATTTGCCGGACAGCTTGTCCGCCTCGGCTTGCGCCTTGGCGAAATCGAGCTTGCCTTCGTAGATAGCGCGACCGGTGATGGCGCCCGTGATGCCTTCGGCCTGAACGGCGCACAGAGCCGTGATGTCGGCCATGCTGCCGATGCCGCCACTGGCAATGACGGGGATGCGCAACGCCTGGGCCAGCTTGACGGTGGCGTCGACATTCACGCCGTTCAACATGCCATCGCGGCCGATATCGGTGTAGATGATGCTTTCGACGCCGTAGTCCTCGAACTTCTTGCCGAGATCGATGACATCGTGGCCGGTCAGCTTGGACCAGCCGTCCACCGCCACCTTGCCGTCCTTCGCATCGAGGCCGACGATGATGTGGCCGGGGAAGGCGCTGCAGGCGTCATGCAGGAAACCTGGGTTCTTGACCGCGGCCGTGCCGATGATGACATAGCTGATGCCATCATCGAGGCAGCGTTCGATGGTATCCAGATCGCGGATGCCGCCGCCGAGCTGAACCGGAATCTCGTCGCCAACCTCTTTCAGAATCGCCTTGATGGCGGCCTCGTTCTTCGGCTTGCCGGCAAAGGCGCCATTCAGGTCGACCAGATGCAGACGGCGGGCGCCTTGGTCTATCCAGTGGCGCGCCATGGCGGCGGGCTCTTCCGAGAAAACGGTGGCATCGTCCATGTCGCCCTGTTTGAGGCGGACACAGTGACCGTCTTTCAGATCAATCGCGGGTATGAGCAGCATAGTTGTTCAACAACGTTGGCAAAAAATGGGATGGAAAAATCAGGGCTGCCAGTGCATGAAATTCTTCAGCAGTTGCAACCCGGCCTCGGCACTCTTCTCCGGATGAAACTGGGTTGCGAAAATGTTAGCGTGACCGATCGCGCTGGTAAAGGGGATGCCATAGTGCGTTCGGCCCGCCGTCAGGGCAGGATCGTCGGGCTGCACGAAGTAGCTGTGTACGAAATAGAAGCGCGCGCCGTCCGGAATTCCCTGCCACAGGGCATGCGACTGCGTCTGTACAACTTCGTTCCATCCCATGTGCGGCACCTTGAGCGGCATGCCGTCGGCATCACAAAGGCCCTTGGGAAAGCGCGGCACGCTGCCGGGCAGAACATCCAGGCCGCGGACATTGCCTTCTTCGGCATGACCAAACAGCATCTGCTGGCCGACACAAATCCCGAGGAAAGGCTTCTCAGCGGTCGCCTTGAGCACCGCTTCGCGCAGGCCGCGCGCGGCGAACTCACGCATGCAGTCCGGCATCGCGCCCTGACCGGGCATGACGACACGGTCAGCCGCAGCAATGACGGCCGCATCCGAGGTGACTTGCACATTCGCATCCGGAGCCACGTGCTCAAGCGCCTTGGCCACGGACCGCAGATTCCCCATGCCGTAATCGACGACGGCGACGGTACGACTCATGATGATCTACACCGATGGAGTTTTACAAAGTACCCTTGGTCGAAGGAATGACGCCAGCCATGCGCGGATCGACTTCGATGGCCATGCGCAGGGCGCGACCGAAGGCCTTGAACACGGTTTCGGCCTGGTGGTGCGAGTTGAGCCCACGCAGATTGTCGATGTGCAAGGTGACGCCCGCATGATTGACCAACCCCTGGAAGAACTCGTAGACGAGGTCGACATCCAGTTCACCGATCATGGAGCGGGTGAAGGGCACATGAAACTCCAGGCCCGGACGGCCCGAGAGATCGATCACGACGCGCGACAGGGCTTCATCCAGGGGCACATAGGCGTGACCATAGCGACGCAGGCCCTTCTTGTCGCCCCAGGCTTTGGCCAAGGCCTGGCCGATGGTGATACCGATGTCCTCGACGGTATGATGGCCATCGATATGCAGGTCGCCCTTGGCCTCCACTTCGAGGTCGATCAAGCCATGACGGGCGATCTGGTCGAGCATGTGATCAAGGAAGCCGATCCCGCTCTGGAACTTGGAGACGCCGGTACCATCCAGGTTCAGACGAACCGTGATCTGGGTTTCGAGGGTGTTACGTGTAATTTCAGCTTGCCGCATGGCTCTAGGAAGTCAAAGCGCAGGCACGGAGGCCCAATGCCTGCATGATACCATTTTGCTCCGCACAAACTGATAGAAAGGGCATCCGACCGCAAGTCGGGCTGCCCGCCCATGCCGCATGAGCCGTTTCTGGAGCAAAACCGTCCACAGCCTGACCCCCTACGTCCCCGGCGAGCAACCCAAGCTCGCCAAGCTGGTCAAGCTCAATACCAACGAAAACCCCTACGGGCCTTCGCCGCAGGCGCTTGCGGCACTCTCCGCCGTCGTCGGCGACGGGCTGCGCCTGTACTCCGACCCTCACAGCGAGAAGCTCAAAGCCGCGATTGCCGCCCATCATGGCGTCACCACGCAGCAGGTGTTCGTCGGCAACGGCTCGGACGAGGTGCTGGCGCATACCTTCCATGCCCTGCTCAAGCACGACCTGCCTCTGCTCTTCCCCGACATTACCTACAGCTTCTATCCGGTCTATGCGGGGCTCTACGAGATCGATTACCGCAGCGTGCCTCTGGCCGCGGATTTCAGCATCCGTGTCGAGGATTACAAGCAGCCCAACGGCGGCATCATCTTCCCGAATCCAAACGCACCGACCGGCATGCTGCTGTCGCTGACCGCCATCGAGGACATCGTCGTCGCCAATCCGGATTCGGTCGTCGTCGTCGATGAAGCTTATATTGACTTCGGCGGCGAGACCGCGATCCCGCTGGTGACGAAATACCCCAATCTGCTGGTGGTGCACACCTTCTCCAAGTCGCGTTCGCTAGCCGGCCTGCGCGTCGGCTTCGCCGTCGGCCACCCCGAGCTGATCGAAGCACTGGAGCGCGTCAAGGACAGCTTCAACTCCTATCCGCTGGACAGCTTAGCGATTGCCGGCGCCACCGCGGCAATGCAGGACACTGCCTATTTTGAACAGACCCGTGCAGCCGTCATCCGCAGCCGCGAGGCGCTGAACAAGGACATGCAGGCGCTTGGCTTCGAAGTCTTACCCTCGGCCGCCAACTTCATCTTCGCCCGCCACCCGGAACGCGATGCCGCCGAGCTCGCTGCCGAATTGCGCCAGCGCAGCATCATCGTGCGTCACTTCAAGGCGGACCGCATAGCGCAGTTCCTGCGCATCAGCATCGGTACGGACGAGCAATGCGCCTTGCTGGTCGAGGCGCTCAAGTCGATCCTGTCGCGATAATTAAAAAGCCCGGCACAGGCCGGGCTTTTTAATTGCAAGAAACCAAGAACGAACCGTCAATCGCCCTTGACGGCATCCTTGACATTGCCAGCGCCCTCTTTCAGCTTGTCGCCGGCATCCTCCAGAGAGTCGCGCACGGGCTCATTGGGACGGCTGTCGGTCGCATCCTTGAGCGTATCCTTGCTGTCGGACAACTGCGGATCAGGCGACTTGTTGCAGGCGCCCAGCGCAAAGATCATGGGCAAGGACAACAACAGGGCATATATCTTCTTCATGACATTCTCCCGGTAAGTGATGGTGGAACTCCACCCAGCCCCACTCTAATGGGCCTTTGCGCCCGACCTTGTCCGAGCATGCCTCCGGAGAATGTAGGCAAAGACCTAAACGCAGGAAAAAAAAGCCGTTCGTCCGAATGAATCGTAGGACGAACGGCTTTTTTCTACGTCCGGGCTGCGTCAAATGCAGCCCGGACGGGAGTTGAAGATCACTCGTTTCTCAGCTCGGCTGCGCGCGCGTGTGCCGTCAGGCCTTCGCCGTGCGCCAGCGTGGCCGCGATCGGGCCAAGGAAGGCCGAGCCTTCGGCCGACACTTCGATCAGGCTGCTGCGCTTCTGGAAGTCATAAACGCCCAGCGGGCTGGAGAAGCGGGCGCTGCGGGAGGTCGGCAGCACGTGATTCGGGCCGGCACAGTAGTCGCCCAGCGACTCCGAGGTGTACTTGCCGATAAAGATGGCGCCGGCATGGCGAATCTTGGGCACCAGCGCACGCGCATCGGCGACAGACAGCTCAAGGTGTTCCGGCGCGATCTTGTTGGCGATCTCGCAGGCTTCGTCCAGATCGCGGGTCAAAATCAGCGCACCACGACCGGTGATGGAAGCGGTGATCACCTCCTTGCGCGGCATGGTCGGCAAGATCTTTTCGATGCTGGCGGCGACCTTCTCGATAAAGGCCGCATCTGGGCACAGCAGGATGGACTGGGCCAGTTCGTCATGCTCGGCCTGGGCGAACAGGTCCATTGCCACCCAGTCCGGGTTGGCGGAGGCGTCGGCAATCACCAGCACTTCGGACGGACCGGCGACCATGTCGATGCCGACGGTGCCGAAGACGCGGCGCTTGGCGCTGGCGACATAGGCGTTGCCCGGACCGACGATTTTGTCGACCTGCGGAATGGTTTCGGTGCCGTAGGCCAGCGCGGCGACAGCCTGCGCACCGCCGATGGTGAACACGCGATCGACGCCGACCAGATGCGCAGCGGCGAGCACCAGCTGATTCTTCTCGCCGCCCGGTGTCGGAACCACCATGATCAGCTCACCAACACCAGCGACCTTGGCCGGCAGCGCATTCATCAGCACGGAACTCGGATAGGCGGCCTTGCCACCCGGCACGTAGAGGCCGACACGATCCAGCGGGGTGACCTTCTGGCCCAGCTTGGTGCCGTTGGCTTCGGTGTACTCCCAGGACTCGGACTTCTGGCGTTCGTGGTAGCTGGTCACGCGCGCGGCAGCGGCTTCCAGCGCCTTACGCTGCGCCTCGGGCAGGCCGTCGAAGGCGGCCTTGAGCTCGGCCTTGGGCAGCTCCAGCGCGGACATCGCGGCGGCGTCGAGACGGTCGAAGCGGCGCGTGTATTCGAGCACGGCGGCATCGCCCTGCTTCTTCACATTGGACAGGACTTCGGCGACGGTACGCTCGATGCCCTCGTCGGTTTCGCTCTCGAAGGCGAGCAGCGCATCCAGCGTGGCGTTGAAGTCGGGGGTCTTGGAATCGAGTTTGCGGATCATCTTACTTAGCTCCAGCAGCAACCGCACCGGCAAAGGCTTCGATGACCGGCTGCAGCAGTTCGCGCTTGAGTTTGAGCGCGGCCTGGTTGACGACAAGGCGCGAGGAAATGGGCAGCATTTCCTCGGCGACTTCGAGATTGTTGGCCTTGAGCGTGCCACCCGAGGACACGAGGTCGACGATGGCATCGGCCAGGCCGACCAGCGGCGCCAGCTCCATGGAGCCGTAGAGCTTGATCAGGTCGACGTGCACGCCCTTGGCGGCGAAGTGTTCGCGCGCCGTGGTAATGTACTTGGTCGCCACGCGCAGGCGGGCGCCCTTCTTGACCGCGGCTTCATAGTCGAAACCCGTGGGCACGGCCACACACAAACGGCATTTGGCGATTTCAAGATCCAGCGGCTGATACAGGCCAGCACCGCCGTGTTCGAGCAGCACGTCCTTGCCGGCAATGCCAAGATCGGCGGCACCGTACTGCACATAGGTCGGCGTATCGGAAGCGCGCACGATGACCACACGCACATCGGGGCGGTTGGTGTCGATGATCAGCTTGCGCGACTCTTCCGGATTTTCCTTGGGCACGATGCCGGCTGCGGCCAGCAGGGGCAAGGTTTCTTCGAAGATGCGGCCCTTGGAGAGGGCGATGGTGATTCCGCTCACAGCGTTCTTTTATCTGGCAAAAACGGTATTTTACCGCAGGCGGCTGGTCCGATCAGACGTGCGATTTGTGTTTGTGGCTATCGTCGCCATCGCCGCCAGGCCGTAGAATACGCAGCCGCAGACCAGAAACACCGCAATGAACGCCGCCCGCACCGAATATAGCCTCGTCGAAATCGGCCACGCCATCGAATACTGGCTGGCCCATGAACAGGCCGAGCCTCTTTCCATCGGCGTAAACGCACGGGCACTGGCGGACATCTACGGCATCATGCTCTACCAGCGCCGCACCCGCGTGGCCGCAACGCAGCTTACGGAAAGGCAGATCAATGCACTGACCGTGGCACTGCACCAGTTGCCGCTGCTGTAAACGAAAAAGCCCCGATGCAGGCATCGGGGCCGAATGCGCGGCAGTCAGCCGCGCGCGGAACTGATTAGCGCCGCAGCTTGCGCCGCGCACCGACCAGGCCGAGCAGACCCATGCCCAGGAGCAGCAACGACTCCGGTTCCGGGACTTGAGCGCCGTCGTAGACAATTTCCGAGAAGTCGATGGCCCAGCTGTCGCTGGCGTTCGGCGTAAAGGAAATGTTCACCAGACCGTCGAGCAGCAGGGTCGGATCGAGCGTGAAAGTGAAGGTTTCGACGATGATGTGGCCGAAGCCATCGAGCGGCAAGGAGCCGACCAGGACGCCGTCAGCGAAGATATCGTAGGGGCCAGAGATATCCGCGATGCCCGCGGTGCGGAAAGTCAGGCTTGCGCTTGAATAGCTGCCGGCCACGACGTTGTGCGCCCACAGCTGGGTGGCGGAAGTGTTGAAGAGCCGATCCGTGAAGCTCGGATCCGAACCCGTCGCCGAGAGCGACCAGCCACCCGGCAGCCATTCACCTTCGGTACAGGCACCGCCAGTGCCAAAACAATCCTTGTCGCCGAGCAGGCTGCTCAGCGGGGCTGCCGAAACCGCCAGCGAGAGGCACAGGCCACAGCAGGCGACGAAACTCTTGATCAATACATGCATGGTTTATTCCCTTAAGTGAAACCACGCACCACACAGCACTATTTATGCCAAACACACAAACCCCAGCCGGTACAATGACTTGCCCCTTCCATACGCGACTGGGGTGAAACCGTTTGTCAGGTTTTCCGACACGTCCGGAAAGCAGCCCTCCCTTTACGAGACGCGCCGAACCCGCGCGCCCAGGGCGCCCAGCTTCTGTTCGAGTTTTTCGTAGCCGCGATCCAGATGGTAGATGCGCTCGATCAAGGTCTCGCCTTGGGCGACCAAGCCGGCAATCACCAGGCTGGCGGATGCGCGCAGATCTGTCGCCATCACGGTTGCACCCTGCAGCGGGCCATTGCCGGTAACGATGGCGGTGTTGCCATCTATCGTGATCTTGGCGCCAAGACGGATCAACTCGACCGCGTGCATGAAGCGGTTCTCGAAAATGGTTTCGCGAATCACCGCCGTGCCTTCGGCCACCGTATTGATGGCCATGAACTGCGCCTGCATATCGGTGGGGAAAGCCGGATAGGGGGCCGTGCGTATGCTCACCGCCTTGAGCTTGGCCGGTGCCTTGAGGCGGATGGCATCGCGCTCCTGCATGATGTCGCAACCGGCGTCCATGAGCTTGTCGATGACCACATCCAGATAGGAGGTCGAGGTACGGGTCAGGCGGATATTGCCGCCGGTCGCCGCGGCGGCACACAGATAAGTGCCGGTCTCGATGCGGTCGGGCATGATGCTGTGGGTAGCGCCGTGCAGGCTGGCGACACCGCGAATGCGGATGACATCGGTACCCGCGCCGGAAATCTGTGCCCCCATGGCGACCAGGCAGTTGGCCAGATCCACCACTTCAGGCTCGCGGGCTGCGTTCTCGATCACGGTGTCACCCTCGGCCAGGCAGGCGGCCATCATCAGGTTCTCGGTGCCGGTGACGGTCACCATGTCGGTGAACAGGCGCGCGCCCTTGAGCTTGGGCACCTTAGCATGCACATAGCCATGCTCAACCACCACCTCCGCACCCATGGCCTGCAGGCCCTTGATGTGTTGATCGACCGGACGCGCGCCGATAGCGCAGCCACCGGGCAGACTGACCTTGGCATCACCGAAGCGCGCCGTCAGTGGCCCCAGCACGAGGATGGAGGCGCGCATGGTCTTGACCATCTCATAGGTCGCCACCGGATTGTCGAGCGCATCGGCCTGCAAGGTGACGCGATCACCATCGCGCTCGACTTTCACGCCCATCTGCGCCAGCAGCTTGAGCATGGTGGCAATGTCGTTCAGGTCCGGCACATTGTGAAAAGTCACTGCATCCTTGGTCAGCAAGGCAGCGCAAAGGATAGGCAGTGCCGCATTCTTGGCCCCCGAGATGGCGGCCTCGCCGTTCAGGACATAACCGCCTTCGATCAGCAGCTTATCCACGCGCAGCCTCCCACTCCTCCGGCGTCAGCGTCTGCATGGACAGCGCATGCAGTTCGCCCGAGTCGAAACGCGGCTTGAGAATGGCGTTGATGCGCTGCTGGCGCTTGACGCGATTCAAGCCGGCAAACTCGCTGCTCACGATCACGGCCTGGAAGTGTGCGCCGTCGCCATCCACCTGCAGTTGTTCGCATTTGAGCTCGGCGGCAATCCATTCTTCGATACGCTTGGGGTCCAGCATCTTTAACCTCTCAACTTGTAGCCACGGCGCAGGAAATTCAGCGTCAATGCGGCCAGCACCAACAGGCTGACAAAAGCGACCGCAAAGCTGTGCCACGGCGGGACGTCGGAAACACCGAAGAAGCCGTAGCGGAAACCGTCAATCATGTAGAACACGGGATTGAAGTGTGACACGCCCTGCCAGAACGACGGCAGGGAATGAATCGAGTAGAACACACCGGACAGGAAGGTCAGCGGCATGATCAGGAAATTCTGGAAAGCGGCCAGTTGGTCGAACTTGTCGGCCCAGATCCCCGCAACCACGCCCAAGGAACCCATGACCGCACCGGCAATCAGCGCAAAGGCCAGGATCCATAGCGGATGGGCAAACTGCAGCGGGGTGAAGAAGGAGGTCACCAGCAGCACGCCCGCGCCGACAATCAATCCGCGCAGTACCGCCGCCAGCATGTAGGCAGCGTAGAACTCGCGATAGGAAATCGGCGGCAGCAGCACAAAGATGATGTTTCCCGTGACCTTGGACTGGATCAGCGAGGACGAGGAGTTGGCGAAGGCATTCTGCAAGATAGCCATCATCACCAGCCCGGGCACCAGGAAGGCGGTGTAGGAGAGGCTGCCGTAGACCTGCACGCGCTCCTCCAGTACATGCGAGAAAATCAGCAGATAGAGCATGGCCGTAAGCACCGGCGCGGCCACGGTCTGGAAGGAGACCTTCCAGAAACGCAGCAGCTCCTTGTAGAAGAGCGTACGGAATCCGCTACCGAGGGTCATGCGGCCTTGCCCTTCATGACATCGAGGAAGACATCCTCCAGATCGGGCTTACCGATCTCCAGGTCCTGCAGGGTGCAACCCGCCTGGCGCAAGGTCTCAACCAGCGCACCGACTTCGCTATAGTCCTCGAAAGGCAGGACCCAGCCCGCCTCACTGCGGCTGGCCCGGCCTTCAAAAGCCAGGGGCAGCACATCGCCGTCGGCGAGACGGAAACGCAAGGCGTGATTGGCATGGCTGCGGAGCAGATTTTCCGTGCTGTCGAGCGCGACCACGCGCCCGCCCTTGAGCATGGCGATACGGCCGCACAGGCTTTCGGCCTCTTCCAGATAGTGCGTGGTCAGGACGATGGTATGTCCATCCTGGTTGAGACGACGAATGAAGTTCCACAAGGTCTGGCGCAACTCGACATCGACACCGGCGGTCGGCTCGTCGAGCACGATCACCGGCGGGCGGTGCACCAGCGCCTGCGCCACCATCACACGACGCTTCATGCCGCCAGACAGCGCGCGCATATTGGCGTTGGCCTTGCTGCTGAGATCAAGATTGGCAAGAATCTCGTCGATCCAGTCGCCGTTGTTGCGGATGCCGAAATAGCCCGACTGCAGCTTCAGCGTTTCGCGCACAGAGAAGAAAGGATCGAAGACGATTTCCTGGGGGACGACGCCAAGATTGCGGCGGGCATTCCGGTAGTCGCGCTGTACATCGTGGCCCATCACCTCCAGCGTACCGCTGTCGGGGCGCACTAGGCCGGCGAGAGAAGAAATCAGTGTGGTCTTGCCCGCACCGTTGGGGCCGAGCAAGCCGAAGAATTCGCCCTGCCCAACTTCCAGGTCCACGCCGTCCAGTGCCTGCAGGGCGCCGTAGCGTTTGGCGACCTGGTGAATGCGGATCGCCGGAGTCATTTACTGCACAACAACCGAGGGGGATCAGGCCAGAGGCAGCATGTCGCTGACGCCGTAGACGGCGGCCAGGCTCAACAGCTGTTGCGGAGGGCGGGTAAATACCAGCTTACGCCCGGCGGCATGCGCTTCGCGCAGCCAGGCAAACACGACGGCGAGGCCGGAAGAGTCAACCGCACTGACCCGGCCCAGATCAAAAACGGCGTCACCCGTTCCGGCAGCAAGGGCTTGGCGTCCTTCCTGCAAAACAATGCTCGCGCCGTCCAGCGTCAGGGCGCCGCCGATTTCAATGGGGGTCCCGCTCATGCGCTTACTTCTTGTCGCCGCCGCTGTTGTTCTTGGTCTGCAGCACCTTGATCAGGCCGTCAACACCGTTGTTGCGGATTTCGCTGGCGAAGCTGTCGCGGTAATTGGTGACCAGACTGACACCGGCAACCTCAATGTCATAGACCTTCCATGCACCGGCGTTCTGTTCCAATGAGTAGTCCAGCTCGATCGGCTTGGCGCTGTTCGGCGTCTTGACCAGCGTGCGCACCTTGGCCTCGGTCTCGCCCGGCTTGAGCGAGAACGGCTTGTACTCGACCGCCTGGTTGCGGTACTCGGTCAGCGCCTTGGAATAGGTGCGGACCAGCAGCGTCTTGAACTCCTCGCTGAGGGTCTTCTGCTGCGCCGGCGAGATGTTTCGCCATTCGCGACCGACTGCCAGTTGGGTCATGCGCATGAAGTTGAAGTGCGGCAGCACCTTGGCCTCGACCAGGGCCACCGCCTTCTTGGCATTGCCGCTCTGAATATCCTTGTCATTGCGGACGATAGTCAGCACTTCATCCGTCACGGTCTTGACGAGCTCATCCGGCTGCTCGGCGGCGATGACACCGGCCGACAGAAGCATTGCGGACATCAGGGCAAACAACCACTTCATGAAAACTCCTTGCAACTTGAATTACGGGCGGCCGAGTTACTCGTCAACCGCACGCGCCGGCGGGTTGCCGTCATGCACCAGATTGCGACGGTTCTGCAGATAGGCGTCGCGAATATAGGAATACTTGTCGATAGCAGCTTCTTCTATGACCTTGTCAGCCGGCAAAAGGTTCGCGCGGGTATTGACTGCGCGCAGCGCCAGCAGGCTGTTGCGGACCGAAACATCGTTGATGTGGGTCACGGGATCAGCCCACAGATCCACGGCCACGCCGACGGTATCGCGCGCAGTGCGCGGGCCGAGCAGCGGGATGAAGACATAGGCGCCTTCGCTCACGCCCCAGCGACCAAAGGTCTGGCCGAAGTCTTCGTCATGCTTGGTCAGACCTTCGCTGCTGGCCACGTCGAAGATGCCAAAAATGCCGACAGTGGTGTTCACAAGCACGCGGCTCAGATCGGTCGCAGCATCGCCCACCTTGCCTTGCAGCAGGTTGTTCACGGAGATCATGAGATCGCCGATATTGGAGAAGAAGTTGGTCACACCCGTCTGGACCGGATCCGGCAGCACGGTGTCATAGCCGGTCGCCACGGGCTTGAGAATCACCGTGTCGATACCGTCATGCACACTGTACATGGCACGGTTGAAACCCTCGATCGGGTCCTTGGGATTGCCGGACGTGGCGCAACCCGCCAGGAAAACGGCCGCGGCAAACATGCCCACTTGTCCAAAACGCTTGTTCAACAAATGCCTCACAACATCCCCTTTCGGTTTCTTATTTCCTGCGTTTACTTACCGTCGTCCTCTGAAGCCTTGTTGTACATGAACTGGCTGATCAGCTTCTCGAGAACCATGGCGTCCTGCGTTTTCTTGATGACGTCGCCGGACTTCAGCATGACTTCATCGCCACCTGCCTCAAACCCCACATACTGTTCGCCGAGCAGGCCGGACGTATTGATGGTCGCAAATGTATCGCGGGGGAACTGGTAGTTCGCGTTGACATCAAGCGTCACGATCGCCAGGTAGCTCTCCTGATCGAAACGGATGTCCTTGACCCGACCTACCACCACCCCGGCGCTCTTGATAGGCGCGCGCACTTTCAGTCCGCCAATATTACCAAATCGGGCCTGCAGAGCATAGCTCTCGCTGCTGCTTGACGGCGTCAGACTGCCCACCTTAAGGGCCAAAAACAACAGAGAGGCCAGGCCTATGGCAACAAAAAAGCCGACCCAGAGATCGAGTGTCGTGCGTTTCACTTTACGCTCCCGTGAACATGAATGCGGTCAGGACAAAGTCGGCGGCCAGGATGGCCAGCGCTGACGTCACCACGGTCCGCGTCGTGGCAGCCGACACACCCTCGGCCGAGGGGGCGGCATGAAAACCTTCAAAAACGGCGATCCAGCTCACAACCACGCCAAAAACACAGCTCTTGATGATGCCGTTGACGATATCGAGGCGGAAATCCACCGAATCCTGCATCTGCGACCAGAAGGTACCCTCGTCGACGCCGATCAGGACGACCGCGATCAGATAGCCGCCAAAGATGCCGATCGCCGAGAACAGGGCCGCCAGCAAGGGCATAGAGATGACGCCGGACCAGAAGCGTGGCGCCACGACACGGGCAACCGGATCGACGGCCATCATTTCCATGGCCGACAATTGCTCGGTCGCGCGCATCAGGCCGATTTCGGCGGTGATGGCCGAGCCGGCACGGCTTGCGAACAGCAATGCCGCCACCACGGGCCCGAGTTCACGTACCAGAGACAGAGCGACCACACCACCGATCATGGTGCCGGAGCCGAAGCGCTGCAAGGTTTCATACAGCTGCAAGCCGAGCACCATGCCGACAAAGAGGCCGGACACGCTGATGATGATGAGCGACAGCACGCCTGTGTAATACAGCTCGCGCACGATCAGGCTGAAACGACGCCAGGCCGTACCCGAACCCAGCAAGGTCGCGCCGAGGAAGACGCTGGCCCGGCCCAGACGCTGGACGCGGCTGGTGACGCGATGCCCAAGGCGGGCGATGGAGTCGAGCACAGCCTCAAGCATGACGCTCTCCGCGCCGCACCATTTCATCCGCATAGTTGGGCGCCGGATAGTGGAAGGGCACCGGACCATCGGATTCGCCCCAGATGAACTGGTGCACGAAGGGATCGTCGGAATTGCGGATGTCTTCGGGCGTCCCCTGCGCCACCACCTTGCCGCCGGCCATGAAGAAGATGTAGTCGACGATCTTGAGCGACTCAGGCACGTCATGGGTGACCATGATGGAGCTTGCGCCCAGCGCATCATTCAGCTTGCGGATCAACTCGCCGGTAATCGCCAGCGAGATCGGGTCAAGGCCGGCAAAAGGCTCGTCGTACATCATCAACATGGGATCCAGCGCAATCGCGCGCGCCAGCGCCACACGCCGCGCCATGCCCCCCGACAACTCGTTGGGCATCAGCCGATGCGCGCCGCGCAGGCCGACAGCATGCAGCTTCATCAGGACCAGATCATGGATCAGATCTTCAGACAGATCGGTGTTCTCGCGCAGCGGGAAGGCCACATTGTCAAAGACCGACAAATCGGTAAACAAGGCGCCGAACTGGAACAGCATGCCCATGCGCCGTCGCAGCCTGAACAGATCGTCATGGCCAAGACGGCCGACATTCTGCCCGTCAACCACGACATCCCCGGCCGAAGCACGCAACTGCCCGCCGATGAGGCGAAGCAGCGTGGTCTTGCCGCAACCGCTAGTGCCCATGATGGCGACCAGCTTGCCACGCGGGATCTCAAGATCAATTCCGGTCAGGATGGGGCGGTTGTCGTAGGCAAAGTTCAGATTACTGATCCGAACCAGCGGAGAATTTGTATCGGAAGACACGCGCTTTCTTTTTTCTCCGCCGGGGTATGCGACGGGCATGAAGGAAAGGTCGGCATTTTAGCAGATCAGCCCACCCCACCCCAAGTTATTCTGTCGCAAAACAGCGACAGACAGCGCCGGTAAGGCGGGGAAATACGCCGATTTTCAATCGACCACTCCGCCCCCCTTCAGCGTCCAATAAGCAGGACTCAAAACCGGGGCTTGCCATGTCGAACGCCTGCCGCCACTACCCCGCGCCCTGCGCCCGGGCCACCTGAGACGCCATGTACCTCGAACACTTCGGCCTGCGCGAGCCGCCGTTCCGCATCACGCCGCACACGGAATTCTTCTTTGCCGGCGCCAACCGCGGCGCTACGCTGGACGCCCTGATCTACGCCATCACCCACGATGAAGGCATCGTCAAGGTCAGCGGCGAAGTCGGCAGTGGCAAGACCATGCTCTGCCGTGTCTTGCTGGAGCGGCTGCCGGCCAATGTCGTCACCGTCTATCTGGCCACCCCCTCGCTCTCGCGCGATGACATCCTGCATGCGCTGGCAGAAGAGTTGCGCCTGCCCATTCCGCCCGCGGCGCGCTCGGCCCAGATCGTCCGCCTGCTGCAGGACCACCTGATCCAGCTGCATGCCCAGGGCTGCCAGGTGGTGGTCCTGATCGACGAGGCGCATGTGATGCCGCGCGAGACGCTGGAGGAGATCCGCCTGCTGTCCAACCTTGAGACGAATCAGCACAAGCTGCTGCAGCTCGTCATGTTCGGCCAGCCCGAACTCAATGACATTCTGGCGCGCCATGACATGCGCCAGCTCAAGGAGCGCATTACCCACAACTTCACGCTGGGCCCGCTGGGGCGCGACGAAACTGCGGACTACATCGACTTTCGCCTGCGTGCCGCCGGTTACAAGGGGGCCCCCGTCTTCTCGCCGCCCGCCCTGAGCCTGCTGGCTGCGGCCGCCCTGGGGCTGACGCGGCGCATCAATATCCTCGCCGACAAGTCGCTGCTGGCCGCCTACGCGGTCGGTCGCAACGAGGTGGGCCAGGACGAAGCCAAGGCCGCAATCGAGGATTGCGACTTCTCCGTCGCCGCCCCGCCCCCAAGCATCCGCCGGGCCGCTTACCTCGTCGCTGCCGGCATTGCCGGCCTGGGCCTGG
>DATMSM010000089.1:0-17622 GCA_035565355.1 Rhodocyclaceae bacterium
GCGGCTATGCCGACATAACCGGCCTCATTGGCGGCGGCGGCGGCGGCGGCGGCGGAAGCGGCGTCGTCGCCAGCGGAAGCACCGATCTCACCAACAACAACAGCATCATTGGCGGCAGCGGCGGCAATGGTTTTCAATTAAACGGGGTGTACGGCAGCGGCGGCGGCGGCGGAGACGGCGTCACCCTGACCTCGGCCAGTGGCTCGACTATCGTCAATAGTGCCGGCGCCACCATCCGGGGAGGTAATGGCGGCGGCGGTAGCGCTTCCTTGGGGGCGGGCGGTAGCGGTGGGGATGGCATCTCGCTGGTCGGCGACAACAGTGTGATCACAAACGCAGGAACGATCCAGGGCGGGGGGGCAGCCTATCAAGGGAACTCGTCCGGGAATGCCATTTCACTGACCGGGAACAACAATCGCCTGGAACTACTGTCTACCAGCAGCATCAGCGGCAAGGTCGTCGTCGTCGGCAGCGGCAATGTGCTGGCGCTCATCGGCAGCGCCAATGGCAGTTTCGACGCCTCCACCTTGGGGAGTCAGTATCAAGGCTTTACCGCGCTGGAGAAAAAAGGCAGCAGTACCTGGACCCTGACGGGAAGCAGCAGCTTCAACGGAAGCGTTTCGATCGACGCCGGCACACTGGCCATCTCCGGCAATAGCCTCGGCAGCGGCGCCCTAACCTTCAACGGTGGCACGCTGCAGAACACGGCTGCCATCACACTCAGCAACACCATCGCGCTAAATACCGTCAGCGCATTCCAGACCGACGCCGAGCTGACCCTGGCCGGCGTCATCTCCGGCACGGGTTCGCTGAGCAAGCAGGGCAACGGCAATCTCATCCTCAGCGGTGCCAATCTCTATTCTGGCGGCACCACCATCGACGCGGGCATCTTGTCGGTCAATGGCTCCATTGTCGGCAGCACCACGGTGAACTCGGGCGGCGTCCTGGGCGGCAGCGGTTCGGTCGGCAATGTTGCACTGGCGCCCGGCGGTATCCTTGCGCCCGGCAATTCCATCGGCACCCTGACCGTGAATGGCGATCTGAGCTTTGGTTCGGGCGCCACCTACCGTGTCGAGATCGACCCCGCCGGCAACAGCGACAAGACTGTCGTCAATGGCAACGTCACGCTGGCAGGTACAGTCGATGTACGGGCGGGCGCCGGCACTTATGCCGCCAGCACCACCTACACCCTGCTGACCCATACGGGCACCCGCACCGGGACATTCGATTCGGTGACCTCGAATCTCGCCTTTCTCACGCCGTCCCTGGTCTATAACACCCAATCGGTAGACCTCACCATGGCCCGCAACGATGTGAGCTTTGCATCGGTGGCGCAAACTGTAAATCAGCGTGCGGCAGCAGGCGGCGTCGAGGCCCTGGGCCAGGGCACCCTCTACACGGCCGTCGCCGGCCTGTCCGCCGAGCAGGCGCGCAGCGCCTTCGATGCCTTGTCCGGCACCCAGCATGCGGCCAGTTCGCAAATTGCGACGAACCTGGGGCGTAGCTTCTCAGCCGCGCTGATGAATCGTGCAGCGGTGGCCGGCGGGCGTTTCGGCTCGACTTCGGCGTTGCGCTATGCCAGCCTCGATCTCTCCAGTGTCGCTTCGCTGCATGGGCTATTCAACTCCCCGTACCAGTTGGGTCGCACGCTCACGGATGCGCCGGTCGCGGCTGGGCCCCTAGGACATCTCAATACCGCCAATGGCAGCATACCTACGACCGGGGTCTGGTTCCAGGTCTTGGGCGGCAAGGGGGAGGTAAAGGGCGACGGCAACGGCTCGGGTTCGGACTACGGCAGTACGGCTTTTCTTGCAGGTTATGACGCCATGCTTGATGCGAACTGGCTGATGGGTGTGGCGGTGGGTTATGGCAAGACCCAATGGGATGCCGTTGTACCGGCCACCGGCAATGTGGATACGCCCTATGCGGCGCTGTATGGCCGCTACACCTCGGGGCCCTGGCAAGTGCGCATGAACGGCAGCTTTGCCGATAACCAATTCGATACGACACGCACCGTGGTCCTGGGAGCGACCTCCAGTCAGGCCCATTCGAAGCACAAGGGGCAGGAATGGAGTGCGGCGGTGGAGGCCGAATATGCCGCAGGCAGCTACTCGGGTTGGGAAGTGCGGCCGCTGGCGGCGATTCGCTATGCCTATCTGAACGAGGAGGGCTTTTCCGAATCCGGCAGTGCGGCGGCGCTCCGCATCAGAGGACGTTCGACCCAACAAGCCAACCTCGGCGTAGGCAGTCGCTTTATTCGCGGCTTTGACAATGAGCAGGGGAGTTTCGAAATCCGCGCCATGCTCACGCACCTGGCCGGAGACACGGATGCGCCGATAACAGCCTCCTTCGTGGGGCAATCCCATCGCTTCAATGTGGATGGCACGCCGCTGAGAAGAACCGCGCTTGTCATCGGTAGCGGCATCAGCTACCAGATCGCCCGCAAGCTCTCGGCCTTCGCTGATCTCGGTTATGAAACACGAGGCGGCGGGCAAAAAAATGCACTCGCCACGGTGGGAGTTCAGTATCGCTGGTAGAAGTGGTCGGACAGGGTCAGGCCGCACTGGCCTGATCCTGCAGGGGCAAGGACAGCATGAAACGGGTCCCTGACTCGTTCGTTTTCCGCTGCCAGCTGGCACAGCCGCCGAGTGCGCCAGCACGATAGGCAATATTGCCCAGCCCGTGGCCGCTTGTCATCGCTGCGGCATCGGGCCCGTCGAAGCCCCGGCCATTATCGTCGATATGAATACAGGCACTGTCCTTAGTCACTGAGGTCGAGAAGACGATTTCGCGGGCATCGGCATGTTTGATCACATTGGTCACAACTTCCTGCACGATGCGCATGACATGCATGGCATGGCCGGGCGTCAACCAGGGCAAAGGTGGCAGCGCCTCGATGCGCCAGCGCAGCGCGATCCCGGCAGCCTCAAGGCGCGGCTGCAGCCGGAAGCGCAAGCTGCCCAGCAGCACGGTAATGTCCGCTTCAACCGGTTCCAGCGAATCGATGGTCAGGCGCAACTCGTCTATGCACTCACGCAAGGCGGCACGCAATGTATTCTCTTCATACGTGCCGTGCTCCATCATGCGCAAGGCGCCGGTTAATGCCCCCCCGACACCGTCGTGCATATCGCGCATCAGGCGCTGACGCTCCTTGCTCAGCAGCTCCCTGTGTTCGATCGCGCGCAGGCGCGCATGACTTTCCTCAAGCTCAGCCTCGCGTTCGGCCAGGCGCTGCGCCAGCAATTCATGACTGCGCTCCAGGCTTTCGATACCGATGATGTAACGCTGCTGGATGATGAAAGCGAACATGATGCAAAACCCGATCTGCGATACCGGCAACAGGTAGATCTGCTCGAGATCAAGCTGGTAGCCTTGCAGCAGCATGTCATGTACGGCAAAGGGGAATCCGGTCATGCCGATCAAAGCCACCACGAGTGCCGGGGCAGAGCGTACCCGCCATGAAATGACCAGCGCGAGAAAGGCCGCCGGCAAAGCCACCAGCATGAGCATCAGATAAGCATAGATGGCCAGGGCCGCGATGCTCGGGGACGAAGCCAGCCACGGCAAGGTCACCAGCCCGTGCAGGGCGACGCCGCCAAACATGGCGCGCTCGAGCCAGCGGTAAGACTTCCCGCACAGCCGGAAATTGAAGAGCAGGATGACGACGATCATCCAGCTCACCGAGTTCACCGTCACCCATCCGAACCATGCCGGGGCGATCCAAGAAATATTGAGCGGGCCGATGAAGTGCATGTAGCGCGCGATGAAGCACAGGGCCGCAAAGAAGCACAGGAGGTAGAGACTTTCTTGACGACGCTTCCACCACACGCTGAACGAAAACAGGCCGAGTACGCCGAAGGCAACGCTGGCCGCGCGCAGCAAGTCGGACTGCATCAACTTGCGGGTTCGATAGCGCCAGGCGATCTCCTCTGCCGGCCCCACCCACATGCTTGAAACGCCGCCGCCCAGCCCCGGCACGCTGTCCATGCGCAGCAACAGGACGCGCGGGCGCGGCTGCCCCGGCGGGTCAAGACTGACCCATACCGGCTGGTTGAAACCGTTCCAGACCAGATCGCCTTCGGACTGCCACAATAGGCGGCCGTCGCCGTAGAGCGATACCTGACCCACGGTCTGCCAGCGCGGCAGGTAGAAGTACAAATCGCCGGGGTGCGTCTGCTGTGCGCCATTCAGCATCAGGCGATACCAGACGGTTTGTGTTTCCTGTGCATGCGCCTCGCCGGCGCTACGCGTTAGTGCGACATCGGGCAAGGCTACCCGTAGCCAAGCCGTATCTGGCAGCCCATCCACGGTCTTGGGTGGCGACGATACCGGGGTTTCTATCGGTGGCAGGATCAGGCGCTCGGCCTGCGTAAAGTGCACCGCTTCCTGCGCCAGCGCGCCGCAAGTGACGAGCGCGGTCCACAGAACGAACAGCAGGCGCCGCATCCGCACTCAGCGACCCTGCAGCAGGCCGCGCTTGTAGCCGGCGTCGATGGCGCCAACCTTGGAGCGCACACCGAGCTTCTGATAGATGCGCCGCACATACGTCTGCACTGTGCTCATTGCCACACCGAGAAATTCTGCCGTTTCCTGCATGGTGTAACCCAGTGCCATGCGCTCCAGTACCTGCACCTCGCGTGACGACAGTTCGGCATCGGCGCTGTCGGAATCGGCGGTGTGGTTCGGACTGCCGGGTTGCAAACGGCGCAGCAACTGGCGCGCGACCATGGGGCTGACCGGACTGCCGCCGGCATGCACACTGCGGATTTCACCCACCAGCGAGACCGGCATCGCATCCTTGAGCAGATAACCGGAGGCACCGGCCTCGATGGCGGACAACACTTTGTCCTCGTCGCCAAATACCGTGGCGACGATCACCTCGCAGCGCGGCCATACGCGTTTTGCAGCGCGGATCATCTCAATGCCCGAACCGTCGGGCAGGCCGAGATCGGCGATCAGCACATCTGCGGCGGCGCCTTCGAGCAGCGCTAATCCTTCGGCCAGGGTGGCGACAGCAGTCTGCATCACCACGTCGTCGGCCACGGCGACGGCGGCAAGAACGGAAGCGTGGAAAGACGTATCGTCCTCCACCAGCACGACCTTGATTGTCTGGTTCGCTCCCCCTTGCATAGGGCGCAGCTTATCTGAAACCGACTCACTCGGCATTTCATTTGTCCTGTATTTTGGGATAGCAAACGCCGACTGATTCTGCGGACTCGCCTGATTAGTTCCGACGCACGCCTGTGGTGCTCTTTTAGGCGTCGGGTCTCTCGCGGCGATCCAAGGGCCGGAGTGGAGGAATGGCGCCGGACATGGCATGATTGCGGCCCGCCGCAATCATGTTTCACCCCCATGTCGTCTTCATCGTCCGCCCTGCCTATACTGCAGGAAGTCTTTGGCTACCCGGCCTTTCGCGGGCCGCAGGCGGAGATCGTCGCGCATGTGATCGCCGGCCAGGATGCGCTGGTGCTGATGCCCACCGGCGGCGGCAAGAGCCTGTGCTACCAGATACCGGCGATTGCGCGCCAGCGTGCCGGGCGCGGCGTCACCATCGTCGTCAGCCCGCTGATCGCGCTGATGCACGACCAGGTGGGTGCGCTCGAGGAGGCCGGGGTCTCCGCCGCCTTTCTCAACTCCACGCAAAGCTTTGACGATACGCTGGCCATCGAGCGCGAGTTGCGCAGTGGCGGCATCACCCTGCTCTATGTCGCGCCGGAGCGCCTGACCACCGCGCGTTTTCTCGGCCTGCTGGACCTGCTCCACGAGCAAGGCAAGCTGTCCCTGTTCGCCATTGACGAAGCGCACTGCGTCAGTCAGTGGGGTCATGACTTCCGCGAGAACTATCTCGCTCTGAGCCTGCTGCACGAGCGCTATCCGCAGGTGCCGCGCATTGCGCTGACGGCCACGGCAGATGCTCTGACACGCGCAGACATCATCACCCGTCTCGGTCTCGACGATGCGCGCATCTTTATCAGCAGCTTCGACCGGCCCAATATCCGCTACCAGATCGTCGAGAAAATCGATGCGCGGCGCCAGTTGCTCGCCTTCATTCGCAACGAGCACGAGGGCGATGCAGGGATCGTCTATTGTCAGTCGCGTAAAAAGGTCGAGGAAACTGCCGCCTGGTTGACGCAGCAAGGCATCACCGCCCTGCCTTACCACGCGGGCCTGTCGGCCGAACTGCGCCAGCATTCGCAGGACCGTTTTCTGCGCGAGGACGGCATCGTCATGACGGCGACCATTGCCTTTGGCATGGGCATAGACAAGCCGGATGTGCGCTTTGTCGCGCACCTTGATCTGCCCAAGAATATCGAAGGCTACTATCAGGAGACCGGCCGCGCCGGCCGCGACGGCCTGCCCTCGAATGCCTGGATGGCCTACGGCCTGGCCGACGTGGTGAACCAGCGTCGCATGATAGACGAGAGCCCGGCGCACGAAGAGTTCAAGCGCAATCAACGCGCCAAGCTGGATTCGCTGCTGGCGCTGGCGGAAGCCTACGACTGCCGCCGCGTGCGCCTGCTTGAGTACTTTGGCGAAGTTTACGCGCAAGGCGCCGCAGGGGAGGGCTTCCCGACCCCAGGCGAGCCCCGTCGGGGGGCAGCGACCGCAGGAAGCGTGGGGGCAGTCATCACCTGCGGGAACTGCGACAACTGCATCACACCGCCAGCAACCTGGGACGCCACCGACGCCGCGCGCAAGGCGCTGAGCTGCGTGTTCCGCTTTCACCAGCATGGCGGCCAGCGCTTCGGCGTCGTGCATCTGATCGACGTGTTGCGCGGCAAGCAGACCGACAAGGTCAAACAGTACGGCCACACCGAACTCTCGACCTGGGGCATAGGCGCCGATCTCAGCGAGCAACAATGGCGGGCGGTGTTGCGCCAGTTAATTGCGCTCGGACATCTGCATGCCGAAGGCGAATACGGCACGCTGGAGATGACCGAGAGCGCCCGCAGCGTACTCAAGGGCGAAGTTCAGTTGCTGCTGCGCCAGCCCAGCGAAGCCAAACGCGCCAAGGAAGCGCGCGGCAGCGGCAAAAGCAAGGCGCCGCCGATTGCACTGGACGCGCTCGCGACGCTGCGCTACAACGCGCTCAAGGCCTGGCGCGCCGAAGTCGCCAAGGAACACAATGTGCCGGCCTATGTGGTCTTCCACGATGCTGTGCTGGCCGAGATGGCAGGCTCGGAGCCAAAAACCCTATCCGACTTGCGCAGCATCAGCGGCGTCGGCGAGAAGAAGCTGGAAGCCTACGGCATGCAGATCCTGCGCGCGCTCGACGAGGCCGAACTGAGCTGATCAGCCCTCGCCATGTCCAGCGATTGGCTCGTGTAAAGCTCGCTGCGCATCCGCGACGCCAGGGTGCTGGCTGGGCATTTGCAATTCTCTTTCCTGGATCTCCCCGGCGACTCTTCGCCCGTTTGTCCTGCATTTAGGGGACAGACAGCGGACGCCCGATTCTGCACACTTCTCCGGATAAAAAGGCGTTGCGTTCGATGCAGCGCTACGGGGAAATTCATGAATCGCACCACGGTCTCCAGCCACATGCGCCATGCCCAGGGGGGAACTCCAGCAATGTCGCGCAATCGCAACCTATGCAATTCCTGCCCGGGTACCAAACTCGTTCGCTTGGCCCTGCTGGGCGCACTGCTCGACATCAGTCTGGGCGCCCACGCCAGCGAATTGCTTGACCTCAATACGCTAGGCGGCACTTTTTCACGCGCCTATGCCGTCAATGCCGCCGGCGACGTCATCGTCGGGTATTCCTCCATCGCCGGCGACACTGCGGCCCGTGCCTTTCTCTGGAGTACCGCCTCCGGCACCATGACCGACCTCGGCACCATGGGTGGGCGGGTCGATTCGCTGGCGAAAGACGTCAATAGCGCGGGCGACGTCGTGATCGGGGTTGTTTCAACGGGCGGGGCATCGGAAAGGGCTTTCCGCTGGACGCAAGCGACGGGCATGGTCGATATCGGCGATCTGAATGGCGGCTCGGTGAGCAACGCCACCGGCGTCAATGCCGCCGGCGATGTCATCGTGGGCATCGCCTTCGACGGCGCTGCCTGGGGCATGGTGCGCGCCTTTCGCTGGACGCAGGCAGGCGGCATGGTCAGCCTGGGCACGCTCAACGGCGGGACCCATTCGCGCGCCTATGCCGTCAATGCGGCCGGCGATGTCGTCGTCGGCTATGCGGGAGACGGCGCCTCAGCCGACCAAAGCCGCGCTTTCCGCTGGACGCAGGCAGGCGGAATAGTCAGCCTGGGCACGCTCGGTGGCGACCACTCATTTGCCATGGCTGTCAATGCCGCCGGCGATGTCGTGGTCGGGCACGCCTATACCACGGGCAACGCCGCCCAGCATGCCTACCGCTGGACCTCCGCTTCCGGCACCATGGCCGATCTCGGCACGCTCGGCGGCAACAACTCAAATGCCCTGGGCGTCAATGATGCCGGCGACGTGGTGGTCGGAGAATCGAGACTTGCCGGCAATGTCACCTCCCGCGCCTTTCGCTGGACCGCGGCCGGAGGCATGCAATCGATCGAGGACTGGCTCGCCGCCGCCGGCGTCACCCTCGTCGGTACCAATACGCTTTCCGCAGCCGCCGTCAATGCCGCCGGCAATGTCGTGGTCGGGTATTTGCAGAACAGCCATGCTTTTATTGCCCGGGTGATGCCATCTAGTGGCGGCGGTACCGGCTTGATCGACGTGGAAGAATTCAACAATGGCCTGGCCAGGGTCACCAATTCCGGCCTGCTCGCTTCCAACGACGCCGAACTGGCCATGAACGGCATGCACGGCAACCCGATGCGCTCCCTGCTGCCGACCGGCCGTTCGTCTCTCTGGGTGGGCGGCGATGTGGGACGACTGGATGCGGGCAGCTACGACAGCGATATGGGCACCGCCGAGGTCGGCTACGGCTATCGATTCAGCGATGCGCTGCAACTGAATGTGGCGATCGGTCGCACTTACAGCAAGGCGGATACCGGGCTCGGGGGCGATACGACGGCGCGCACGAGCTTTGTGATGCCGGAGCTGATCGTGTCGCTGCCGTCCTCGGTCTATGCAACCTTGAGCGCCTATTACGGCAAGGGCACGGCCGAGATCGACCGCGCCTATCTGAACGCCGGAGCGCTGGAGCAATCGTTTGCCGATCCGGGGGTGCGCAGCGTCGGTGCGCGGGCACGCTTCGACTGGCTGAATGCCGCACGTTGGGGCGATGCGAATCTCACCCCCTATGCGAGCCTGACCTATCTGGAAACCCGGATGGACGGCTATACGGAACAGAACGTGGCATTCCCGGTCGCCTGGAACCAGCGCACCGAGCACGCGACGACGGCGCGCATCGGCGTGGATGCGGTGCGTCCGCTCAGCGATACGACGACCTTGCTGGGCCGCCTCGAGGCGGCCCATCGTTTCGAAAACACCGGAACGACGACGTCCGGGCAGGTGGTGGGCCTGTACGGCTTCAGCTTCGCGGGCCAGGACATCAAGCAGGACTGGCTGCGCGTCGGCGCCGGCTTCGAAACCAGGGTCGGGGGCGGGGTCGCAGCGGTGATGCTGAATACAAGCACGGCAGGCGAGGCGCCTTCCTGGTGGCTCAACGCCAGCTATCGCTGGATGTTCTAGTCAGCAAAACACGGGCAAGCTTGGCTAGAATGGGGTTGCCATGCATGACTCCCCGATTACCTACATTGAACCCCTGTTTCGCCCCCCGAGCGAGGCACGTTCGCTGATCTTCCAGGTCACCAATGGCTGCAGCTGGAACAAGTGCAGCTACTGCGACATGTACACCCAGCCGCAGAAGAAGTTCTCGCTCAAGGCGGATGCCGATGTCGAAACCGAAATCGCCTGGGCCGGCCAGCATCTGCGCGGCACACGCCGGGTTTTCCTGGCCGACGGCGATGCCATGTCGCTATCGACACGGCGCCTGCTGCGCATCCTCGAACTGATACGCCAGCACCTGCCCGAAGTCTCGCGCATCTCTTCCTACTGCTCGTCCTTCAATCTGCACAACAAGTCGGTGGCTGAGCTGCAGACTTTGCGCGAAGCCGGCTTGAAGCTGATCTACATGGGCGCGGAATCCGGCGACGACTTCGTTCTGGAGAGTATCCGGAAAGGCGATACACATGCCGGCACGGTGGAGGCACTGAACCGCCTGCGCGAGGCGGGCATCCAACGTTCGGTCATGATCATCAATGGTGTCGGCGGCAAACGCTACAGCGAACAGCACGCGCTGAACTCTGCCAAGCTTGCCAATGCCACCCAGCCCGAGTTCCTGTCCTCGCTGGTGATCAATCATCCGCACGGCGAAGACCGCTTTCGCGCCGGCTACGCGGAGCATGGCGGCAGCTACGAAAAGCTGGGCCAGCACGAATTATTCAGGGAGCTGCGCACCTTCGTCGGCGCGCTGGAACTGGAACAGACCATTTTCCGCAGCGACCATGCCTCCAATCAACTGGTGCTGAAAGGCACACTGGGCAAGGACAAGGACTCGCTGCTGGCGCAGATCGACACCGCGATTGCGGCGCCGGCCCAGGCGCAGCTGCGCCCGGTGTGGATACGGCCCTTTTAAGGCTCAGCCGCCAAACAACTCGGTTTGCAGGCTTTCCAGCTTGGGTTTGGCAAACAGGTAGCCCTGCATGTAGCGCACCCCCATTTCCGCAAGGCAGTCGCTTTCGCTCTGCGTTTCGACGCCCTCGGCAACCACGGTAATGCCCAGGCGCTCGGCGACCAGCAGCACGCCGGCAACGATGGCTTGGCGCGCCTTGTGATTGCCGATGTCGCGCGTCAGGTCCATGTCCAACTTGAGCACATGCGGCTGAAAGGTCGCCAGCAGATTGAGGCCAGCGTAGCCCGCGCCAAAGTCATCGATCGCCGTCGTGAAACCCTGACGCCGATATTCATTGAAGATGCCAACCAGATGCTGTGGGTCATCGACGCGCTCGCCTTCGGTGACTTCGAACATCAGGCGCTCGGTAGGGAAATCAAAATCACGGCTAGCCTCGAGTGTGGCGCGAATGCAGGTTTCGGCGCGGTACACGGCATTCGGCATAAAGTTGATGCTGAGCTTGCAGTCGGGCAAGCGGTGCAGACCGAGGCGACTGGCCAGTTCAATCGCCTTGACGCGACATGCCTGGTCAAAACGATAGCGATTGCTGTCATTCACCCTGCCCAGCACGCTGGCGGCGCCTTCGCCATTGGTCCCGCGTACCAGTGCCTCATACGCAAAGGGCTGGCGCGTATGAATATCGACGATGGGCTGAAAGGCCATGGTGAAATCGAAACCCAGGGCGTCAAGATCGCGGCAGTTGCTGCAGCCTACGGCCTGAAATGGCTCGGGGAATTGCGTGCTGGTCATTCTGCTGTCCTAGAAACTGTGGCATCCGCAATTGTCGCAAACGCTGCCATCACATGAGGCGGTGATTGTACCAACTCAATCATCACGCCTTCACCACCTATCGGGAACACGTCGCTGGCCTTGGGGTGAATAAAAGCCATCTTGCGCCCTTCGGCGCCCTGGCGTATACCACCGGGCGTGAAGCGCACGCCTTGTGCCGTCAGCCATTCTACTGCCTCAGCAAGATGGTCCACCCAGAAGGCGATGTGGTTGAGTGGCGGCAAGTGCGGGGCTGGCTTCTTGTCCGCATCCAGCGGCTGCAGCAGATCGACCTCAAGCACATGCGCACCACTGCCCAACTTGGCAATGCAGCCTTTCACGTTTTCGGATGCAAGGACGAAGGTCTCGCCGGTATCCAGACCCAACACCTCACCCCAGAGATGCTGCAACCGGGCCAGGTCTGGACTGCCAATGGCGATGTGATGCACGCCAAGGATGCGGAAAGGACGCGTCATGCTTTCTTGTAAGCGCGCAACATGAACCAGATACCGATCAGGATCATGGGCAGCGACAGCCATTGCCCCATGCTGATGGTGTAGGAGTGGCCAAAGATGCCGGCGTCCGGTTCGCGGAAGAACTCGGCAAGGAAGCGAAAGCTGCCATAGCCGATCAGGAACATGCCGGAGACCGCACCAACCGGGCGATTCTTGTTCGTAAACAGCCACAGAATCAGAAACAGGCACAGGCCCTCGCCGGCCGCCTGGTAAAGCTGCGACGGGTGGCGCGGCAAATTGTCCTGCAGTTGCGGGAACACCATGGCCCAGGGCAGGGACGGATCGGCGGCACGGCCCCAGAGTTCGCCATTGATGAAGTTGCCGATGCGCCCGGTCATGAGGCCAATGGGCACCAAAGGCGCAATGAAGTCAGTGACCTGGAAGAAGCGCAGCCCCTTGCGCCGAGCGAACAGCGCTACAGCGACGAGCACGCCGAGGAAGCCACCATGGAAACTCATACCGCCGCGCCAGATGGCAAAAATTTCAAACGGATGGCTGAAGTAGTAACCGGGCTGGTAGAACAGGACTTCGCCTAGACGCCCGCCGATAATGACGCCGAGCACGCCGTAGGTGAGCAAATCATCCACGCCCTCCGGCGTCAGGCCGCGCTCAGGAAACTGGCGCGCGCGCAGCTTGCCCAGATACAGGAAGGCCAAAAAGCCGGCGAGATACATCAGGCCGTACCAGTGCACGCCGAGCGGGCCGATCTGAATGGCGACGGGGTCAAATTGCGGATGAACCAGCATGGGCGGAGATGGTATCCAAAATGCTAAAATTCAATTCTAACTTAGCCTTAACGACCCCTTGCCTAGGCGGACGCGATGAAGCGCCGGCAGATCGGGTGCGGCAGGAGCGCAGGCACCGGAATGTACTTCAGGTACATGAGGATGCCGACAAGGAGGGAAACGAAAGGGCCCCTCCCCCGTTCTTGGTCCCAATCCCGAGCTGGCAAGCTCAGCGCACCCCCGGAGAAAACAATGCCTGACTATCGTTCGAAGACTTCTACCCACGGCCGCAACATGGCGGGTGCCCGCGCGCTGTGGCGCGCCACCGGCATGAAGGACGGCGACTTCGGCAAGCCCATCATCGCCGTGGTCAACTCCTTCACCCAGTTCGTACCGGGCCATGTGCACCTCAAGGATCTGGGCCAGATGGTGGCGCGCGAGATCGAGGCGGCCGGCGGCGTGGCCAAGGAATTCAACACCATCGCTGTTGACGACGGCATCGCCATGGGTCACGGCGGCATGCTCTACTCGCTGCCATCGCGCGAGCTGATCGCCGACAGCGTCGAATACATGGTCAATGCGCACTGCGCCGACGCCATGGTCTGCATCTCCAACTGCGACAAGATCACCCCGGGCATGCTGATGGCCGCCATGCGCCTCAACATCCCCGCCGTCTTCGTCTCCGGCGGCCCGATGGAGGCCGGCAAGGTCAAGCTGTCCGACCTCGAAGGCAACAAGATCATCGCGGTTGACCTCGTTGACGCCATGATCAAGGGTGCCGACCCGACCTGCTCCGACGAAGAGTCCGAAGCCTACGAGCGCTCGGCCTGCCCGACCTGCGGCTCCTGCTCGGGCATGTTCACCGCCAACTCGATGAACTGCCTGACCGAAGTGCTGGGTCTGTCGCTGCCGGGCAATGGCTCGGTCCTCGCCACCCACGCCGACCGCCGCGACCTGTTCCTGCGCGCCGGCCGGCTCTCAGTCGAACTGGCCAAGCGTTACTACGAGCAGGGCGACAGCAGCATCCTGCCGCGCTCCATCGCCAGCTTCGAAGCGTTCGAGAATGCAATGAGCCTGGACGTATCCATGGGCGGCTCGACCAACACCGTGCTGCACCTCCTGGCCGCCGCCACCGAAGCCGGCGTCAACTTCAAGATGGCCGACATCGACCGCATCTCGCGCCGCGTGCCCTGCCTGTCCAAGGTCGCCCCGGCCAAGGCCGACGTGCACATGGAAGACGTGCATCGCGCCGGCGGCATCATGGGCATCCTCGGCGAACTCGACCGCGCCGGCCTGCTCCACCGCAACTGCCCGACTGTGCATAGCCGCACCCTGGGCGAGGCGATCGAGAAGTACGACATCGTGCAAACGCAGGACGAGAGCATCAAGAAGTTCTACCGCGCCGCACCCGGCGGCATCCCGACCCAGGTCGCCTTCTCGCAGGATCGCCGCTACAACGAGCTCGATGTGGACCGCGCCAACGGCGTAATCCGCAGCAAGGAACACGCTTTCTCGCAAGACGGCGGCCTCGCCGTCCTGCATGGCAACATCGCGCTCAAGGGCTGCATTGTCAAGACCGCCGGCGTGGATGAGTCCATCCTCAAGTTCTCCGGCCCGGCGGTCGTGTTCGAAAGCCAGGACGCCGCGTGCGAAGGCATTCTCGGCGACAAGGTCAAGGCCGGCGACGTGGTCGTGATCCGCTACGAAGGCCCCAAGGGCGGCCCCGGCATGCAGGAAATGCTCTACCCGACCACCTTCCTCAAGTCCAAGGGCCTGGGCAAGGAATGCGCGCTGCTGACCGACGGCCGCTTCTCCGGCGGTACCTCTGGCCTGTCCATCGGCCACGCCTCGCCGGAAGCCGCAATGGGCGGCGCGATTGCGCTGATCAATGACGGCGACATCATCGACATCGACATCCCCAACCGCACCATCGCCCTGCGTATCAGCGACGAAGAGCTCGCCAAGCGTCAGGCCGCCATGGAAGCCAAGGGCAGCAAAGCCTGGAAGCCGGAAAACCGCGACCGCGTGGTCTCCGCCGCGCTGCGCGCCTACGCTGCCATGACCACCAGCGCCGACACCGGTGCCGTGCGCGACGTGAGCCAGATCGAGAGGTAAGAAGCCCCTCTACGCTAAACAAAGGCCACCGGGTTAATATCCGGTGGCCTTTTTCTTTGGAAATCCGAGCGCCATGCATTGGTTCTATCTTGGCATCGCCATCGTCGCCGAAGTCATCGCCACCTCCACGCTCAAGACGACCGAGAATTTCACGCGGCTGTGGCCTTCGCTTATCGTCGTGGCTGGCTACGGCGTGGCCTTCTACTGCCTGACCCTTACGCTGAAAAGCATTCCGGTCGGTGTGGCCTATGCGGTATGGTCCGGCGTGGGCATCGTGCTGGTCGCCCTGGTGGCGTGGTTCTGGCACAAACAGGCGCTGGACCTGCCTGCTATCATCGGCATGGCACTGATAGTCGCCGGCGTAATTGTCATGAATCTGTTCTCCAACTCGATTGGGCACTAGCGCATGCATACGGTATTGGTCCTCGGAGGTTACGGATTCTTCGGCGGCCGCATCAGCGCCGCACTCAGCAAGGAGTCGGCCATTCATCTGCTGATTGGCGGACGCGATCTCGCCAAGGCGCGAGCGAAAGCCAAAGATTTAGGCCTTTCCGAAACGCAGACTGTCGCCATCGATGCTACGGCTTGCGACCTCGCGGGCCGGTTGCAGCAACTCGGCGTGAATACCCTCATCCACACTGCGGGGCCATTTCAAGGCCAAGATTACGCGGTGGCGGAAGCCGCAATTGAAGCTGGCGTCAATTACATTGATCTCGCCGACGGGCGCGGTTTCGTTGACGGCATCTGCGCCCTGGACTATGCCGCACGCAAACGCGGCGTACTCGTCACCAGCGGCGCCAGCTCGCTACCATCGCTTTCCTCCGCCGTCGTCGATCGATATCTGCCGCGCTTTATGCAACTGCAGGAGATCCGCCACGGCATCGGCTCAGGCGCCCGTGCGCCGGGCGTGGCGACGATGAAAGGCGTATTCGGCTATTGCGGCAAGCCCTTCAGCCGCCTCGAGGATGGGAGATGGGGAATCACGCACGGCTGGCTGGATTTGCGTACGCACAACTTCCCGGCGCCCGTCGGCAAGCGCCTGCTCGGCAGTTGCGACGTGCCGGATCTAGACCTGTTTCCGGAAAGATATCCGGGCGTGCACACGGTCACTTTCCATGCTGGCTTCGCCAGCACCGCCGGGCACCTCGCCGTCTGGGCGGGTGCGCAACTGGTGCACATGCGATTACTGAGAAGCCTGGGTAGCTGGGTCAATCCGCTCAGGAAAATCAGTACATGGATGGAGCCGCTGGTGAGCGACAAGGGCGGCATGTTCGTCACGCTGCGTGGCCTGGACCATGACGGCCTACCCTTACAATTGAGCTGGCACCTGCTAGCCGCGAATCATGATGGCCCGCATATCCCCTGCGGTGCCTCGATCGCACTGGCAAAGAAGCTCGCGCGCGGAGACAGCCTGCCCAGCGGTGCAATGCCGTGCATGGGATTGATCAGCGTGGAAGATTATCTGGCCGCCCTCAAGGGGCTGTCGGTATGGGAGGTGCCAGCATGAGTCAGTCGATCTACCAGCAGCATATGGGTGCACGTTATGCGGAGCTAGCGCCTGAGGTACGGGCTTTCCATGCACTCCAAGGAAGTTACCGGCTGCGCGGTGAAGTGGACGTCATCGGTGCCGAGACGTTTCTAGGACGCGTGCTCAGTCTAGTCATGCGCTTTCCTGCATCGTCTCCGCAGCAGGCCTTTGAATTCCACCTGAGGGCTGACAACGCGCGGGAGACTTGGCAGCGTCGCTTTCCCAGCCGCACGATGCAATCCAGCATGCGCCTGCGCAGCCGCTACCTCGTGGAAAGCTTCGGCCCCATGCAATGCCGCTTCATCCTGCGCGCCGACCGAGGCATTTTGCTCATGGAGCCTTGGGGAATACGCTGGTTCGGCCTGCCTCTGCCGGCGTTCATCCTGCCGCAGATTGTAGCCTCCGAGCGAGGCGCCGACGGCAAGCTCCATTTTGACGTGTCCGCCCGATGGCCCGGCAAGTATCTAACCGTAGCTTATCGAGGCTGGCTGGATGTCGATAGTGCAGAGTCGCTGCCATGATCGTCGTATTCGATGCGAAATGTCTCCTCTGCAGCGCATGGGTCCGCTTCCTGCTGAAGCATGACAAGCAGCGTCGATTTCGTTTTGCCTCAATCCAAGGCGAGTACGGACGAGTCTTGCTCGACCGAAATGGCTTACAGGCAGATCAGCTCGAAACCCTTCTGCTCGTCACAGATGGCCGCACTTACCAGCACACAGCTGCAATACTCCGGGTGCTGCATGTGCTCGGCTGGCCATGGCGGCTCATATGGATTTTGTGGCTGTTGCCTGCCCCGCTCAGGGATGCTCTCTACCGATGGTGCGCGCGCAATCGCTATCGGATTTTTGGGAAAAGCGAGGCGTGCTATGTGCCATCTCCTCAGGACCGGGCTCGCTTTCTCGACACAATTTGAGACCGATTGACTTCCATCAATGCGCAATTCCGCGGTCAGGCTTCTCGTTTGGAGTAAGATGATTGCGGCGGTTTGCCCCGAACTCCCGCATTTCCATAATAGTGAGGAATCCATGAAATCCCTGATCGTTTCTGCAACGGCCGTCATCGGCCTGCTGGCTGCCACTCCGGCCATGGCGAACCTGGAACTCGCCAAGAAGAGCAACTGCATGGCCTGCCATACTGTCGACAAGAAGGTTGTCGGCCCGAGCTATCAGGAGGTCGCCAAGAAGTACGCTGGCGACAAGAGCGCTGAAGCAACTCTGGCCAAACGTATCAAGGGCGGTACCGCTGCCAACGGCGGCCAGAAGTGGGGTGCAGTGCCCATGCCTCCGAACGCCATTTCCGACGCCGATGCCACAACGCTGGCGAAGTGGATTCTGGGCGGCGCTAAATAAGGCGGAGCCTTATTTAGCG
>DATMSM010000090.1:0-7572 GCA_035565355.1 Rhodocyclaceae bacterium
ACCGCCGCCCCGTTGATGCCGCCACCGACTATAAGTAAGTCATACGCTTGCATGGGTTTCCCTTGTTTGTTTTTTGCGTTGGGTCAAATCTCGCCCGGCCAGCACTTGAAATGATAGACCAGTGCCCCATTTGGGTGTCATATCGAATTTCTCTGTGGAGAATCAGCAAGATGCGCTTTGACAAACTAACCACCAAATTCCAGCAGGCACTGGCCGATGCGCAGAGCCTGGCGCTTACCCACGACCAGCAGTTCATCGAGCCGCAGCATTTGCTGCTGGCCATGATCGACGAGAATGACGGCGGCATGCGGGCTTTGCTGGCGCGCGCCGGCGTCAATGTCGGGCCGCTGCGTACCGAGCTGCAGGCCGCATTGAACCGTCTGCCCAAGGTCGAAGGCCACGGCGGCGACATCAGCGTTGGGCGCGACCTCAACAACCTGCTCAACCTGACCGAGAAGGCCGCCACCAAGGCCGGCGACCAGTTCGTCGCCAGCGAGATGTTCCTGCTTGCCCTGGCCGACGACAAGGGTGAGAGCGGCCGCCTGCTCAAGAACCACGGGCTGCAGAAGAAGGCGCTGGAAGATGCGATCGCCGCCGTGCGCGGCGGCGGCAATGTGAATGACCAGGAAGCCGAGTCCGGCCGCGAGGCGCTGAAGAAGTACTGTCTCGACCTGACCGAACGTGCGCGCCAGGGCAAGCTCGATCCGGTGATCGGCCGTGACGACGAGATCCGTCGCGCCATCCAGATCCTGCAACGCCGCACCAAGAACAATCCGGTCCTGATCGGCGAGCCGGGCGTGGGCAAGACTGCCATCGTCGAAGGCCTGGCGCAGCGCATCGTCAATGACGAGGTGCCGGAGTCGCTCAAGGGCAAGAAAGTGCTGAGCCTGGACATGGCCGCATTGCTGGCCGGGGCCAAGTATCGCGGCGAGTTCGAAGAGCGCCTCAAGGCCGTGCTCAACGACATTGCCAAGGACGAGGGCCGCATCGTGCTCTTCATCGATGAAATCCACACCATGGTCGGCGCCGTCAAGGCCGAGGGCGCCATGGATGCGGGCAATATGCTGAAGCCCGCGCTGGCGCGCGGCGAGCTGCACTGCGTCGGCGCGACCACGCTGGACGAGTACCGCAAGTACATCGAGAAGGATGCCGCACTGGAACGCCGCTTCCAGAAGGTGCTGGTGGACGAGCCTACGGTCGAATCGACCATCGCCATCCTGCGCGGGCTGCAGGAGAAGTACGAGCTGCACCACGGTGTGGAGATCACCGATCCGGCCATCGTGGCCGCGGCCGAACTCTCGAACCGCTACATTACCGACCGCTTTCTGCCGGACAAGGCCATCGACCTGATCGACGAGGCGGCTTCGCGCATCAAGATGGAAATCGATTCCAAGCCGGAATCGATGGACAAGCTTGACCGTCGCCTGATCCAGTTGAAGATCGAGCGCGAAGCCGTCAAGAAGGAAAAGGACGAAGCCTCCAAGCGCCGCCTTGCCCTGATCGACGAGGAGATCGCGCGCCTGCAGAAGGAATATTCCGACCTGGAAGAAATCTGGAAGGCCGAGAAGGCCCAGGTCCAGGGCGCCGCGCACATCAAGGAAGAGATCGAACAGGTCAAGATCGAGATGGCCGAGCTGCAGCGCAAAGGGGCTTTCGACAAGCTCGCCGAGCTGCAGTACGGCAAGCTGCCCAAGCTCGAGGCGCAGATGAAGGCGGCCGAGAAGAGCAATGCCAATGCGCAACCGAACAAGCTCTTGCGCACCCAGGTCGGCACCGAGGAGATTGCCGAGGTGGTGTCGCGCGCGACGGGCATCCCGGTCTCGCGCATGATGCAGGGCGAGCGCGAAAAGCTGCTGAGCATGGAAGACAAGCTGCACGAGCGCGTGGTCGGTCAGGATGAGGCGGTACGCCTGGTGTCCGACGCCATCCGTCGTTCGCGTGCGGGTCTGTCGGACGAAAACAAGCCTTACGGTTCCTTCCTCTTCCTCGGTCCTACGGGCGTGGGCAAGACCGAGCTGTGCAAGGCGCTGGCCGGTTTCCTGTTCGATTCGGAAGATCACCTGATCCGCATCGACATGAGCGAATTCATGGAGAAGCATTCGGTCGCCCGCCTGATCGGCGCGCCGCCGGGCTATGTCGGCTACGAGGAGGGCGGCTACCTGACCGAGCAGGTGCGGCGCAAGCCGTATTCGGTGATCCTCTTCGACGAAGTCGAGAAGGCCCATCCGGACGTGTTCAACGTGCTGCTGCAGGTGCTCGACGACGGTCGCATGACCGACGGCCAGGGCCGCACCGTGGACTTCAAGAACACCGTGATCGTGATGACCTCCAACCTCGGTTCGCAGTTGATCCAGAGCATGGCCGGCGAGGCCTATGCCGAGGTCAAGCAGGCGGTGATGGGCGAGGTCAAGACCTACTTCCGTCCCGAGTTCGTGAACCGCATCGACGAGATCGTGGTCTTCCACAGCCTGGACGAGAAGAATATCGCCAGCATCGCGAAGATCCAGCTTGGCTATCTGGAAAAGCGCATGGCACGCATGGAGATGACGCTACAGGTCGAGGATTCGGCCTTGCTCGAGCTCGCCAAGGCTGGCTTCGATGCGGTCTTCGGTGCGCGTCCGCTCAAGCGTGCGATCCAGGAACGCATCGAGAATCCGCTCTCGCGTGCGATTCTGGAGGGCAAGTTCGGCGCCAAGGATACGGTGGTGGTCTCGGCCGCAGGGAATGGCGAGCTGACTTTCAACAAGCCCAGTCTTCATTAAGCCCGCCGGTACCTCCGGTACCGACCTCGTTTGAGCTAGGCTCAAGCATCGCAAAGGGCCGCGAAAGCGGCCCTTTGTTTTTGTGCCCCAACCGATGTGTGGAGGAGCTTCGCCGCAGGGCCGCCCCCAAGGCGAAGCGGTACGCGCCGGAGGCGCAAACCGTCAGGCCGAAACTACGAAGCCGCCCAAAATGGGGGAGCGGCAATGCCGCGAACCAGAGTCACCTCCCTCCTTGGAGGGGTGAGGCCGGGAATTCGCAAAGCACTGCTTTGCGCCGGCTGAACGGGCGAGCTGTGCTAAGCGAGCCCCGGGGGGCGGGAGGGAGGCTCAGTCTTTCTGGCGCATGTAATGCACCAGATGGCGGTCGAACTTGAGGCTGTGGTTGATCAACCAGTCGCTGAGCGTGAGCTTGATCTGGAAGGCGAGATAGAGGAGGTTGTCGCTGCCCGCCGCCAGCCGGCTACGCAGGTTGTCCAGGTTTTCGATGAAGCGGCGGTGTTGCTGCACATGCTCGGGCAGGAAGGGATAGCCGCTGTCCTGCATCATGCCTTCCTCCATGTCGAAGAGTTCGCCGGCCTGCAGACGCAGGGCGTCGAAGATACTGTCCAGCTGCTGGCAGCGGCCGTCGCGGATCGAGGTCGCCAGGTTGCCGATCTGGCCAAGCATGCTGCGATGATGGCTGTCGATCTCGCTGTGACCTGCGTTGAATGAGTCCAGCCAGGCCGGGACGAGCATGCTGTCGCCGACATTCTCGTAATGGCCGGTGCGCAGATAGTCGTCGCACCGGTCCAGATAGATGCGCGCCGGAATGTCGCCCGGCGCCTCGGCCAGGCACTCGAGCAGGCGGCTGCGTGCCTGCGCAATGTCGCGCAGGTGGTAGCAGGCCAGAGCCTCCTCGAAGCGCTGGCGGGTGCGGGCCTTGGCCTGGCGCAGTGGCCCCGGGTCGCAATCGTAGACTTCATACACCGATTGCGGCTCGTGCTTGCCTTTGAGGCGCAGGCGGTCGAGGAAGCGAATCTGGTAGCGGCCTGGCTCTTCCAGGCTGTGGTAGGTGTGCTCGCTGATGAGCAGGGGCACGCCGTAGATCTTGGTCAGTTGCTCCAGGCGCGCCGAAACGTTGACCGCATCGCTGATGACCGTGCCGTCCATGCGGCCGCTGCCGCCGACGGTACCCATCATGACCAGACCCGTATTGATGCCGATGCCGATGCGCATGGGCAGGTAGCCGGCCCGGGTGCGGCCGTGGTTGTATGCGTCCAGCCTTTCGAGCATGGCCAGCGCGCCGAGCACGGCGTCATCCGGGGAGTCCGGAAACAGCGCCATGATGGCGTCGCCAATGTACTTGTCGATCACGCCGCGGTGCAGCGAGATCACCGGCTCCATCTGCGAAAGATAGGAATTGAGGAAGTTGAAGTTCTCCTGCGGCGTCATTGATTCCGACAGGCTGGTGAAGTCGCGGATGTCGGAAAACAGGACGCTCATGCGCCGCTCGGTCTGCAGGCCGAGGCGGATGTCGCGGATGTTCTTTATTGCCAGGAACTGCAGCAGCTGCTGCGGGACAAAGTGCGCGTAGATGCGCTCGGTGGTCGCCAGCTGTTCGCGCAGGCGTGCCACTTCGGCCCGCAAGCGGGAGACTTCGTCATCAGGCGCGGAATCGGGCGTATTCACGAAAATTGTGCGACGGCGTGGAATTGGGCCAAAATCATACTCTATGAATCCTCATCAACAGCTTAGTCCATCCCCGTGGGTACAACGTTTTGCGGGGCAGATCGTAACAGGTGGTAGGGTACTGGATCTTGCGTGCGGTCAAGGCCGGCACGCGCGTTATCTGGCCGGCCTGGGTTATCAGGTCGAGGCGCTGGACCGGGACGCGGCAGCGCTGGCCACCCTGGCCGGGGTGCCGGGCATCACCACCTGCGAGGCGGATGTCGAAGGCGGCCCCTGGCCTTATCACATGCAGCGTTTCGACGGCATCGTCGTCACCAACTACCTGCATCGCCCGTTGCTGCCCTTGCTTATCAACAGTCTCAACGAAGGCGGCATCCTGATCTATGAAACCTTCATGCTCGGCAATGAGCGCTACGGCAAGCCCAGCAATCCGCTGTTCCTGCTGCGGCCGGGCGAGCTACTGGAAGTGGTGCGTCGCCGCCTGCAGGTAGCGGCCTTCGAGGAGGGCGAGGTCGCATTGCCCGGGCCCGCTGTGATTCAACGGCTTTGTGCGACGCGCGGGGCGACCTTGAAGCTCGGCTAGCGCAGCAAGGGCTGCAACTGCTTCCAGATCGTATCCAGCATCAGCGGCTGGCTGGCGGCAGTAGGATGGAGGCGGTCGGCCTGGAAGGCATCGGCACGCAGGGCGAAGCCTTCGAAGAGGAAGGGCACCAGCGCCGTCTTGTGTTCCTTGGCCAGCTCAGTGAAGGTGGCGGAAAATTTCTCGGTGTAGTCGCGGCCGTAGTTGGGCGGGATGCGCATGCCGACGAGCATGACGCGCGCGCCGGCCTGCTGGCTGCTGCGAATCATGGCATTCAGGTTGTCGCGCATGCTGGCGACGGGCAGGCCGCGCAGGCCGTCGTTGGCGCCGAGTTCGATGATGACGATGCGGGGCTGGTGCTGCTTCAACGCCGCAGGTAGGCGACTGCGCCCGCCCGCGGTGGTTTCGCCGCTGATGCTGGCATTGACCACGGTATGCGAATAGCCGCTATCCTTGAGCCTGGTTTCGAGCAGGCTGGGCCAGGCGGCCTGCCGGGCGATGCCGTAGCCGGCCGAAAGACTGTCGCCGAACACCAGGATGCTGGGTGCGGCATGAACGAGGGACGCGAGACATAGCGTCGTCAGCAACAACAGGATTCTTCGCATGAGCAATGCAGTGGTCATAGAGGTTGAGGGACTGGGCAAGTCGGTTGCGAGTGGCGACTCGGGTTTGACGATTCTGCACGACATTTCGTTCCAGGTGCGGCAGGGCGAGTCGCTGGCGATTGTCGGCGCCTCAGGCTCCGGCAAGTCCACCTTGCTGGGCCTGCTGGCCGGGCTGGATGCGCCAAGCTCGGGCTCGGTACGCCTTGCCGGTCAGGATCTGGCGGCGCTGGACGAGGATGGCCGCGCCGCCTTGCGCGGTCGTTTGCTGGGTTTTGTGTTCCAGTCCTTCCAGCTGCTGCCGGCGCTCTCCGCGCTCGAGAACGTGATGCTGCCGCTGGAGCTGAACGGGCAGGCCAAGGGCGGGGCGCGCCAGCAGGCGCAAGCCATGCTGGAGCGTGTCGGTCTCGGGCATCGCCTCAACCACTATCCCAAGCACCTGTCGGGCGGCGAACAGCAGCGCGTGGCGCTGGCGCGCGCTTTTGTGGTCAAGCCGCAGATCCTGCTGGCCGACGAGCCGACCGGCAATCTGGACGGCGCCACCGGTACGCAGGTGATCGACCTGATGTTCGAGATGAACGCGGAACAGGGCGCGACCCTGATCCTGGTCACGCATGACAACGGCCTGGCGAATCGCTGCGGGCGGATACTGCGCCTGGCGTCGGGCCGCATGCTGGATTAGGCGTGCAAGTTTTCCGCAGCGGCGTAAGCGAAATTCTTAAACCAGCGCCGCGGCCTGCGCACCACTTCTGACGGCGCCCTCTATGGTGGCCGGATAGTCCGAAGCCACATAGTCCCCGGCGAGCAGCAGGCCGGGCAGGGCGGTTTGCGTTCTCGGGCGCTGCAGGCCCGGCGTGCAGGCGAAGGTGGCGCGTTTCTCGGTGATGACCTGGCTGGACAGCAATGCCGGCAGATGCGGATAGTGCGCCCGCAGTTCGGCGTCGATGGCACTGGCGAGCGCATCCTTGCTCAAACCCGAATGCTTGCCGCGGGCGCTGGTGACCGCCGCGATCAGTCCGTCATCTTGTTCATTGTTGCCGCCCAGCTGCGCCCGGTCGAAGATCCAGTGGGCGTGGCTGTCGGTCAAACCCTGCATGGGCTGAGGCAGGCGCGTGCCGGGCGGATAGCGCAGATAGCAGGTGACGATGGGTTCCCAGGCCAGCGCTTCGGCCTGCGCGGCGAGCGCGGCCAGTTCCGGCAATTGGGCGATGAGGCGGGGCAGGTGATACGGCGCGACGGCGACGATGACGTGGCTGTATTCGATATCGGGAGCGACATCGAGGCGATAGCCCGTCGCGCTGCGGGCGATGCCGCCGACGGCCGTGCCCGTCCGAATGCTTCCACCGTGGGCTTCGACGTAGCGCGCGGCCGGCTCGGCCAGCATGGCCGAGAGGTCGATGCGCGGAATCAGCAGGTCGCTGGCGGCGCGCCCGGCGGCCAGGCTATCGCGCAGCACGTTGGCAAAGACCTGGGCCGAGGCCGTTTCGGCCGGCGTGTTGAGCGCGCCTATGCACAGCGGTTCCCACAGATGGCGGCGCAGGACCTGCGGCTGCGCCTGCGCATCGAGCAGGGCCTGGACGGTGCAGTCCTGCGCCAGGCGGAAGCGGCGTTTCTTCAGCCACTGCATGAAGTTGAGGGCCGCGCGTTTTTCGGCCCAGCTCATGCCTTGCGCCGTAAGCAGGGCGGCAGCGAGATGCAGCGGCGCCGGCAGGCGCGGGGCGCGAATAGAGAAACCCGGATAGTTCAGTGTGAGCGGCAGGCGCAGAAAGGCTGCGTCTTCATGCACGCCGATCTTGCGCATTAGGTCCAGCGTGTCGCAATAGGCGCCGATCAGGATGTGCTGACCGTTATCGACGGTGCCCCCCACGCTGCCTTCGGTCGCTGCCCCTCCGAGGGGGGCGCGCTCGCCTTGGGACGGCCCGGCGGCGAGCCGGTCGCCCAACTCGACCTTGCGCGCGCG
>DATMSM010000091.1:0-67192 GCA_035565355.1 Rhodocyclaceae bacterium
TGCTGCCCCTGCTGGCAGCACAGTGGCGCAGCCGCCAGGTGCTGCTGGGCATGGCCATCGCCGCCGTGCTGGCGGCCGCGCTCCTGTTCGGTGCCGCATCCCTGCTGCCGCTGTCTTCGCCTGAGCCCTTGCATTTCGCCCCGGATCGCAAGCATCTCGAACTGCTGGCCTGGTATGCCTGGCCCGCCTTGCCAATCGGACTGTGGGCACTGTGGTTGCATCGACGCCAGCCGGGCCTGATTGCCCTGCCGCTGGCCGGCAGCATCGGCGCCCTGATCTGGTTTCTGCTCGGCAGCGAATCGCGCAATCTGCCGGCCTTGCCGCTGCTGGTGCCGCTCACGCTGCTCGCCGCCAGCGGCGCCTCCCGCCTGCGGCGCGGTGCGGCCAATGCGCTCGACTGGTTCGGCATGATGACCTTTTCGCTGCTCGGTCTATTCCTGTGGCTGGGCCAGGCGGCATTGCAGACCGGCACACCGCCCAAGCTGCACAAGAACATCACACGCCTGATCCCCGGCTACGACAATGACGTCAGCATACTGGCCTGGATCTTTGCTGCCCTCATCTCCGTCATCTGGCTGCTGATCATCGTCATGGGCCGGCGCACGCCCTGGCGCAGCACCCGCAACTGGGCCTGCGGCATGGTGCTGATCTGGTGTCTCTCCGCAGCACTGTGGATCCCTGCGGTTGACTACGGCAAGCGCTATTCCGCCATGAACCACCAGATCGCCGCCAAGGTCGGCACGCTCCACAAGGGCCAGTGCGTCGCCGGCATCGGGCTGGAAAACGCCCAGCGCGCCGCCCTGCACTATCACACCGGCATCATCACCCGCAGCGGCGAAGCCGCGCGCAAATGTGACTGGTTGCTGGTGCAAGGACAGCCGCGGCGCGCCCCACAGGTGGACAAGGGCTGGACCAAGGTCTGGGACGGCGCACGCCCCAGCGACCGCGAAGATCGCTACTACCTCTACAGGCGCTGAGCGCTACCAAGCCTCAGTGCACAAACACAAAGGGCCGGAAATTCCGGCCCTTTGTGTTTATTCATGCGGCGAGCCGCTTACAGCTTGATGAAATGCTCGCGGTAGTACTTCAGCTCATCGATGGATTCATGCACATCCGCCAGCGCCTCATGCTTGCCGTGCTTGGTCAGACCCTTGGCCAGCTCGGGCTTCCAGCGGCGCACCAGCTCCTTGAGCGTGGACACATCCAGATTGCGGTAATGGAAGTACTCTTCCAGCTTGGGCATGTAGCGCACCATGAAGCGACGGTCCTGGCCGATCGAATTACCGCACATGGGCGAAATACGCGCCGGCACATGTTGCTTGATGAATTCCAGGCATTGCGCCTCGACCTCGGCTTCGGTCAGCGTTGATGCCTTTACTTTATCGATCAGGCCGGAACGGCCGTGCGTGCCCTTGTTCCAGTCGTCCATGCCGTCCAACACTTCATTGCTCTGATGTACCACCCAGACCGGGCCCTCGGCAACGGTTTCGAGCTGGGAATTGGTGATAACCACCGCCAGCTCGATGATTTTGTCCTTCTCCGGATCCAGGCCGGTCATTTCCATGTCCAGCCAGATCAGGGCGTTTTGATCTTGTGCCATAATTTTCAAGCGGTCCGAGCAATATAAAGGCCGCATTTTCTCACAGCCGCCCCACCCAATGACACCCAGCACCTTCGCTTCGCTCTTCCTGATCTTTCTGGCCATCAGCCTGACACTGCGTCTGTGGCTGGCCGTGCGCCAGATCCGCCACGTGGCGGCCCATCGTGACGCCGTACCGGCCGAGTTCGCCGAAAAAATCTCGCTGGCCGAACATCAGAAAGCCGCCGACTACAGCATCGCCAGGACGCGCCTGGGCATCAACAGCACCATCGCCGAAACCGCACTGCTGCTGGCACTCACGCTGGCCGGCGGCCTGCACCTGCTGTACAACTTCTGGGCCGACATCTTCAGCAACGGCGGCTACCTGCACAGCCTCGCCCTGTTTGCCAGCCTCGCCGTGGCGAGCTTTCTGGTCGACCTGCCCTTCTCGCTCTATCGCACCTTCCGCATCGAAGCCGCCTTCGGTTTCAACAAGCTCACGCCCAAACTGTGGCTGATCGATCTACTCAAGGGGGCCGCACTCGGCGCCGCCATTGGCGCCCCGGTCATCCTTGCCGTGCTCTGGCTCATGGGCACCATGGGCGCGTACTGGTGGTTCTACGTGTGGCTGTTCTGGATGGGTTTCAACCTGCTGGTGTTGCTGCTCTATCCCACCGTCATCGCGCCCCTCTTCAACAAGTTCTCGCCGCTGGCGGACGACGGCCTCAAGGCGCGCATCGAGGGCCTGCTGCAGCGTTGCGGCTTTACTTCGGCTGGACTCTTCGTCATGGACGGCTCCAAGCGCTCCTCGCATGGCAACGCCTACTTCACTGGCTTCGGCGCCGCCAAGCGCATCGTCTTCTTCGACACCCTGATCGAACGTCTCTCGCCACCGGAAGTCGAGGCCGTGCTTGCCCACGAGCTCGGTCACTACAAGCACGGCCACATCAAGAAACGCATCGCCATGCTGGCTGTGCTCAGCCTGGCCTTCCTGTGGCTGCTCGGCCAACTAATCGCTGCACCCTGGTTCTATATCGGCCTCGGCATGCCCTATCAAGGCACTGCAGTCGCCCTGATCCTGTTCTCGCTGGCGCTGCCCGTGTTCACCTTTCCGCTCGGTCCGCTCACCTCGGCCCTGTCGCGCAAGCACGAATACGAAGCCGACGCCTATGCCGCGAGTCAGACCCAAGCGGGCGACCTGGTCACCGCACTGGTCAAGCTCTATCGTGACAATGCCGCCACACTGACGCCGGACCCGCTGCACTCGCTCTACTACGACTCTCACCCGCCGGCCTCGGCCCGCATCGCCCATCTACAGGGAAGCCACGCATGACTACGCTGAACACCAAGAAGTGCAAACCCTGTGAAGGCGGGGTCAAGCCACTGGACGAAAAAGCAGTCCAGGAGCTGCTCCAGCAGCTCGACGGCTGGCAGATCGCCAGCGGCGTGCTGTGCAAGACATTTAACTTCAGGAACTACCACGAGACCATGGCCTTCGTGAATGCCACGGCCTGGATCTCGCACCGCGAAGACCACCACCCCGATCTGAGCGTCGGCTACAAGGCCTGCACGGTCAGCTACATCACGCATGCCATCGGTGGCCTGTCCGACAACGATTTCATCTGCGCGGCAAAAATCGACGCACTCCTCGTTTGAGCTCCCCGGCTTTGAAGAGCGCGACTGAAGGTCTGGTCAGGGCCGCCTACGGGCGCCACTACGAAGTCGAGCTGCTGAACGGGCCACACGCGGGCCAGCGCATCACCGGCTTCCCACGCGGCAAGAAAAGCCCCTATGCCTGCGGTGATCGTGTCGCACTGGAGATTGCCAGCGCCGATCAGGCCCAGATCACCAAGCACCTGCCACGCACCTCGCTGCTCTACCGCAGTGACGCCTATCGGGAAAAGCTGATCGCCGCCAACGCCACGCAGGTCGTGCTGGTCGTCGCTACCGAACCCTCCTTCACCGACGACCTCCTCGCGCGCACCCTGGTTGCCGCGGAAGTCGAGGGTCTGCGTACCCTGATCGTGCTCAACAAATGCGACCTCAGTACCCAGCTCGAGCACGCGCGCGAACGCCTGTCCGTACTTGCCAAGCTCGGCTATCGCATCATCGAGCTGTCCGCACTCAGCGACGCCAGCGCCCTGCTGCCGCATCTGGCAGGTGAGACCAGCGTGCTGGTAGGACAGTCCGGTATGGGCAAATCCACGCTGACCAATGCACTGATCCCCGAAGCACAGGCGGCAACGCGGGAGATCTCGGAGGCGCTGGATTCCGGCAAGCACACCACCACGCATGCACGGCTCTACGACTTGCCGCACGACGCGGCACCGGGCGGCAGGCTGGTCGATTGCCCAGGCCTGCAGGAGTTCGGACTGTCTCATCTCAGCTTCGGCCAGATCGAGGAAGGCTTTGCCGACTTTCGCCCGCACAGCGGCAACTGCCGCTTCCGCGACTGCCGCCATCAGAACGAACCCGACTGCGCCATCAAGGCCGCTGTAGAGAGCGGCGCCATCGACCCACGTCGCTACGAGCAGTTCCAGCGCATCGTCAGTGCCAACTGCTAAAGAAAAAGCCCTCCGTAGAGGGCTTTTTCACATGGCGACAAACGCCTTACTTCTTTAGCGAATCGCGAATCTCGCGCAGTAGCACGATGTCCTCCGGCGTGACCGCCGGGGCTTCGGGAGCGGGCGGAGCCTCGCGCTTCAAGCGGTTGATCTGCTTGATCATCAGGAAGATGATGAAGGCAAGGATAAGGAAGTTCAGCGCAATGGTGATGAAGTTGCCATAGGCAATCACCGGCACGCCGGCCTTCTTGACCTCGGCCAGCACCATGGGCACACCGGGCGGAATATCCTGCAGCGCGAAAAAGTAGTTGCTGAAATCCAGACCGCCCGTGACACGACCGATGATGGGCATGATGAGGTCGCCGACCACCGAGTCGACAATCTTGCCAAAGGCGCCGCCGATGATCACGCCCACGGCGAGATCGATCACATTGCCCTTGACGGCAAACTCCTTGAATTCCGAAACGATGCTCATGCGCCCTCCTAGTAGTCTGACAAACGCTGCCATCCTACGCCGACCGGACAGCACGGTGCTAGCAACATATGCCTTAAAATGTCCGCTTATTCAGGAAATCAGCCTCATGTCCTTCATCAAAGCCTTTGTCAGCAAGCATATCAGCGCCGCCGCCGCCCGCCGCCCCTCCGACCAGGAAGCCGTCGCCGTGTTCTTCTACGGACAAAGTCCGGATGCAGCCCGCATCGCCGAACTGGCGGCAGGCGCGGAAGTCTCGACCAGCACCACCGACGGCAAGACCCGCATCACCGCTGCCTGGCCGGATGTCAGCACGACCATCACCATCGATCCAGGCTGGGACAAGGCCGCACAAATGGAAGGCATGCGCGGCTGGACCGAACGCTTCCCGGCCAAGATCAAGGCGCTGGAAGATGTGCAGGCATTGATCGCTTCCTTCGATACGGTCACAGCCTGCTACGGCAGCGTCAGCAAGCCCGGCCTGGATGCCGACAACAAGGCCATGAACCTGCTCCGCGCCTTGCAAGCCGATGGTGGCGGCTTTTTCTTTTCGCGCAACTCCTTCTACGACACCGACGGTTTGCGCATCACCGGTTTCAACGAAGACCCGGTCTGGCTGGGCACGCCGCCGCAGGACTAAAGCAAGCCGGCTAGTCCCGCCGCGCAAAGTCGATCGGCAGCGTGGTGCGATCCACCACGCGCCGCATCACGAAGCTGGAATGCACGCCGGTCACACCCGGGATGCGATTGATGCGATTGAGCAGCAGCTCCTGATAGGCATCCATATCGCGCACCACCACCTTGAGCTGATAGTCGGCCGACTGTCCGGTCACCAGCAGGCGCTCCAGCACCTCCGGAATCTGCGCCACCGCCTCCTCGAAATGGGAGAAGCGCTCCGGCGTGTGCTGGTCCATGGAGATATACACCAGCGCCATCATCGGCAGGCCGAGCAACTTGGCATCGACCAGCGCACGATAGCCGGTGATGTAACCTCCCTCCTCCAGCGCACGCACACGGCGCAGACAGGGCGCCGGCGACAGACCGATGCGCTCGGCCAGGTCCTGGTTACTGATACGCCCGTCCTGCTGCAGGACTTCAAGAATTTGCCGGTCGTACTTATCCATCAGCAGCGCTCCATAAGCTGCGGGCACGCGCCATGCAATGAGCACGCGCCCGGAACAGCCTAAACAGAATTAAATTTCAACAAAGAACAAATATATAAAATTTAATTTCTAAAATCAAGGAAAACAAGGCAATAACGCAAGCACATTTCGCGTTCCGATCGCTAATATGCACACATCAGGACGCACCCTCTGGAGCACCATCATGTTGAAGAACCCGCACGGCAAGTACTTGCCTTTCAAGCCAATCAATCTGCCCGACCGCCAGTGGCCGAACAAGGTCATCACCAAGCCGCCGGTGTGGATGAGCACCGACCTGCGCGACGGCAATCAGGCCCTCTTCGAGCCCATGGACGGCGAGAAGAAGATGCGCATGTTCAAGCTGCTGTGCCAGATCGGCCTCAAGGAAATCGAAGCCGGCTTCCCCTCGGCCTCGCAGACCGAGTTCGACTTCTTCCGCACCTTGATCGAAGGCAAGCACATCCCCGACGATGTGACCATCGAAGCCCTCACGCAAGCACGCGAGCCGCTGATCCGTCGCACCGTTGAAGCCATGGTCGGCTGCCGGCGCGGTATCGTGCACGTCTATAACGCAACCTCCGACCAGTTCCGCGAAGTCGTGTTCAACACTACCCGCGACGAGGTCAAGGCGATGGCCGTCAATGCCGTCAAGCTGATCAAGGAGCTCACCGCTCAGCATCCGGAAACCGAATGGGTGTTGCAGTACAGCGCCGAGACCTTCAGCGACACCGATCTCGACTTCGCCAAGGAAGTGATCGATGCCGTCACTGAAACCTGGGGCGCCACGCCGGACAACAAGGTCATCATCAACCTGCCCGCATCGGTTGAAGTCGCCACGCCGAATATCTACGCCGACAAGGTCGAGTGGATGCACCGCAATATCGCCCGCCGCGACAGTGTCATCCTCAGCCTGCATCCGCACAACGACCGCGGCACCGCCGTGGCTGCCGCCGAGCTCGGCATCATGGCCGGCGCCGACCGCATCGAGGGCTGCCTGTTCGGCAACGGCGAACGCACCGGCAACGTCGACCTCGTCACCCTGGGTCTGAACCTCTACACCCAGGGTATCCACCCGAACCTCGACTTCTCCGACATCAACACCATCGCGCGCACCGCCGAGCACTGCACCCAGCTGCCTGTGCATCCGCGCCACCCCTGGGTCGGCGACCTCGTCTACACCGCCTTCTCGGGCTCGCACCAGGACGCCATCAAGAAGGGCTTCGCGCTGCAGAAGCCGGACGCCAAGTGGAATGTCCCGTACATGCCCATGGACCCGGCCGACGTCGGCCGTAGCTACGACTCGGTCATCCGCGTGAATAGCCAGAGCGGCAAGGGCGGCATCGCCTACCTGCTCGAAACCGAGTACGGCGTCGTCATGTCGCGCCGCCTGCAGGTCGAGTTCTCGCGCGTGGTGCAGGAGCACACCGACAAGTTCGGCGGCGAAGTCAGCGCCGCCGACATCTGGAAGTTGTTCTCCGACACCTATCTCGATACCGTCAGCCCGGTACGCTACGTCGAACATCATCTGGTCGAAAGCGGCGACGGCCAGGGCATCAAGCTCGTGGTCGAACACAAGGGCGTCAAGCATGTGCTGAACGGCGAAGGCAACGGCCCCATCGACGCCGCCGCCCATGCCCTGCAGCAGATCGGTATCAACCTCAAAGTGCGCAGCTATGAAGAGCGCTCCATGAGCAGCAGCGACGACGGCGGCGACGCCCGCGCCTGCGCCATGATGGAAGTCGCCACCGCCGGCGGCAGCGGCGAATGCTACGGCGTCGGCATCGACGCCAACATCGTCACCGCCTCGCTCAAGGCACTCATCAGCAGCGCCAATCGCGTGGCGGTGCAGGCCGCGGAAAGCAAGGCGGCCTGATTTTCGCCGGCACTTCGCTCCAAACAAAAAGCCCCGGCATGCCGGGGCTTTTTACATGGATTGTTAAATCTGGCGTGGAGGCCACAAAACTGAATCAACATCGAGTTCGACATACCCAATTGGCGCGCTAGCGAAAAGATCAATGGCATACTGAAAAAACTTCAATACCGATTGCATACGCATCTTAAGCGCATGACGGCTTCGAGCAACTTTGCCTTCCTCACCGAGCATGACCCCGTCTTCCTGCAACTGGCCACCACGGCCGAGCAGGTATTTGCCGCCGACCCCAACACCACGCTGATCAAGCTGCGCCAGCTCGGCGAAGCCATCGCACAGGACATTGCCGCACGCGTCGGTATTGAAATCACTGCCGAGAGCACACAGGCCGACCTGCTCTACAAGCTCAACCGCGAAATCAACCTCGACGCCACCGTGCGCAGCCTCTTCCACACCCTGCGTATCGAAGGCAACAAAGCCACCCACCAGTTCCGCACCCAGCACAAGGAGGCCATGGACGGCCTGCGCGTAGCCCGTGCATTGGCCGTCTGGTTCCATCAGAGCTTCGGCAAGACCGGCAGCAGCTTCAAGCCCGGCCCTTTCATCGCTCCTGCCGACCCCAGCGCCCAACTCAACGCCCTGCAGGCGGAAATCGCGCAATTGCGCGCCGATCTTGCCAGTCAACATCAGGCGCAGGACAACAACCAGCAGTTGGCCACACTGCTCGAACAGGAGCAGGCGCAGTTCGCCGTGCTCTCAAAGCAGATGGAAGCTGAAGTCGCCGCCTCACTGGCGCTGGCCGAAGAGCAGAGCGCCTTGGTCGATCAACTGAAGGCTGATTTCGAGGTCCGCCTTAAGGCCCTGCAAGCGCAGCTTGAAGACAGCCAGAACACCACAAAACAGGTCACTCAAAGCACGCAGACAGCCGCCAAGCAGCTCGTCCTTAGCGAAGAGCTCACGCGCATCCTCATCGACCAGCAGCTCATCGAAGCCGGCTGGGAGGCCGACACCCAGCGCCTCGCCTACAAGAAGGGGGCACGGCCGGCCAAGGGCAAAAATCAGGCAATTGCGGAGTGGCCCACGCAGAATCAGCAGCGCGCCGACTATGTGCTGTTCGCCGGTTTGACTCCGCTGGCCGTGGTCGAAGCCAAGCGCGAAAACGAAAACGTCGCCGGCAAGATTCCGCAGGCAGAGCGTTACGCCACCGGCTTTCGGCAACTCGAGAGCTTCGAGCCCGCCTGGAAACTCGAAGGCCGTGCATGCGGCTGGCCGGATGCTCAAGGCCAGACCTTCGAAATTCCCTTCGTCTACTCCAGTAATAGCCGCTCGTACATGCCTCAGCTCGCCGAGCACAGCGGCACCTGGTTCCGCGACGTGCGCAGCCCCTCGAATCTCGCGCGTCCGCTGGTCGACTTTCACGGCCCGGACGGCCTGCTTGATCAACTGACCCGCAGCAGGACCGAAGCCGAAGAGAAGCTCAAACAGGAAGGCTTTTCCTATCTGCACCTTCGCGACTATCAGGAGCGCGCCATCCAGAGCGTCGAAGCCGCACTCGCCGCCGGACAGCGCAACTGCCTGGTCGCCATGGCCACCGGCACCGGCAAGACGCGCACCATCATCGGCCTCATGTACCGCCTGCTCAAGGCCGAGCGCTTCCGCCGCATTCTCTTTCTGGTCGACCGCACTGCCCTGGGCGAACAGGCGCAGGGCGACTTCGACGAAGCACTGCTGGAACAGAACCAGCCGCTCTCCAGCATCTACAACATCGCCGAACTGGGCGATATGGCGGCCGAGGCCGAAACCCGCATCCAGGTCGCCACCGTACAAGCCATGGTCAAGCGCGTCCTGCAATCGGACACCCCGCCCGGCATTGCCACCTTCGACTGCATCATCATCGACGAAGCTCACCGTGGCTACACACTCGATCAGGACATGACCGAAGGCGAAATGGCCGTGCGCGACCAGGCCCAGTACCTCTCCACCTACCGGCGCGTGCTCGACCATTTCGACGCCGTCAAGATTGCGCTCACCGCCACGCCGGCCAAACACACCACCGAGATTTTCGGCAAGCCGGTCTACACCTATTCCTACCGCGAAGCCGTGGCCGACGACTGGCTCATCGACCACGAACCGCCGATCCGCTACCAGACCCTGCTCACTCAGAAAGGCATCAAGTTCGAAAAGGGCGAAACCGTCAGCGCCATCAACTTCGGCACCGGCGCGATCGAGCAGGCCACGCTCGACGATGAACTCAACTTCGAAGTCGAGGCTTTCAACCGCCGCGTCCTCAACGAAGACTTCAACCGCGTCATCTGCGAACAGCTCGCGCAGGAGCTCGATCCGCTGGGCGAAGAGAAGACCATGATCTTCTGCGCCACCGACCTGCACGCCGACACCGTCAAGCGCCTGCTCGACGACGCTTTCAAGGCCGTGCATGGCGAAGCCTATGCCGAAGCCGCGGTGCGCAAGATCACCGGCAAATCCGACAAGGTCGGCGAACTGATCAAGCGTTTCAAGAACGAGCGTTACCCCAACATCGCCATCACCGTCGATCTGCTCACTACCGGCATCGACGTGCCCAGGATCTGCAACCTCGTCTTCATGCGCAAGGTTCGCTCGCGCATCCTCTACGAGCAGATGATAGGCCGCGCCACACGCCGCTGCGACGAGATCGGCAAGACTGTCTTCCGCATCTACGACCCGGTCGATCTCTACCGCGACCTGCAGGCCGTCAGCACCATGCGCCCGCTGGTCAAGGACCCCAACGTCACGCTTGAGCAGCTCATCGCCGAACTCGACGACCCCGCCAGCTTCACGGCTGCAGGCGTTGCCGCCGATAGCAGCCACGCCCACGATGTGCTCGACGCCATCAGCCAGAAACTCATGCGTGTGCTGCGCGATGCCACCCACAAGGCCGAGAAACGCCCCGCCCTCAAGACCCGCCTCGCCGAACTCGAACAGCACTGGAATGTCGCCCCCGCCGAGCTACACAGCCACCTGCGCAAACTCGGTCCGCAAGCCGCCGCCGAATTCATCCGCCAGCAGGCCGGCCTGCTTGAGCAGATCAACGAAATCAAGGCCCTCGTCGGCAGCCTCTACATGCCGGTCATCTCCGGCCACAAGGATGAATTCAAGCTGCGCGAGCAAAGCTACGGCCAGTACAACAAGCCCGAGGACTATCTCGACAGTTTCAGCCGCTTCATCCGCGAACAGCTCAACCAGTCGGTCGCCCTGGGCGTGGTCGTCAATCGTCCCAAGGACCTCACCCGCGAGCAGCTCAAGGAAGTACGCCTCCTGCTCGACCAGCACGGCTACCCCGAAGCGCGCCTGCAAACTGCCTGGCGCAACAAGACCAATCACGAAATCGCCGCCAGCATCGTCGGCTACATCCGTCAGGCCGCGCTCGGCGAAGCCCTGATTCCCTTCGAGCAGCGCATCGCCTTGGCCATGGACAAGATCTACGCCCTCACCGCCTGGTCACCGATGCAGCGCCAGTGGCTGGGGCGGCTGGCCAAGCAGCTCAGCCACGAAGTCGTGATCGACAATGACTTCGTGAACCGCGCTTTCGCCCCCGATGGTGGCGCCAAACAGCTCGACGTGCGCCTCGGCGGCAAGCTGGAAAACGTGCTCGACACCCTGGCCGCAGCGCTCTGGCCCAGCGCAGCTTGATACATGGAGCCTGGCTGCATTGAGCCAAACACCACCCATATTCGGCTCACAATAAAAATTAATATGAGCCGAATAATGCTAATATTCGGCTCACCTCACCGACAGAAGCTACCCCGATGCCCCACTGGATCTGGCAAGCACCCGACTGGCCTCAGTTCACCTGGCAAGCCGATGCCCTCGCGCCCCTGCTGCGTGAGGTCACGCACGCCCAGGGCACCCTGCTCGGCCGTGCCCAGGGTTCCGAACCCGAGTTGCGCGCCAGCTTCAGCCTCGATGCCCTGCTACAGAACATCGTCAACTCCAGCGCCATTGAAGGCGAAAGCCTCAACGTCGGCTCGGTGCGCTCCTCCATCGCCCGCCGCCTCGGTCTCAGCGACGAGAGCAGCGCTCCGCCCGAAGCGCGCAGCGAAGGCCTGGCCCAGATCATGTGGGACGCTACCAGCGCACTCGATGCGCCGCTCGATGCGGCACGTCTGCTGCAATGGCATCGCTGGCTGTTTGCCGGCGCAGACAATGAGCTGGGGCGCAAAATCCGCATCGGCGACTGGCGCGGCCCCGACACCATGCAGGTCGTCTCCGGCCGGCTCGATCGCCCCACCGTGCACTTCGAAGCCCCTCCGCGGGAAGGGCTGGAAGCCAGAATCGAAGAGTTCATCGATTGGTTCAACGCCAGCCGCGCCGACACCACGCTCGACCCGCTGCTGCGCGCTGCCATTGCGCACTTCTGGTTTGTCACCCTGCACCCCTTCGACGACGGCAACGGCCGCCTCACCCGCGCCCTCACCGACCTCGCGCTGGCCCAGGGCGAACAGCAGAGCATCCGCTTCTATGCCATGTCGGTCGCCATCCTCGCCGAACGGCGCGCCTACTACGCCCAGCTCGAAGCCGCGCAGAAAATGCGCGCCGCGGCTGATCCGCTCGACCTCACCCCCTGGCTGAGCTGGTTTCTGCATACCCTGCTCGCCGCCCTCCACAGTGCCAGCGCGCAGATCGACCGCATCCTCGCCAAGAGCCGCTTCTGGCGCGAACCGCGCGCCCAGGGCCTGCTGCCCGAACAGATCAAGGTGCTCAACCGCCTGCTCGACGGCGACCAGCCTGACCGCGGCGGATTCGAGCACGGCATCAGCGCCAGCCAGTATCAGGCCGTGGCCAAGGTCTCCAAGGCCACCGCCACCCGCCACCTCGCCGATCTGCTGGCGCGCGGCTGCCTCGTCAAGCTGCCGGGCGGCGGCCGCTCCACCCGTTATCAAATGCACTGGCCGCAACAGGATGCCGCCATGCCACCACCATTGGAAACCCTATGAGCAACAACGAAATCGTCCAGAAACTCTGGAGCCTGTGCGACGTCCTGCGCGACGACGGCATCAACTACTCCGACTACGTCACCGAGCTGGTGCTGCTGCTCTTCATCAAGATGGAGCACGAAAACGCCCAGAGCGGCGTGCTCGCCAAGCACCGCCTGCCCGAAGGCGCGCGCTGGCCGGACATTGCCAAGCTCAGCGGTCTCAACCTGCTCAACCACTATCGCGCCACGCTGCTTGATCTCTCGCAAAGCACCGACCCGCTGCTCGCCGCCATCTATGCCGACGCGCAGACACGCCTCAAGGAACCGCGCCATCTGGAACAGCTCATCAAGAGCCTGGACGCCATCGACTGGTTCTCCGCCCAGCGCGACGGCCTCGGCGACCTCTACGAAGGCCTGCTCGAAAAGAACGCCACAGAAACCAAATCCGGCGCCGGCCAATACTTCACCCCGCGCCCGCTCATCGACAGCATCGTCGCCCTGATCAACCCGCAAGTCGGCGAAACCGTGCAGGACCCGGCGGCGGGAACGGCGGGGTTTCTGATCGCCGCCGACGCCGCCATCCGGGCGCGTACCGACAATCTCTACAGCCTCAATGAAAAGCAACGCAGCTTCCAGCGCAACCAGGCCTTCATCGGCATGGAGCTGGTACCCGGCACACGCCGCCTCGCGCTCATGAACTGTCTCCTCCACGGCATGGAAGGCGATGCCGAAGGGGTGGTGCATCTCGGTAACACCCTGGGCAATGCCGGCAGCGCATTGCCCAAAAGCGACATCATGCTCAGCAACCCGCCCTTCGGCACCGCCAAGGGCGGCGGCGGGCCCACGCGCGACGACTTCACTTTCGCTACCTCCAACAAGCAGCTCGCCTTTTTGCAGCACATCTACCGCCACCTCAAGGACGGCGGCCGCGCCGCCGTGGTGCTGCCCGACAATGTGCTGTTCGAATCCGGCGTCGGCGCCGACATCCGCCGCGACCTCATGGACAAGTGCAATCTGCACACCATTTTGAGATTGCCCACCGGCATCTTCTACGCCCAGGGCGTCAAGACCAATGTGCTCTTCTTCGACAAGGTCAGCGACAACGCCACTGGCAGCACACAGGAAGTTTGGGTCTACGATCTGCGCACCAATATGCCGCGCTTCGGCAAGCGCACCCCCTTCACGCGCAGCTACTTCGCCGATTTCGAAGCGGCCTACACAGCAGAAAACCGCACCGACCAGGGCGAACAAGGCCGCTTCCGCAGCTTCAGCCGCGAGTGGATCAAGGCACGCGGCGACAGCCTCGATATTGCCTGGCTCAAGGACGAGAACGCCGAAGACTCCGCCGATCTGCCCGAACCGGCCGTGCTGGCGCAGGAAGCGGTGACGGAACTGGAAGGCGCGCTGAGTGAGCTGCAAGCGCTGCTCAAGGAGCTGGGTGCCGAGGTGGCGGAATGAGCAGGTTACCGAAGGGGTGGTGTTTTTCACCGCTTGGCGCCCTAGGCTCATGGGGCAGCGGGGGCACCCCCTCCAAGTCAGTTCCAGCTTATTACGCGAACGGAACAATTCCTTGGTTAGTGATAGGCGATCTAAATGACGCCACAGTTAGAAGCGCAAGCACATACATAACCGCTAGTGGACTTGAAAACTCGTCTGCAAAACTCCTGCAACCAAATACTCTCTTGATTGCGATGTATGGCTCAATCGGCAAGCTTGGCATTACAGAAATCGAATGTGCGACCAATCAAGCTATTGCGTTCTGTCAGCCGTACGATGGCGTCAACCTGAAGTATCTGTTCCGGGTGTTGCAAAACTCCCGCTCTGATTTAATGGCTCAAGGGCAAGGCGGAGCCCAGCTAAATATCAGTCAAACGATCCTCAAGGCACATGAAGTCCCCCTCGCCCCGCTCCCCGAACAAAAACGCATCGCCGACAAGCTCGACAGCACGCTGGCGCGGGTAGAGGCCTGCCGCGACCGTCTCGACCGCCTCCCCGCCCTGCTCAAACGCTTCCGCCAATCCATCCTAGCCGCCGCCACCTCCGGCCGCCTGACCGAAGACTGGCGCAAATCAAACAACGCGGATGAACCAAGCCTCAAATCTCTGGCGCTCCCTGCAGGTTATGCCCGCCTTACCAAGCGCAAAACCGAGATCCTCCCGGTTGATGTTGCCGCGCCCGATGTCCCGAAAAATTGGCTGATAGTTTCTATTGGCGAGCTTTACGAAAAAAAGGCAATCATTGACTTCGCGGACGGTAACCACGGCAGCCTTTATCCGAGAAAAGAAGAGTTTGGTGACACAGGAACACTATTCCTGACCGCCTCACAAATCGACGAGTTATGGAACGTTGACCTGAAAGCCTGTTCCCGCTTGGGAACGAAAAAAGCGCAGCAGCTCACCAAAGGCTGGGCTCTCCCACAAGACGTCCTTCTTACACACAATGCCACCGTCGGTCGTGTGGGAATCCTGCCGATCGATGCTGAAGATGTTCTGCTCGGCACATCCGTGACATTTTTCCGTACAAACCCACACGCAATTCTCCCGGGCTATTTGCGTATCGCGTTCTCTAGTCCGTTCTTTCAAGATCAACTGAGATCGGTCATGGCGCAAACTACTCGCGACCAAGTGCCTATTACGACGCAAGTTTCATTGCGCGTGCCATTGCCAGGCCTGAATGAACAACACGAAATCGTCCGTCGCGTCGAAACCCTGTTCGCCTTCGCCGACCGCCTCGAAGCTCGCCTCAGCACTGCCCGCAAGCAGGTAGACCAACTCACCCCCGCCCTGCTCGCCAAGGCCTTCCGTGGCGAACTGGTGCCGCAAGACCCGGCCGACGAACCCGCCAGCGAACTGCTCAAGCGCCTCGCCGCCAGCCGCGAGCAAGCGCCCAAGATAAAGCGGGGCAAAAATGCGGCGGGCAAACAACCCATCGCACCCAAAATGTAGCAATAAAAGCTACAAACGTAGCAATAAGAGCTACAATAACCTTACTCAAAAATCTCCATTAGGTATGGCCATGCTGATGGATGTTCTGTTCGGCAACTACCGCCAGCGCGCTTTGACACTCCTGCTCCTCAACCCGGAGCAGGACTATCACGTGCGTGAACTAGCGCGCCTCACCGGCACCACGGCCGGCACCCTGCACAAGGAACTGGCTCGCCTCGCCAAGGCCGGCCTGCTGCTGCGCCGTGAACAAGGCAATCAGGTGCGCTATCAGGCCAACACGCAATGCCCGGTATTTGGCGAGCTGGCCGGCCTGTTCCGCAAGACCACCGGCGCCGTGGCGGAGCTGGCCAAATTGCTGGCACCGCTGCAGCCGCAGCTCGCCCTGATCTTCGGCTCCTACGCACGCGGCACCGAGCACGCCGGCAGCGACATTGATGTGCTCGTGATTGCCGATTGCAGCTTCGCCGATGTCGCCAAGGCCCTTTATCCTGCACAGGAGATCCTGCAGCGCGAGATCAACCCAGTGCTTTACGCCAGTGACGAACTGCAGCGCCGCGCCGCCAGCGGCGACGGCTTCATCAATGAAATCCTGAGCCACCCCAAGCTGTTCATCACAGGGAGCGAACATGACCTTGCAAAACTTGCTGGCCATACAGCGCCTGCAGGCCTTTGAGCCCACACCGGCCGGTGTGCAACGGCTGCTCGACGCGGCCGCGCGCAACCTGGCCGATGCCCAACTCACTGCACTGAGCGCGGAGAACCGCTTTGATGCTGCCTACAAGGTGATCCTGCAATGCGCGATGCTCGGCCTATGGGCGCAGGGCTACCGCACCAGCACCAGCCAGCCCGGCCATCACCAGACCGCACTGCAGGCCCTGCCCAATACACTGGCCCTCAGCACCGACACTGTCATCGTGCTGGATGCCCTGCGCAAGCAGCGCAATCTCAGCGACTACGAAGGTGACCCCATCGCGGATGCCGCCGTGGCCGAGTGCCTGCAACAGGCAACGCAACTACTGCAACACACCCGGCAGTGGCTGCAAGCGCATCGGCCCGACCTCATTTCCTGATGCACTCAGCAACAACTGTTGCCACAAAAGACTGAAGCCGCCCATAGGCGGCTTCAGTCAGGCACAAGCGTAGACCCGACTCAGCTCAGCGCCCGATCCACGATCTCATACACATCGCGCGACAGACCGGCGTGGCTGCGCACCTGCTCCAGCGCCTTGATTGCATGCTGCTGACGCGCAGCGTCGAATTTCTTCCAGCGGTCGAAGCAACGGGCGATGCGTGAAGCCACCTGCGGATTGAGCGCGTCGAGCGTGATGATCTGCTCGGCGATGAAGCGATAGCCCGAACCATCGGCGGCATGGAAGCGGACGTGGTTGGCGCCGAAGGCGCGGATCAGAGAGTACACCTTGTTGGGGTTCTTGATGTCGAAGCTGGGATGCTTTGTGAGCGCCTGCACTTCGGCCAAGGCATTCGGCAGGCGGCTTTGCGCCTGCACCAGCAGCCACTTGTCCACCACCAGGGCCTCGTCCTGCCACTGTTCATGGAAGGCGTCCAGCGCCTGCTGGCGCTCAGGTGTGTCGTTCATGCACAGCACCGACAGCGCCGCATACTGGTCGGTCATATTGTCGGTCGTCTTGAGCTGCTGCAGTGCCTGGCTGCGAACCTCGGGGGTATTCAGCTCGGCGAGATAGCCGAGACAGAGATTGCGCAGGGCGCGGCGGCCGGCTTCTTCGCTCGTCGGCTGGAAGGGGCCGGTGGGTGCAGTCTTGAAGATCAGCGTCTCCAGCGCCACGCGCTGGCTTTCAGCGATGAAGCGGCGCAGGCCGTTGCGGGCGGCATGCAGGGCATCCGGATCGACCACGTCGAGTTGCTCGGCCAGCGTGGCCTCGCCCGGCAGGCTTAGCAGTTCGGCGGCGAAAGCCCAGTCGGGGGCACCCGTCGCCGGGTTCTTGCTCATGGTCTGCTCGACGATCCAGGTGATGGCGTCGGCATAGCTCTGCGGCCACGCCACTTCGTCACCGGCCGAGATCGTCTTCGTGGCATCGAGAATGAGCTTTCCGGCCAAACGCTGGCCGGCTTCCCAGCGATTGAAGGCATCGCTGTCGTAGGCCATCAGGTGGGTGAGTTCCTCATCCGTGTAGTCGAAGCTCAGCACCACTGGCGCAGAAAAGCCGCGCAGCAGGGACGGCACGGGCTTGACGTCTATGCCTTCGAAGACGAAGGTCTGTTCCGATTCGGCGAGTTTGAGCACACGGGTTGTGACGTACTTGCCGCTGTCATCAAGCAAGGGCAAGTCAGCACCTTCCGGCCCGACGAGGCCGACGGAAACCGGGATCAGGTAAGGGTGTTTGACTGGCTGGCCCGGTGAGGGTGCGCAGGACTGCTTGAGCGTCAGCGTGTAAGTCTGTGCGGCGGCATCGTAGCGGCCGCTGGCGGCGACATGCGGCGTGCCGGCCTGTTCATACCAGCGCAGGAACTGCGGCGTGAGCGGAGAGGCATCGCCACCCGAAGCGTCACGCATGGCGGCGAAGAAGTCGTCGCAGGTGACGGCCTGGCCGTCGTGGCGCTCGAAGTACAGATCCATACCCTTGCGGAAGCCCGCCTTGCCGATCAGCGTTTCCATCATGGCGATCACTTGCGCGCCCTTTTCATACACCGTGGCGGTGTAGAAATTGTTGATCTCCATATAGGACGACGGCCGCACCGGATGTGCCATGGGGCCGGCATCCTCGGGGAACTGGGCGGCGCGGAGGGTGCGCACTTCCTGAATGTGGGTGACATTGCGGTTGTGCACGTCCTCGCCGAAGCGCTGGTCGCGATAGACGGTCAGACCTTCCTTCAAGGACAGCTGGAACCAGTCACGGCAGGTGACGCGATTGCCGGTCCAGTTGTGGAAGTACTCGTGCGCGACGACGCGGTCGATATTCACGTAGTCGGTATCGGTGGCGACGTCAGGACGCGCCAGCACGTACTTGGTGTTGAAGATGTTGAGGCCCTTGTTCTCCATGGCCCCCATATTGAAGTCGCCGACCGCGACGATCATGTAGTAGTCGAGATCGCATTCGAGGCCGAAGGTGTCCTCGTCCCACTTCATCGACTTCTTCAGCGCGTCCATCGCATGCGGGCACTGGTCGAGCTTGCCCGGTTCGACAAAAATCCCCAGATTGACGGTACGGCCAGAGGTGGTCGTGTAGGTATCAACGATCATTTCCAGCTTGGCGGCGACGATGGCGAAGAGATAACAGGGCTTGGGGAATGGATCTTCCCAACGCGACCAGTGGCGGTGCGCCTTCTCGTCGCCGGCTTCCTGGCCATGCGCCACCGGATTGCCGTTGGCCAGCAGGATGGGCAGCTTGTCCTTGTCAGCATGCAGGGTGACGGTGTACTTCGCCATGACGTCGGGCCGGTCCTGGAACCAGGTGATGCGGCGGAAACCCTGCGCCTCGCACTGGGTGAAATAGCCGTCCTTGGAGCGGTACAGGCCGGACAGGCGCGTGTTCCTGTCCGGATCGATCTCGACCACGGTCTGCAGCTCGAAGCTCTCCGGCAGGTCGCTGAGGGTCAGCGTAGTTTCGGTCAGCGCATATTCATGCGGCAGAACCGCCGTGCCGTCGATGGACACGCTCAGCGTCTTGAGGTCCTCTCCATCCAGCACCAGCGGCGCATTCGCCAGTGCTGCTGCCGGATTGCGACGCAGCGTGGAGCGGGTGGTGACGATGGTGCTGGCGGGCTGAAAGTCCACATCCATATCCACCGTATCGACGAGGAAAGGCGGCGGCGTGTAGTCCTTGAGATGGATGGTCTGAGGGGTTTCGGTCTTCATCATGAGCACTCAAAAAGTAAAAGCGGCGGGCCGCCCGAAAGGCGCAGGCTCGCCGCTCGCCGTGCCCCGGGAACGGGGCGGCATGGGGAAATTATATGCCTGTCGCGGCGGCCTCCGCCGCCGCCAGCGGCGCTGCTGCATAGCCTTGGTCCGCGCCCGTGATCTCGGCCCACAGGGCGGAGGCGGGGATGCGGTTCTGCGCGGTGCGGTCCACCCACTCGGTGGGCTGGGCCTGCTGTGCATGGAAGCGCACGCCCCAGATGGGCTCGAAACGCTCGGTACTCAGCGAGTAGCGCGCATCGCCGATGATGCTGGGGTCGCTGTTGGCACGGGCCACCCAACCGGCGGAAAAGTAGTGGAAACGCTCGAAATCCGCACCGATGCGTGGATGGTTTTGCTTGGTAGCGGGCAACTGGTGCAAGGCCAACAGCTCGACCGCATGCCCGGCCTTCCACTGCGTTTCCTTCATCACGCGCACGCGGTCAGTGTACAGCACGCCGCCGGATTCGTAGAGCGAACGCCACACGAAGGGATTGCCGACCGTGGGGAAAATCTCGCCGCGCGCGATCTCGTGGCCGCGGGCGGTGGCAATCTCACGCTGCACCTCGAAAGCACGCTCTTGCTGCACGGCGGCAGCGCCGACGTAGGTCACGCCCAGCAACACTGCGCCCAGCGCCACGCCACGCGCGCGTCGGCGCACGGAGATGATGAGACCGAGCAGCAGCATCAGCGTCAGCAGCGGCCCTATCGTGGTGATCCAGTGCCAGGCCGTGCGCTCGTCGCTGAAGGGCCAGAGCAGATGGGTGCCGTAATTGGTGCAGGCATCCAGCACGCCATGCGTGGCATAGCCCAGCATGCCTGCCAGCCAGAGCAGGCGCCAGCGCAGCCGCTGCGACTTGAACAGCAGCCAGGGCAAGGCTGCCAGCAGACCGCCGAGGGGAACAAAAGCAAGGGCGTGCGTGAAGTGGCGGTGAAACTCGATCGCCAGCAGCGGATCGCTGCTGCTGCGTATCAGCACATCGAGGTCAGGTAGCAGGCCGCCCAGCGCACCGACCAGCCAGAGCTGGCGCCGCTCCGGGTTGGGCACCAGGCGGTCGACAAAATTGCGCTTGGGCGCATCGAGCAGCGCCTGTGCAGTGCAAGCCCCGAGGAGGGCGTGGGTGAAGGGATCCATGGGCTAGCGGGGCTTGCTGCAATTGGCGTCAAGGAAGGGGCCGGCAAACTGCTTCCAGTGCTCACCGGGGGAGGTCTGGGCGCACACAAGGCGGCCATCTATCCGGCTTTCCCAACGATACCAGGCCGCCGTGCCTGCCGCGGCCTGGGCGGCGAACAGCAGCAATATTCCCGACAACAACATCCTCATGCGCCTTCATCCTCCTTGAAATCAAAATACCCGCTCAGGGCGCGCCGCCGTAGGACCTCGACGAGCAGCTCACGTTCCCGCTGTTTTACGCGGGCGGCCAGGCGCTCCGTCGTATCGCCTGCCAGCACCGGCACGCGTACCTGCGCAATCGTCGGCCCGCTGTCGTAATCGCCCTCGACAAAATGCACGGTGGCGCCCGACTCCTGTTCGCCCGCCGCGAGCACGGCCTCATGGACATAACGATCATACATGCCCTGCCCGCCATATTTTGGCAGCAGCGAGGGATGCACGTTGATCATGCGCCGGTGGAACGCCGCCATTACCTCTGGTCCAAGCCGTTTCATGTAACCGGCGGTCACGACCACATCGGGCGTCGCTGCCAGCAGGGCCGCGGTCAGCGCGCAATCTAGCGTGGCCGCATCGCTATCTAGGGTGGTGCTGAGGTGCAGCGCGGCGATGCCCGCCTCCCGCGCGCGGCGCAAGGCGCCGGCCGCGGCATTGTTGGAAACAACGAGCACGATCTTCGCCGCCAGCCGCCCCTCCGCCACCGCATCCAGCACCGCCTGCAGCGTTTGCCCTTCGCCCGAGGCGAGGACGGCAATACGCAAAGGTGGCAAGGGTTTCAGGGGTTTGTTCGGCATAAGCAATCGGGCTCGGATTGATGACAATAAGCAGGATTATCCATTGCCTCCGGGCTGCCCGGAAACAAGGAGCCAAGACATGCTGATCAATTGCGTCGCCTACGAGCACGGCCGCAGACTCGCCGACATTCCCGCCTCCAGCATCAGCGAGTATCTCGCCCGTCCGGAATGTTTTGTCTGGGTGGCCCTGCGCGACCCGGAGGACACCGAGCTTGAACAGCTCAAGGACGAGTTTGGCCTGCACGAGCTTGCCGTCGAGGATGCCAGCCACGGCCATCAGCGTCCCAAGATCGAGGAATACGGTGAATCGCTCTTCGTCGTCATGCACACGGTGGAATTCGCGCCGGACGACACCATGCAGGAAGGCGAGATCCATATTTTCGTCGGCCCCAACTACCTGCTGTCGGTACGCAAGCGCAGCCGCCACAATCTGCACGGGGTGCGTGTGCGCTGCGAGCAGGAGCCGGCGCTGCTGCAAAAGGGGCCCGGCTTCGTGCTATACGCCCTGATGGACGCCATCGTCGACCAGTACTTCCCGGTGGTCGAGGAGTTCGAGACGCGGCTGGAGATCATCGAAGCACAGATTTTCGAGACGAAGAATCAGTCGCGCAACAACATCCAGCAGCTCTACAGCCTCAAGCAGGACGTCATGGAGTTGCGCCATGCCGTCTCGCCGCTGCTCGACAGCGTGATGCGTTTAGCCGGCGGGCGCCCGCCCAAGGCGTGCGAAGGCATGCAGGAGTATTTTCGCGATATCTACGACCACCTGACCCGTATCAATACCTCGATCGAGTCCATCCGCGAAACCATCACCACCGCCATCCAGGTGAATCTGTCTCTGGTCGCCATCGAGGAAGGCGAGGTGAACAAGCGTCTCGCCGCCTGGGCCGGAATTTTCGCCGTGGCAACGGCCTTTGCCGGCATCTGGGGCATGAACTTCGAGCATATGCCGGAGCTGCAGTGGCGCTATGGCTACCCGGCGGCACTCAGCGTCATCACCGCCATCTGCTTCATTCTCTATCGGCGCTTCAAACGCGCGGGCTGGCTGTAAGTGCAGGGAGGGGCCCCTCGAATGACTGAATAAAATTCCCGTGCGTGAATTCAAGTCACTCTTGCGGGGCCACTGCAATCTCCCTGCAGGGCTTACTGTCTAGCCCTTGGTCTTGACCGGCATCGCTGCCCTGGTCTGGGATTGAAAACCGACTACAGGCGCAAGCGGCTTCTTTTCCTGCTTGGGCTTCTTGGCTTCCTTATTACCGCGTAACTGGCTTTTGGCCATGCTGCTCTCCTTACCTTGACGAAGTCGTCCGTTCGATCATAGGCCTTTGCCCGGGAATAAGTCATTTATCTTCGACAGTGCTATGCTCGAAGCATCTGGCCTGCAGATCCCCCGCTCTTGAGCCCAGCCAATCAGGCTGTAGCAGGCATCAAACTCTCCGTTCACTCCAGCCGGGCGCTTTCTCCCATGCGCGGCTGTCTCCGCTGACATTCCCGACGTCGGCCCTGCGTTCCAGCGCTACCGTTTCCAGACCTGTCGCCCTGCGGGGCCTCGCTGACCGGGCAACACCGTCGCCTCCTTCCCCTCACCCTCGTGATCGGCTTGTGCAGGCATTTCGCCCCCTGAGGCCCCGCCTCGCCACGAGAGCTACGTCTTGAAAATTGACTACCCTGCACTGCGCGGCAAGCTGCTTCAGAAGCTGCCTGCGAATCTCCGCATCAAGTCTGCTGCCTTAAACGAGCACGACGAGCATCAGGCGCTGCCGAATGCCGAGCTGTTCAGCGTCGAGCAGATGGAAAAACACGGACAGACACTCTCAGCCACGCATGTGCTCAGTGCGCAAGTGGTCGCCGATCAATTGCTGGACCGGCTGGCGCACAACGAGGCAACATTGAATGCAGCCTGCCGCACCCTCAGTGACAAGTCGCTCGGCAGCAATCGCGTTTCCCCGGCAGGAGAATGGCTGCTCGACAATCACTATCTGATTGAAGAGCAGATCCGCACGGCCAGACGTCACTTGCCAAAGAGCTACGGGCGCAGCCTGCCCAAGCTGGCCAAGGGACGCTCGCAGGGCTATCCGCGCGTCTACGACATCGCCCTGCATGTCATCGCGCACGGCGACGGCCGCTGGGACCAGGAAAACCTGAGCCGCTTCATATCGGCCTACCAGGGCGCAGCCCCCCTGATGCTGGGCGAGCTGTGGGCCGTGCCCATCATGCTGCGTCTGGCGTTGATTGAAAATCTTGCACGTATCGCGAAACGAGTCGACACCGCACACATCCAGCGCAACCTCGCGGCCACCTGGGCGGAAAAGATGGGAAGCATCGTCGAATCGGACCCCAAGAGCCTGATCCTGGTGATCGCCGACATGGCGCGCTCCAACCCGCCGATCACCTCCGCCTTTGTCGCCGAACTGGCGCGACGCCTGCAGGGGCGAGGCCTGGCCCTGACCCTCCCGCTCACCTGGATAGAACAGCGCCTGGCCGAAAGCGGGCTGACGCTGGAGCAACAGGTACAAACCGAGAACCAGCAGCAGGCGACCAACCAGATCACAGTCAGCAACAGCATCGCCAGCCTGCGCAGGCTAGGCGAAATGGACTGGCGCGATTTCGTCGAACAGATGAGCGCCGTCCATCAAACGCTGCTGACCGATCCGACCAGCACTTATGCCGGCATGGACTTCGCCACACGCGACCAGTATCGACACGTAGTGGAAGAGCTGGCACGCGCAAGCGGGCAGGCCGAAGAGGCCATCGCCGCCGCCGCCATCGAGTTGGCGCAAGCACATGTCCACCGGCAAGCGGCGCATGCAGGCTCGACTCACTCGGCACCGGAACGTAACGAACCTCACACGCAGCTAGACCCGCGCCGAAACCATGTGGGCTACTACCTGACAGGCCAAGGCCTGCGCCAACTTGAACGCAGGGTTTCGGCGCAACATCCGCTGCTGCAACGAATCAGAAAACGTGTGCAGACACGGCCGGTGCGCAGCTATATCGGCCTGATCGTGCTGCTGACGCTGCTGCCTTCTGCCTACCTGCTGCTACGGGCCTATCACGACGGTCTGCCCAAGAGTCTCGGCATCGACGCCAACTTGCTGTTGCTGCTGGTGTTGGCTGGAGCGCTCCTCATCGCAGGCAGCCAGCTGGCAGTGGCACTGGTGAACTGGGGCGTGACCCTCTTCGCGCGGCCGCATCGCTTGCCGCGCATGGACTACAGCAAGGGCCTGCCGGCGGACTGCCGCACCCTGGTCGTCGTTCCGGCCATGCTGAGCAGCCCGGACAGCCTGGCAAGCCTGCTTGAAGCCCTGGAAGTCCGCTTCCTCGGCAATCGCGATGCTGCACTGCATTTTGCATTGCTGACCGACTTCAACGATGCCGACAGCGAATACTGTCCCGAGGATGCGGGCCTGCTCACCCTGGCGCAGGCGGGCATAGACGAACTCAACCGGCGTTATCCCGCCACCATTGGCGACAGCTTTTTCCTGTTCCACCGACCACGACAATGGAACGCCAGCGAGAAACAGTGGATGGGGTATGAGCGCAAGCGCGGCAAGCTGTCCGACCTGAATGCCTTCATCCGCGGCGCTGAAAAAGCGCGCTTCAGCCTGATCGTCGGTGATACCGACATCCTGACCGGCGCGCTCAATGATGCATCGGGCCAACCCTTGCCGCCGGCCAAATACATCATCACGCTGGACAGCGACACCCAGCTGCCGCGCGATTCAGCACGCCAGTTCGTCGGCGCCATGGCCCATCCGCTCAACCGCCCGGATTACGACAAGCACAGGCAGCGCATCATGGAAGGCCATGCCATCCTGCAACCGCGCATTGCCGAAGCCCTGCCCAGCCCCGGCCCGACGCGCTATGCACGGCTGTGCGGCAGCGAAGCCGGCATCGACCCCTACACACGCACCGTCTCCGATGTCTATCAGGACTTATTCGATGAAGGCTCCTTCATCGGCAAGGGCATCTACGACATCGAGGTTTTCGAACAGGTCCTGGGGCAGCGCTTCCCTGACAACACGGTGCTCAGTCACGACCTGATCGAAGGCTGCTACCTGCGCTCCGGTCTGCTCAGCGATGTGCCCCTATACGAGCAGTCACCGGGCAGCTATCTGGCCGACGTGCGGCGCCGCACGCGCTGGATACGCGGCGACTGGCAACTGGCCGGCTGGCTGCTGCCGCAGGTAAGCGATCTCAGCGGCAAGCGCTCAGCCAATCCGCTGACCACCTTGTCGCAGTGGAAGCTGCTCGACAACCTGCGTCGCAGCCTGGTGCCGGCTGCGCTACTTGTCCTGCTTGCCTTCGGCTGGGGCCTGTTCGCCACACCCTCGATCTGGCTGGCGGCCGTGCTGCTGACGCTGGCCCTGCCCAGCTTGCTCGCGGCCCTGCTCGACGTACTCAGGAAACCACCCGAGGTCCTGCTCAAGCCGCACCTGCTGATGAGCCTGCGCAGTTTCCGCAGGCGTTGTGCGCAGTTGCTGCTCCAGCTCGCCACCCTGCCCCACGAAGCCGCCTACAGCCTCGGGGCCATTGTTCACACCTGCTGGCGCATGCTCGTCTCGCGCAAGCACCTGCTGCAATGGACGCCTTCCGACCAGGCCAATCGTCACCGTGGCTCAAGCGCGGAATGGCTGATCACCATGTGTGCCGGACCGCTGCTGGCATTGTGCGGCGGCATGCTGCTGGCCTATTACCGGCCGGAGGCGCTGTGGCTGGCGGTGCCACTGCTTCTGCTGTGGCTGTTCTCCCCGCTGCAGGCGGCCTGGCTGAGTCTGCCCTTCCGCCGCAAGCCGGCCTCGCTCAATGCGACGCAAACACGCTTCCTGCACATTACGGCACGCAAGACCTGGGACTACTTCACCCATTTCGTCGTTGCCGAGGACCACTGGCTGCCGCCCGACAACTATCAGGAAGAGCCACGCGAAGCGATTGCCCATCGCACCTCGCCCACCAATATGGGCATGGCCCTGCTCGCCAACCTGAGCGCTTACGATTTCGGCTATCTGAGCATGGGCCAATTGCTGGCACGTACCCAGGACACGCTGCAGACCATGGCCCGGCTCGAACGCCACCAGGGGCATTTCTACAACTGGTACGACACGCAGACACTGGAACCGCTTGAACCGCGCTATGTCTCCACGGTGGACAGCGGCAATCTGACGGGCTACCTGATCGTGCTGCAGCAAGGCCTGCTCGAGCTTCCGCACGCGCCCTTGCGGCATCCGGCTGGCCTCATGGGGCTGCGGGATACACTCGACGTGCTCGGCGAGCATCTCAAGTCCACGCCAGCGGTGATGCAGGATTTCCGTGGCTTGCTGGAAAATGCGCCGCTCGAAGACGCGAGCCTGAATCGCACGCTGGACTATCTCCAGTCGCTGATGCGGGCCGCCGAACAAATCCTTGCATACTGGACGACACAAGATGCCGATGCCCTGCATGAATGCACATGGGCGGAAAAGCTCGCACACCAGTGCCAGTCCCTGCATCAGGAAATCAGCCTGTTTGCTGTCATCTCCGGCAGCGACGGCCAATCGACCCTGCATGATGTCGCGAAGCACACGGGCAGCAGCGACGGACTGGAAACGCCGGCCATCGACCGCGCCGCTGCCCGCATCGCCCTGATCGAAAGCCTGGCCGCGCAGGCACGCACCATGGCACAACAGGACTATGCCTTCCTTTACGACCCGGTCAGCCATCTGATGACGGTCGGCTTCCATGTGGACAATCGCCGCAGCGATCGCGGCAACTATGACCTGCTTTCCTCCGAAGCGCGGCTCTGCTCCTACGTCGCCATCGCCCAGGGGGAAGTGCCGCAGGAAAACTGGTTTGCGCTCGGGCGCCTGCTCACCCTGAACAACGGCGAACCCATCCTGGTCTCGTGGAGCGGCTCGATGTTCGAGTACCTGATGCCCATGCTGGTCATGCCCAGCTACGAGGACACGCTGCTCGACCAGACCTGCCGCGCGGCTGTGCGCTGCCAGATCGACTACGGCAATCAGATGGGCGTGGCCTGGGGCATCTCCGAATCCGGCTTCAATGCCGTCGATGCGCAACTCAACTATCAATACCGCGCCTTCGGCGTGCCGGGCCTGGGCCTCAAGCGCGGCCTGGCCGAGGATCTCGTGATCGCGCCCTACGCCAGTGTCATGGCGCTGATGGTCGAACCGGAAGCGGCGTGCAGCAATATGCAGCGCCTCGCCGACGAAGGTGCCAGCGGGCGCTTCGGTTTCTACGAGGCCATCGACCATACGCCGGCACGCATGCCGCGCGGCAAGCACCACGTCATGGTGCGCTCCTTCATGGTCCACCACCAGGGCATGAGCCTGCTGGCCCTGTCCTATCTGCTGCATCAGCGCCCGATGCAGCGTCGCTTCGCCGCCGACACGGAAATGCAGGCCGCCCTGCTGCTATTGCAGGAGCGTATTGCAAAACCGGTGGCGTCATATTCGCAACTCGCCCAGGTGGCGGGCAGCGCGCCCGAGCAGACGGGAAGCGAAGCCGCGATTCGCGTCTTCGAGAATCCGAACACCGCCGGTCCCGAGGTACAACTGCTCTCGAACGGCCGCTACCATCTCATGCTGACCCAGGCCGGCAGCGGTTACAGCCGCTGGCGCGACCTCGCCATCACGCGCTGGCGCGCCGATGCCACCTGCGACAGCTGGGGCATGTTCGGCTATCTGCGCGACGTCAGTGACGGCGCGTTCTGGTCGACCGCCTATCAGCCAACCACGGGTACGCCCAAGGCCTACCGCGCGACCTTCACCGAAGCGCATGCCGAGTACACCCGGCGCGAGCACGATATCGAAACCCACGTCGAGATCGGCATTTCGCCGGAAGACGATATCGAGCTGCGCCGCATCCGCATTCGCAATCGCTCCAAGATCCGACGTACGCTCGACTACACCAGCTATGCCGAAGTCGTGCTTGCCGCGCAAGCCGCAGACATGAGCCACCCGGCCTTCAGCAATCTCTTCGTCGAAACCGAAATCCTGCCGCAACAGCACGCGATTCTGGCAACACGCCGCCCGCGCAGCATCCATGAGACGCCACCCTGGCTGTGCCACATGCTCACGATGCATAGCGATGACGCCTGTACCACCTCCTATGAAACTGACCGGGCGCGCTTTGTCGGCCGCGGCAACACCCTGTCGAATCCCCTGGCCATGCGCAATACCGGCCGTCTTTCCGATACCGCCGGGGCTGTACTCGACCCGATCGTCGCCATCCGTTGCCGCTTCACGCTGGAACCAGGTGCCTCGATCACACTGGACCAGATTACCGGCATCAGCGAAACACGCGACCACAGCCTGGAACAGATCGAGAAATATCGCGATCGCCGCCTTTCGAATCGCGTCTTCGGGCTGGCCTGGACACACAACCAGGTCTTGCTGCGTCAACTCAATGCATCCGAAGCCGATGCCCAGCTCTACAGTCGTCTTGCCGGCGCCATTATCTACAGCAAGGCCGACCACCGGGCGCCATCGGCAGTACTGATGAGCAACCAGCGCGGCCAGTCCGGCCTCTGGGGCTATTCAATTTCCGGCGACCTGCCGATTGTGCTTTTGCAGATCGAAGATATTGCCCATATCGAACTGGTACGACAGCTCCTGCAGGCCCATGCCTACTGGCGCAGAAAGGGCCTCGCAGTCGATCTGGTCATCCTCAACGAAGAAGGCAACAACTACCGGCAGGCGCTGCAGGAGCAGATCGTCGGGCTCATGCCCGCGGGAACCAACGTCAACGCATTGGATCGCAACGGCGGCATCTTCGTCCGCGCCACGGAACACATGCCGCACGAAGACCGGACACTGCTGCTCTCCGTCGCCCATGTCACACTCTCAGACAAGCAGGGCACGCTGGCCGAACAGATTGCCTATCGTCCGCCCAACCGCGCCATGCCGTCGCTGCTAATCGCCGAAACGCCCTACGCAGCAGACGACGACAAGGCCATCGCCCTGCAGAAGAAAGACGACATGCAGTTCTTCAATGGCCTTGGCGGCTTCTCACCTGACGGGGAAGAGTATGTAATTCAGCTGGATGCAGGACGCAGCACGCCGGCACCCTGGGTCAATGTCATTGCCAACCCGGAGTTCGGCACCGTCATTTCGGAAAGCGGTCAGTCCTATACGTGGACCGAAAACGCCCATGAGATGCGCCTCACGCCGTGGAACAACGACCCGGTCAGGGATACGGCCGGCGAACTGTATTACCTGCGCGATGAGGACAGCGGCCGCTACTGGTCGCCCAGCGCATTGCCCTGCGGCCGCAACGGCAGCAATACGACACGGCATGGCTTCGGCTACAGCGTGTTCGAGCATAGCGAGGGCGGCATTCATACCGAACTCTGCGTCTATGTCGCCATGGACGCCTCGGTCAAGTTCTCGCGCCTGCAGGTCAGAAACGATTCTGACCGCCCACGCCGCCTGTCCGCCACCGGCTATGTCGAATGGGTGCTGGGCGAGCTGCGCTCACACACCGGCATGCATGTGAGCACGGAAATCAACCGGCACATGACCCTGCTGGCACGCAACCGATACAACAGCGACTTCGGTGAGCGCACTGCATTCTTCCATGTCGCCACCTCGACGCTGGAATCCATAACGCGCAGCCACACCGGCGATCGCACCGAATTCATCGGCCGCAACGGTAGTCACGCCAATCCGGCTGCGATGCAACGCAAGCAACTGTCCGGCCGCATCGGTGCGGGGCTGGATGCCTGTGCCGCCATCCAGGTCGGCTTCGATCTGGCCCCGGGACAGACGCGCGAGCTCGTGTTCATGCTCGGCGTCGGTCGCGACCGCGCCGATGCGGAAACCCTCGTCAATCGTTTCCGCGGCGGCATAGGCGGCAGCATCGCCGCCCAGGAGGCCTTGACCGAAACACGACATCACTGGCGCGACATCCTCGGCACAGTGCGGGTCACAACGCCTGATCCGGCCGTCAATCTGCTGGCCAATGGCTGGCTGCTGTATCAAACCTTGTCCAGCCGCCTGTGGGCGCGCAGCGGCTATTACCAGTCCGGCGGCGCCTTCGGTTTCCGCGACCAGTTGCAGGACGCCATGGCCCTAGTGCATGCCGCGCCGCAGCGCCTGCGCGCGCAGATCGTGTTGTGCGCCAGTCGGCAGTTTGCCGAGGGCGATGTGCAGCATTGGTGGCACCCGCCACAAGGGCGCGGCGTGCGCACGCGCTGCTCCGACGACTACCTGTGGCTGCCCTATGCGCTCTGTCGCTATGTAAGCGCGACCGGCGACACCGGCGTGCTTGAAGAAACAGCGACCTTCTTGCAAGGCCGCATGCTGAACGAGGATGAGGAGTCCTACTACGACCTACCCATGAGCGGCGGCGAACACGCCAGCATTTACGAACATGCCGTGCGCGCCATCCGCCACGGCCTGCGCTTCGGCGAACACGGCCTGCCGCTGATGGGCTCGGGCGACTGGAACGACGGCATGAATCTGGTCGGCGAAAAAGGCCGGGGCGAAAGCGTGTGGCTGGGATTCTTCCTGTACGACATCCTGCAGAAGTTCAGCGTACTGGCGCTCAAGCATGGCGACAAGCCCGTTGCAAAACTCTGCAAGGCCGAAGGCCACAAACTCAGCAAGAAGCTTGAAAGCGCAGCCTGGGACGGCGCATGGTATCGACGCGCCTACTTTGACGACGGCACGCCCCTGGGCACGGCCAGCAATACCGAGTGCCGCATCGATGCGATTGCACAGAGCTGGTCCGTGCTGTCAGGCGCCGGCACCCCGGAACGTGCAAGACAGGCCATGGATGCCATGTACACGCATCTGGTGCGTGCTGAAGACGGCCTCATTCAGTTGCTGGATCCACCTTTCGACAGCGGTACGCTCAACCCCGGCTACATCAAGGGCTATGTGCCGGGCGTGCGCGAAAACGGCGGCCAATACACGCACGGCGCGATCTGGGCAGCCATGGCCTTCGCCGAACTGGGTGAGCAGGAACGCGCCTGGCAGCTCTTCAACATCATCAACCCCATCAACCACGGACGCACGCCCGCCGATGTCGCCACTTACAAGATCGAACCCTATGTGCTGGCCGCCGATGTCTATGGCGTCGCCCCGCACATAGGACGCGGCGGCTGGAGCTGGTACACGGGATCGGCCGGCTGGATGTATCGCCTGATGATCGAATCGCTGCTCGGCGTACACCTGGAAAGCAGCGGGCACGCGCAGATGCTGCACATCAAGCCTTGCCTCCCGGCGGCCTGGGACGAGTACACGCTGGACTACCGGCATGGCGAAACGACTTACCGCATCAAGGTGCGGCAGACCGACGACCCGCAGGAGGCATCAAGCGCAGAAGCCATGCGGATCGTGCTGGACGCTGGTGGCGGCGTCCAGCATGTCGATCTGACCCTGTTGCGGAGATGAAGCGCTGAATCAGGCAGCCTTGCTTTCCAGGGATCGGCTGTAGCGCGACAGCGTGAAGCAGCCGATCCAGTAGATCAGCGCGATGAAGAGATAACCGTCGAGCGCAAAGGCGCGCCACTTCGGGTCGCCATCCACGGCCAGCCCCAGTGCGCCAGTGAGCTCGAATAGGCCGACGATGATGACCAGTGAGGTGTCCTTGAACAGGGCAATCGCCGAATTCATCAGCGCGGGCAGCACATTGCGCAGGGCCTGCGGCAGGATCACCGTCAGCTGCACCTGCCAATAGGACAGCCCCAGCGCCTGCGCCGCCTCGGCCTGCCCCTTGGGCACGGCCAGCAGTCCGCCGCGAATGACTTCGGCCATGTAGGCGCCGGCGAAGAGGGTGATCGCGACCAGCACGCGCAGCAGCGAAGGAAACTCCCAGCCCTTGGGCATGAAGAGCGGAAACAGGAAGGCGGCCATGAACAGCACCGCCACCATGGGCACGCCGCGCACCAGTTCGATGAAGACGGTGCACAGCGTGCGCACCACCGGCAGCCGCCCATTGCGCCCGAGCGCCAGCAGCACCGCCAGCGGAAACGCCCCGGCTAGGCCGAAGACCGTGAGAATCAGGGTCAGCGGCAGCCCGCCCCAGCGCGGCGTATCGACGTTCTCCAGCCCGAGCAGACCGCCCTTGAGCAAGAAGATAAACAGGGGCAGCCCGATACCCCATAGGATCAGCAGCTGCCGGCGCCGCAAGCGCGTACTGGCAACCAGCAGGCCCAGCATCAACAAGGTCGCCAGCAGGGGCCGCCACTGCGCATCGACCGGATAGCGGCCGAAGAAGATCACCCGATACTTCTCCGCCACCACGCCCCAGCAGGCGCCAGTGCCCTCCAGCGCATGACAGGCGGCGGCATCAGGACGGAACACCGCATTCAATATTGCCCAGTCGAACAGATACCAGCCGGCCCAGAGCAGGAGCAGCCCAAGCACAGTGTTTGCAGGTGTCAGCCAGACCGGCTTTTTCATGCATGGCCTCCCTGCTGCCGCAGCAAACGACCATGCCAGCTACCCATTAAGGCGGCTGTAATCAGCGACAGCGTCAGATACACGGCCATGATGATGGCAATGCACTCGACCGCATGGCCGCTCTGGTTGAGCGTGGTGTCGGCGACGGCGACGAGATCGGGATAACCGACTGCAACTGCCAGCGAGGAATTCTTGATCAGGTTGAGCAACTGGTTCGCCAGCGGCGGGATCATGCTGCGCAAGGCCTGCGGCACCACGACAAAACGCAGCGTCTGCATATCGTTGAGCCCCAGCGCGAGCGCCGCCTCGGTCTGCCGCTGCGAGACTGCCTGCACGCTGCCGCGCACCACCTCGGCGATATAGGCGGCGGTAAACAAGGTCAGCGCGGCGGCCACGGCAAGAAACTCCGGCGTCAGCATGGCGCCGCCGCTGAAAGTGAAACGGCCCAGCAGCGGGCGCTCCAGAATCAGCCCCGCATCGGTGAAGGCCGGCCACGGCAGGGCCAGCCCGCTCTTGGACAGCCAGATATCCGGCCCCAGCGACCAGGCCTCATGCGGCAAGGGCAGCCGCCCGATGAGCAGCACATAGACGATCAGTACCTGCAGCAGCAGCGGCACATTGCGGAAAAGTTCGACATAGGCTTCGCACAGCCTCGCCAGCAGACGATTGCGGGCAAGCTGCCCCAGCCCCAGCGCCCCACCGAGCAGCAGGCTGGCGACAATGGCAACGGCGGCCACGCTGACGGTATTCAGCAGCCCGACGAGAAAGGCGCGGCCGTAGCTGTGGCTCGCATCAAAGGCAATCTGGGTATCGCCGATATCGAAGCCGGCACGCTGCCACAGAAAGCCGAAGCCCGGCTCCACGCCCAGCCCGCGCATCTTGGCAGCAACGACGGTGGCAAGGCCGTAGAGCGCCAGCAGTACCGCACCGACGATAAGGAATTGCAAACCCCAGTTACGCCAGCGCATCGTTATCTGAGTGGCGGCGAATACATCACGCCACCATCACGCGGCAGGGCATTGATGCCGCGCGGCAGTTGCAGTAGCGAATTCGGGCCCACATTGCGCTCGAAGAGCTCGCCATAATTGCCCACCGCCTTGAGCATGCGGTAGACCCACTCCTTGTCCAGCCCCAGCGGCTTGCCCACGTCCTCGCTGACGCCGAGTAGGCGCTGCACCGCGGGATCGTCGGACTTGCGCATCTCATCCACATTGGCCTGGGTGATGCCACGCTCCTCCGCTTCCAGTAGGGCAAAGAGAGTCCAGCGCACGAGGGCGAACCAGTCCTCGTCGCCGCGCCGCACCACCGGCCCCAGCGGCTCTTCTGAAATCCGGTCGGGCAGCACCACATAGCCTTCCGGCTTGCCGGAATCGTTGGCGCGTATGCTGGCCAGCGCCGAAGCATCAGCCGTGAAAGCCTGGCAGCGGCCGCTGAAGAAAGCCTTGAGCACCGCGCGCAGATTTTCGAACATCAGCGTTTTAAACTTCAGGTGATGGGCACGCGCAAACTCGGCCAGGTTCTTTTCCGTCGTCGTGCCCGTCTGCACACAGATCTCGGCGCCGTTGAGCTGTTTCGCCGAACTCACGCCGCTGCGCTTGTGGACCAGAAAGCCTTGCCCGTCTATGAACATGTAACCGGCATAGACCAGGCCCTGCCCCGCATCGCGGCCCAGGGTCCAGGTGGTGTTGCGCGACAGGATGTCGATCTCGCCCGACTGCAGCGCGGTGAAGCGCTGCTGCGAGGTCAGCGGGGACCAGCGCACCCGAGCCGGGTCCTTGAGCACCGCCGCCGCCAGCGCACGGCAGAAGTCCACATCCATGCCGCGCCACTCGCCGCGGCTGTCGGCCGCCGAAAAGCCCGCCACGCCGGTACTGACGCCGCAGGCCAACTGGCCACGCTCACGTATGGCATCGGCGGTCTTGCCGGCATGGGCCGGCACGAACGACAGGGCCGAGGCAATGGCGACGACGGCGATCAATGCTGTTTTCATAGGCTCCACCATAGCAAGAGCGCCCCGCTCCCTGCAAATCGGATGCACCCTCTGTGATAAGGTTGCCCCATGATTTCCATCCGCAATCTGTCCAAATGGTTCGGCGACAAGCAGGTGCTGCATGACTGCAGCCTGGACGTCGCCAAGGGCGAGATCGTCGTCGTCTGCGGCCCTTCCGGCTCAGGCAAGAGCACGCTGATCCGCACGCTCAACGGACTCGAACCCTTCCAGCAGGGCAGTGTGGAAGTGGATGGCATTGCGCTGGGCGAACAGGCCGATCTGCGCACCCTGCGCCAAAAGGTCGGCATGGTCTTCCAGCACTTCGAACTCTTCCCGCATTTGAGCGTGCTGGACAATCTCACGCTGGCGCCCATCAAGGTGCTGGGCAAGAGCGAGGAAGAGGCTGTTGCTCGCGCTCATTTGCTGCTCGCCCGTGTCGGTATGGACGGCTATGCCGAGTCCCTGCCCGGCCAGCTGTCCGGCGGCCAGCAGCAGCGTGTGGCGATTGCCCGCGCGCTGGCCATGGACCCGGTCTGCATGCTCTTCGACGAACCCACCTCGGCCCTCGACCCCGAAATGATTGCCGAGGTGCTCGACGTGATGACCGGACTGGCGAAGGATGGCATGACCATGATCTGCGTCACGCATGAAATGGGCTTCGCCAAGAACGTCGCCCACCGCATCGTCTTCATGGACGCCGGCCGCATTGTCGAAGATGCGACTAGCGCCGACTTCTTCGCCCAGCCCAAGTCGGAACGCGCCCAGGCCTTTCTCGCGCGCATCCTGCGTCACTGATGAGTGATGAAACGCCAGCCCAGGTCTGGTATCTCTACCTGATCGAATGCGAGGACGGTTCGCTCTACACCGGCATTACCACCGATGTGGAACGCCGCTATGCGCAGCATATTGCGGGCAAGGGCGCCCGCTATACGCGCATGAAGAAGCCGGTGAGGCTGCTGGGGTTTCGGGAGTGCGGCACGCGTTCTTCAGCCTTGAAGGCTGAGTTGGCAATGAAACGGCTGCCGCCCGCCAACAAGCAGGCGGCGCTCTCTCAGCGCTGATCAGGCCCGCTCAAAAATCGCCGAGATCCCCTGTCCGCCGCCGATGCACATGGTGACGAGGCCGTAGCGCTTGTTCTGGCGCTGTAGCTCGTACAGGCATTTCACCGTCAGGATGGCCCCGGTCGCAGCCAGGGCGTGTCCGAGCGCAATCGCGCCGCCATTCACATTGACCTTGGCTGGATCGAGCTCCAGGCCCTTGTTCACGCACAGCGCTTGTACGGCAAAAGCTTCGTTGGACTCGACCAGATCGAGGTCGCTGGCGCGCAGGCCGGCGCGTTGCAGGGCGATCTGGGTAGATGGAATCGGCCCAGTGCCCATGAGGCTGGGATCGACGCCGGCCACGGCATAGGCAACCAGCCTGCCTAAAGGACTAAGTCCGGCGCGCTCGGCAGCTCTGGCTTCCATCAGCACCACGGCAGCGCCGGCGTCATTGAGGCCGGACGCATTGCCAGCGGTGACGGTGCCATCTTTCTTGAAGGCGGGCTTGAGCCTGGCGAGACCTTCCAGGCTTGCCTCCCGCTTGGGATATTCGTCGGTCGCGAAGTGACCGCCGCGTGCCAGCTCGACCGGCACGATCTGCGACTTGAAATAGCCGGCGTCGATGGCGGCGACGGCGCGGCGCTGGCTCTCCAGCGCAAAGGCATCCTGTTCTTCTCGGCCGATATGCCAGGATTCGGCAATGTTCTCGGCGGTGATGCCCATGTGATTGGGGCTGAAAGGATCAGTCAACGCACCCACCATCATGTCGATGAGTTGGGTATCGCCCATACGTGCGCCGAAGCGTGCAGCGGGCATGAGGTAACCGGCACGGCTCATGCTCTCGACACCGCAGCCGACGGCGGCTTCGGCCTCGCCGAGTTGGATGGCATTGGCGGCGCTGACGATGGCCTGCAGGCCGGAACCGCACAGTCGATTGAGGGTGAGCGCGCAGGATTCACGCGGCAGGCCGGCATCCAGCGCAATGGCACGCGAGACATACATGTCGCGCGGCTCGGTATGGATGACATTGCCGCAGACCAGATGGGCGATGCGTTCCGGCTCGATACCGGCGCGGTCGATGACTTCGCCCACCACAAGGGCACCCAGCTGCGACGGCGAGAAGTCCTTAAGCGCGCCACCGTAGCTGCCGATGGCAGTACGCACGGCACTGACAACAACGACCTCGGGTTTGCTGCTCATCACGGCCTCCCATCCTGCATATGCCGAAGCATTCTACCGGAGCGGCCGGCGAAGGCTAGCTGCCGACCAGGCTGCCCAGCCACAGCAAGGTCACGACAAGCAGGCCCAGCACCAGGGTGCGCCAGACCAGGCCTATGGTGCTTTGCAGGAAGTCGGCATCGGCCTCATCGCCCAAGCCCAATTCGGGCCTATCGCCGAGATCGCCGGCGTCGTCGTGCAGGGGCAGCCCCAGACGCACACCCAGTGCGCCGGCGCCGCTGGCAAGCAACACACCGTAGGCATCTGCCGTCCAGCTAGCGGCCTGGCTGCGCCAGCAGTAGATGGCATCCTCAAAATCGCCGACGATGGCGAAACCGATGGCGGAAAGGCGTACCGGCACCCAGTCGATGATCTCGTAAGCCTTGCGCGCAAAGCGGCCGAACTCGCCGAACTCGGCATCATGCTCGACCACCCCGCGCCCGCCCCACTGAATATTGAAAAACAGCGCCAGGCGATACAGCAAGGCACCTGCCGGGCCCAGCAGCACAAAGAAAAACATGGGTGCGAACACATGGCGATGCGAAGCAACCAGCGCCTCCTCGATGGAGAGGCGCGCCACTTCGTTGCTGGTCAGCCGGTCGCCGGAACGGCTACGCCATTCGGCCAGCAGTTGTCGCGCACGGCTGATGTCCTTGTCGCGCAGGGCGAGGTGGATGTCGGTGAAGAAGTGGCTGGAATGGCGGAAGCCCAGCGTTAGATAGAGCACGCCGACCGACAGCACGACCGCAAGGATGGGCTGAAACGCCCACAGCAAACCCTGCAGGATCAGCATCAGCACGAAGGGCGTGAGGACGGCGACGATCCAGGCAATGATGCCGTGTCGATTCTGGCCGTCGTTGAACTGGCGTTCAAACAGCAGCGCGTAACGCGCCAGCGGTCCGAGCACGAACTTGCGCTCGTCGAGCGGGCGGACTTGTTCAAGCAATAGCGTCAGGATGATGGAGAACAGCGTCATGGTCTGGCTACATCAGGATGATGGGCACAAAGATAGCACAGGGGCAAAGCCTGCCCAAACCCCGAATAAGCCGTTCGAGCCTGGCTTCATCGCCTATTCGCGGGAGGGAACTCCGAACGCTCCTTGTGCTCGCCATCCAGATGCCTGAACCTGCGCGATGATGCGGGCCAAGTCAGTAGCCCGGCCCCAGGCGGCTGGCATGCAGCTACTCGCCGATCTCGCCGATAGGGCCGAAGAGGAAATGATGCAGGCTGACCAGCATGCCCGCGGTGGCGCCCCAGATGTAATAGCCCTCCCAGGGCATGGCCCAGAACTCGCGCAGCTTGCCACGCGCCTCGACACGGTGGCGCTGATGGTTTTCGCTGTCGAAGATAAAGGACAGGGGCGGTTCGAAGACGTCGGCGACCTCGAAGTCGTCGAGCTTGAGGTTGAGCGGCGGATGCACCAGCGCAACCACGGGCACGACATGAAAACCGGTGCCGGTGTCGTAATCGGGCAGCGTACCGAGCACCTCGATCTGGCGCGGCTCAAGACCGACCTCCTCCTGCGCTTCGCGGATGGCGGTGACGATGGGAGTGCCGTCCTCGGGCTCGCAGCGCCCGCCGGGGAAGCTGACCTGACCGGCGTGATCCTTGAGGTGAGCGGTGCGCTTGGTGAGCAGGACCGTGATCCCGGTCGGCCGCAGCACCAAGGGAATCAGCACCGCTGCGGCGCGCAAGGCCGTCACCGGCATGGTGAGCTGATGCAAGTGCTGGACTTCACGCGCCCGCTCAGCCGAGCCAACAGTAAAGCGTTGTCGCAGCCACTCCGCGCTGAGCGCCTCCAGGCGCGGCATATCGGAACTTGACAGTGAATCCTGGGGATACAATGAAAACCTTCTTTCAAACACGCGCAAAGAACGCAATGAAGCCCGTCGCAATTTTCTGCTACAGCCCCGGTAAAGGCCCGGGTCATTTTGCCACATTCCTCGATCGCCACTCGATTCCCTGGGTGCAATTCAAGATTGACGAAGGCGATACACCGCCCGCCTCCATCGCCGAATACAGCGGGCTGTGCTTTATGGGCGGCGTGATGAGCGTCAACGACGAGGATGCATGGATCGCCCAGCTGCTCGAGCTGATCCGCGAAGCGAATGCCAAGGATATCCCCGTCATCGGCCACTGTTTCGGCGGCCAGTTGCTGTCCAAGGCTCTGGGCGGCACCGTGACGCGCAATCCGATCAAGGAAATCGGCTGGACCAGGGTACGGGTGCTGGCCCCGGAATGGCTGCCGGGCATGGAGGAATTCCTCACCTATGAATGGCATGGCGAAACCTTCAGCATTCCGGAGGGCGGCAAGCGCCTGCTTGAGAGCGAACACTGCGCCAATCAGGCCTTCGCCCTCGGACCGCATCTGGGCATGCAATGTCATGTCGAGATGACCGAAGCCATGGTGGAGGACTGGAGCGCCCAGGGCACGCGCGAAATCGAGCGAGCCCTGGAGAAGACCCCGGCCGCCCCGGTGCAGAAACGCGAGCAGCAACTCGCTCCGCTGGCCGAACGCATTGCCACCCTGCATAAGGTGGCAGATACACTGTACGGCAAGTGGATACAGGGCCTCAGGCACTGAGCGTGCCCACCCAATGAAAAAGGCACCGCATCGCGGTGCCTTTTTGTTTTGCCCGAAGCTGAACTGATCAGTCGCGGAAATTGCCATACTTGATCGGGAAGTCAGTGATGCTCTTCTTGACGAAGGCAATCGTCTCCTGCAGATCGTCGCGCTTGGCGCCCTGCACGCGCACGGCGTCGCCCTGGATCGATGCCTGCACCTTGAGCTTGGAGTCCTTGATCAGCTTGACGATCTTCTTGGCCAGCTCGGTCTCGATGCCGTCCTTGATCTTCAGCACCTGCTTGGCCTTGTTGCCGCTGACGCTCTCGACCTTCTGGTGATCCAGGCGCTTGGTGCTCTCTGCTTCCTTCTTCTCCATCGCCGGGAAGAGGATTTCCTTGATCTGGTCGAGTTGGAAGTCGGAGTCGCCCCACAGCGTGATGAGCTTGTCCTTCTCGTTCAGTTCGGCCTTGGCTGAGGTGCCCTTGAAGTCGTAGCGATTGTCGATCTGGCGACTGGCCACATCGACGGCGTTCTTGATGCCGACCATGTCGGCTTCGGAGGTAAAGTCAAAAGAAGGCATGGTGTCTCCTCAGAGCAGGTTTTCAGCATTAGGCATCGCCCACAGATCGGTCACGCCCGGGTTGATGCCAAACTGGCTCAACAGGGTAGTGGCCTGACCGCGGTGATGGGTCTGGTGGTTGAAGAAATGGGTGACGGCAAGCCCGGCAGCGCGCGTCTGCGACTTGCCGGTAATGCGGCTGGTCCAAGTCAGCGGCGCAATCAAAAACTCAGCGCTGACGTCAATGGCCCAAGACGCTATCTCTGTATCAAGCTCGAGGCGACGCGCACGCTGTGCCTCGAACTCCGGATAGAGAATACTACCGGCAATCGGTAGTTCAGGCTGTCGGCCGGTGAAACGCCCCAGCCAAATGGTATCGGCCCAGACGATGTGGTCCAGCGTATTGTGCAGCGACTTGAAGAAAGCGCCGCGATCTTCCTTGCGCTGCACATCGCTCAAGGTGGCGGCATGGGCGTAGAGCTTTTCGTTCATCCAGCGCGAGTACTGCGCCATCATCACGACCCAGCGTTTATCGACCATGCCGACGTACGTTTTAGCCGAAGTGGCAGACGTAGTGATACGGCTCGTCGCAGGAGATCTCGAAGGACGAATCGCCCGGCACGTTGAAGGACTCGCCCGCGCCGTAGCGCTTCCACTCGCTCTCGCCCTTCAGCTTGACGCGACAGGAGCCGGCCACGCCCTCCATGATTTCCGGCACACCGGTATTGAAGGTCAGGGTGGCCGGCAGGATCACGCCGACGCTCTTCTTGACGCCGTCGGCGAACTGGATGCTGTGGCTGACGCACTTGCCGTCAAAGTACACATTGGCCTTCTTGACCACGCTGACGTTATCGAACTGGGACATCGTTTTTTCCTTAAACACTTTGCCGCAGGGCGGCGCAAATAAGAGCGAGGTTGCGGCAATGCCGCACCGAGACCGGCCCCGTTTCATGGGCCGGTGGGTTTAGTCTTTGCTACGCTTCACGCGGGCGTTGGCGGCGATGCGCATGCGCAGCGCATTCAGCTTGATGAAGCCGCCTGCGTCCTTCTGGTCGTAGGCACCGGCGTCATCCTCAAACGTCGCGATGGTCGAGTCGAACAGCGAGTCGCTCTTGGAATCGCGGCTGACGACGATGACATTACCCTTGTAGAGCTTGAGACGGACCGTGCCGTTCACGCTCTGCTGGGTGTGGTCGATCAGGGTCTGCAGCGCAACGCGTTCCGGCGCCCACCAGTAGCCGTTGTAGATCAGGCTGGCGTAGCGCGGCATCAGGTCGTCCTTGAGGTGGGCGACTTCGCGGTCCAGGGTGATGGACTCGATGGCGCGGTGGGCACGCAGCAGGATGGTGCCGCCCGGGGTTTCGTAGCAGCCGCGCGACTTCATGCCGACGTAACGGTTCTCGACCAGGTCGAGGCGACCGATGCCGTGCTTGCCGCCGAGTTGGTTGAGGGTGGCGAGCAGCTCGTGCGCGGCCATCTTCTTGCCGTTGATGGCAACCAGATCGCCGTGGGCGAATTCAAGGTCGAGGTACTCGGCTGCATCCGGCGCCTTCTCCGGCGACACGGTCCAGCGCCACATGTCTTCTTCAGCCTCGGCCGACGGGTCTTCGAGGTGACGGCCTTCGTAGCTGATGTGCAGCAGGTTCGCGTCCATCGAATAGGGCGAACCGCCCTGCTTGTGCTTCATCTCGACCGGGATGCCGTTTTTCTCGGCATAGGCGAGCAGCTTCTCGCGCGAGAGCAGATCCCACTCGCGCCACGGGGCGATAACCTTGACGTTGGGCTTCAGCGCGTAGGCGCCGAGCTCGAAGCGGACCTGGTCGTTGCCCTTGCCGGTGGCGCCGTGGGAGATGGCGTCGGCGCCGGTCTGGTTGGCGATGTCGATCAGACGCTTGGCAATCAGCGGACGGGCGATGGAAGTACCGAGCAGGTACTCGCCTTCGTAGATGGTATTGGCGCGGAACATGGGGAAGACGAAGTCGCGCACGAACTCTTCGCGCACGTCGTCGATGAAGATGTTCTCCGGCTTGATGCCGAATTTCAGCGCCTTGGTGCGGGCCGGCTCAAGCTCTTCGCCCTGGCCGAGGTCGGCAGTGAAAGTCACCACCTCGCACTGGTAGGTGTCCTGCAGCCACTTGAGGATTACCGAAGTATCCAGACCGCCGGAGTAGGCCAGCACCACCTTTTTTACATCGCTCATTTACTGTCTTCTTCCCAAAAATATTGCTTAAAAATTACTCAACGCTGACATGGCCGAGGAGCAGGAACTCCATCAGCGCTTTTTGTGTGTTGTTGAAGTTCTGGCTTCGGCCGGTGCTACGCACCTTAACTTGGCAAGCCAAGTTAGCCTGCACCGAAACCGTCTGCGTCGAAACTACGTTATTCGACACTGACATGCCCCAGCAGCAAAAACTCCATCAATGCTTTCTGCGTGTGCAGCCGGTTTTCTGCTTCATCCCAGACCACCGACTGCGGGCCGTCGATGACCTCGGCGGACACTTCCTCGCCGCGGTGGGCGGGCAGGCAGTGCATGAAAACGGCGTCCTTGGCGGCAACCTTCATCATGTCGGCATCGACCTGCCAGTCGGCGAAGTCGCGGCGGCGCTCTTCGTTCTCGGCCTCGAAACCCATCGAGGTCCACACGTCGGTAGTGACCAGATCGGCGCCCTTGGCGGCCTCCATCGGGTCGGCAAACTCTTCGTAGTGGTCGGTGCCGTAGAGGCCGGCGCGCTCGGGTTCGACCTCGTAGCCGGGCGGCGTAGACACATGTACGTTGAAACCGAAGATCTCGGCAGCCTGCAGCCAGGTGTTGCAGACATTGTTCGAGTCACCGATCCAGGCCACGGTCTTGCCTGCGATCGAGCCGCGCTGCTCGATGAAGGTGTAGATGTCGGCAAGGATCTGGCAGGGATGGTATTCGTTGGTCAGGCCGTTGATCACCGGCACACGCGAATAGGCGGCGAAGCGCTCGATGATGCTCTGCTCGAAGGTACGAATCATGACGATGTCGCTCATGCGCGAGATCACCTGGGCCGCATCCTCGACCGGCTCGCCGCGACCAAGCTGCGAATCGCGGGTATTGAGATAGATGGCGGCACCGCCGAGCTGGTGCATGCCGGCCTCGAAGGACAGGCGCGTGCGTGTGCTGGCCTTCTCAAAAATCATCACCAGGGTGCGGTCTTCAAGCGGCCAGTACTTGCGGTAGGACTTGAACTGGTCCTTGATCCAGCGCGTGCGCGCAAACACATGCTCGAGCTCGCTGCGCGTAAGGTCCTTCAACTGCAGAAAGTGACGCGGGCTATTCATATTCAGGCCCCAAGAAATTTCTTGACCACCGGCGCAAGGATGTCGACCAGCTGCTTCGAATCAGCATCGGTATAGGTCAATGCCGGCAACAGGCGGATGACGGACTCGGCCGTGACGTTGATCAGCAGGCCGGCATCCAGCGCCAGTTGAACCAGCTCGCCACAGGGGCGATCCAGCTGAATGCCTATCATCAGGCCTTCGCCACGGATCTCAAGCAGGCCGGGAACGCCTGCCAGCGCAGCGGCCATGCCGGCACGAATGTTTTCGCCCTGGCGGGTCGCATTCGCCATCAGCTTGTCCTGCTCGATGACTTCCAGCGTCGTCAGTGCCGCGGCGCAGGCCAGCGGATTGCCGCCGAAGGTAGAGCCATGATTGCCCGGCTTGAACACACCGAAGGCCTTGCCCGTGGTCAGGCAAGCGCCGATGGGCACGCCCGAGCCCAGCCCCTTGGCCAGCGTCATCACGTCCGGCTTGATGCCGGCGTGTTGATGAGCGAACCACTTGCCGGTGCGGCCAATGCCGCTCTGCACTTCGTCGAGCATGAACAGCCAGCCCTTGGCGTCGCACAGCGCGCGCAGGCCTTGCAGGAATTCCTGGTGGCAGATATTGATGCCGCCCTCGCCCTGGATGACTTCGAACAAGATGGCGACCACATTGGGATTGTTCTGGGCAACTGCCTCGACCGCAGCCAGATCGTCGAAAGGAACGCGCACGAAGCCCGACACCAGCGGCTCGAAACCGGCCTGCACCTTGCGATTGCCTGTGGCCGACAAGGTGGCCAGGGTGCGGCCGTGGAAAGCCTGTTCCATGACGATGATGGCCGGGCTCTCGATGCCCTGTTGATGGCCGTAGAGACGGGCCAGCTTGATCGCGGCCTCGTTGGCTTCGCAACCGGAGTTGCAGAAGAACACATCGTCCATCTGTGCCAGCGCGGTCAGCTTGTCGGCCAGGGCTTCCTGTTCACGCACACGGTAGATATTCGAGGTGTGCATCAGGCGGCCCGCCTGTGCTGCAATCGTCGCGACCAGGCGCGGATGGGCATGACCGAGGGTGTTCACGGCGATACCGGAGAGCGCATCCAGGTAACGCTTGCCGTTCTCGTCAAACATCCAGACGCCTTCGCCATGAGTAAATGCCACGGCTTGGCGGTTATAGGTATTCATCAGGTGCGACATGAAAAAAGCTCTCTCTCCGCGCCAGTGGAACCGGCGTCAGCTGGACCTAGGGGAACAGGCGCCACAATGGGCGACCCGACCGCTACAAAGCCATACGGCGGCCCCGGACTAGGGACCGGGCCGCCGTATGTCGTGAAGGGAGTATCTTAAGTGAAACAGAGGGTTGGAGTCAAAGCCAGCAACCGCGCTTTCTATCTTCCCCGCGCCAGCTCGGGCCAGCCCTGCCTGTACCCGCAGACATGCTGCCCGCGCAGGCACCCTAGTCGTTTGAAATTGAAGGAAATCCGCACGTTTTGAGACAGGATCAGCGTAGTGGCAGAAGCAGGGTGTAGCGGCCCTGCTCACACCCGCCATTTTCAGGCGCTGCCCAAATATGCCTGCACAGTTCCCCATCGTCCCTAAGGCGCCAGGCCAGGGAAATCAGGCACGGCAGCACGGCTATGCTGCAGCCGACGCCGTGGCGCCGAAACATAAAAGTGCAGATTTATCATTTTTCAAATAGAATTAATCAAAGCAAAACCAACAAACATTTAATATTCAAACCATTGGTAAAAGCCACCGAGTTCGCCGCTGCCCATTTCTGTAATTTCACAGCCCGGGGATGCGGCGCCGGCAGGGCCCGAACAGCACCATCGACTTTTCGCGCCGGTGGGCTAATAACAAAGCATATGATCGCCAAACCCTCGCACTCACCGGCATGCACCCGTGGCAGCCTGCCCCGGCCATGAACCCCAGCTATCAGCCACCCGAACAGCGCATCGACGACACCCCCAAGGGCATGTGTGCGCTCGAATTCCGCTTGCCGCGCATAGCCGAACAATGCACAACGTATTGGGGCACCGGCGACTTCGAACCTTTTATCGCCTCGCTGATGATGGACTCGCGCGACGGCGGCCGGCAGGGGCTGCCCTGGGATGTTGCGCAGGAGCTTCTGTTCCTGCTCGAAATCAGCATTGCCAAACGCGCCATCATCGCCTCCCAGACCACCGGCATGCCTTATCGCCAGGTGTTCCAGAGCATGCGCAACAATGCCGAGGAAGCCGCAAAGAACACGGCCAATGCGTGGAGCAACCCCACACTCAACAACGACAGCAAGCGCGTCGGCCTGCCGGGTCAACCCCTGGACAAGTCGCTGATGCTGGACCCGAACTCGGTATCGGCAAAGAGGCGCCTCTCCCAGCTCACGCCGGAAAAGCCCAAGCGCTGGTGGCAGAAGCTGCTGGGCGGCTGAAGGGTGCAGCAGGAGCAGCGCTCGCATAGTCGAACTCAAGCAAGTTCTGCCTACCCACCGGCTGCATCAAAACAAAAAACCGCCTCATGGGCGGTTATTTGTTTTGGCGGAGGCGGTGAGATTCGAACTCACGAAAGGTTGCCCTTTGCCGGTTTTCAAGACCGGTGCAATCGACCACTCTGCCACACCTCCGTGGCACTACTGAACACAGAAAACCGGCAGCCGGTTTTAGCTCCGGCCGCTGCGCTTAACCTGCTGCGCAGGTTAGCCTGCACTAGCGCTTCGCGCCAAGACCGGTGCAATCGACCACTCTGCCACACCTCCGAAGGGCTCGCATTATACGCAACGTTCGCATCCCGCCACCTTCGCTAGCCCTAGTCTGAGGATATCTTTTCATCAGTATAAATAAGTCGACAAACTTTACAGAATGCCTCCTGAAGCGTGAGAACAAAACAGTAACTAGTTGATTTTTAAATGATGGAACAGATATTGCTGATTAGAGCAAGAAGTTTCAAATTGACTGATTCATCTTGCATTTCTATGACCGCCATGACCCTAAAGACATGCCTTGCCAGCTTGCTGCTCACGCTTGGACTTGCTGCCAGTAGCGCCCACGCGACCCTGTTACAGGATAAAACGGTCACGATTGAGTATTTCTACCCGCAGTTCGGCACCGTCTTCGATACGGGAACCAACGGCGACTATGTGGTCGGGGATGGAGTGGAGATCGCTGATTTCTATTTTGGCTATGCCTCGCTGGATATCAGCGACACGGCACTCACCATCAACTTCCTCGGCCAAGACACGATCATGGCCGCCCCTTACCTAAACGGCTTTAATGGCTTCAGGCTGTCAGTAGCGCCAGGGCACACGGATGATTTTGTGTCGGTGCTCATCAATAGCGCGGCAACCACCTGGGATGCCTTTACTGCCAGCCGTCTGAGCTTTGGTGCCGATTACATCTTGATTGACTGGCAGGAGCTGAGCTTCACTCCGGGTGCGACGCTGGTTCTTGATATTCATGCCGATCAACAGCCCGTTCCCGAGCCCGCCTCTGTGCTGCTGATCGGAGTCGCCCTGCTCGGTTTTGCTGTGAGCCGCCACTCGGCCAAGCCGCGCCGCAGCTAGATACCGACTGCCTCACGGCGGCGCTCAACATAGCCGAACCCCGCCGTGGTCCCATCGTTGCGCGGGCATGGAGTTGCCCCGACGGGACACGCAAAGGCCCTGATCTGATACACGCGAACCATCCGGTGATTGTTGGGTGGAGGATTCCCTGTCTCCCCATCGCGATAGATGGCCGAACCACACTCTACGGTCACCTGAAAACCGTTGATAGCCGCCATATTGATTGTGGATCGCACCGGGGCGTTGAACGTGGGATTGCCAAGCGTGGCGGCATCGCAGGAAGCGCCGCCCCAGGCTGCTGTGCCATTGAAAGCCTGAAACAATCCCCATTGCACCCCCGCCCGAGCTGATTGCTCAGCGCGCGCGGACAGCACATCCTGGCTCAACACCACGCTCTGCGTTGAACCCAAGGCCACCAGCCCGCCCGCCAGGCCAGCCAGCATCACCAACACGACAATGACCGCGATGACGCCGAAACCCGATTGCCGCTTCATGGCGTGTTCTCCACATGCACACCGTGAATCAGCGTCACATTCTCCGTCCCGTCTCCCAGCGTAATCGCCATCTGGATAAAGCCGCTCTGCTGGGTGGCACCCTGGTTAGGGATGTAGTTGAATTCGCAGTTGCGCACTTGGGTCGCCACGACTTGATTTGCGGCGGCACATGCCGCTGCTGCACCCGTGTTAAAAGACGATTCGCCGCGGAGCAGCGTGTTGCCTATGCAGCTATAGGCCACGGTCTGATTACCACCGTTATTGGACACCACCGCAAAACGCCCTCCTTCGTATCCGGGGGAGAACTGGGTCGCCAACTGAAGCGTGACACGATGCTGGCCGACCGTTATTCCGCCAGGAGCAGGCGGTGGCACCACCGTGGCGATACGACCACGGTTGAGGTTGTCATAGACATCGTTGCCGTTCTGATTATTGATCACGATCCAGGCAGGGTCGGCACCGCCGACAAGCACGTTGGGGGCCATGGGGTTGAATACATCGAAACTGCTCGTCGTCGTCGTCGTGTCTAAGGGGGCACTGACACTCGCCAGCGGGTAGAAGGCATCTCGAGCCATCCGATAGCGCCCGCCCCCCGTTGTCGGCACGAGCTGAAAGCAATTCGGCGTCAGGTTTCCGTTGATGGTTGCCGTGCGCAGGGAGTTCGGCACGGCACTGCGTATGTCGCGCGACATGCGCCGTAACGCCGTATCCGCCATATCGCTGAGCGTGGCCCGCCTACGGGTATCCAGATAGCTGTCAATCGCCGGGCGCAGAAAAACCGTCAGTGTGGCCGCAAGGATGCCGGTGATCACCATCACCATGAGCAATTCCAGCAGGGTAAAGCCGCGTGTTCTCATGTTGGGGGCAGCGGCAGCAAGACCTTGAACCCGTCGAGTACTACGCTCTGCTGTCCACGGCGAGCAATCACGGTGACACGCCGAGTGTTCGCGACACCAATCCCCAGGCTGTCGTCCCCTACCGGAATACGTACCTCCACACTGTAGCCATCCAGCCCGGCGGCAAGCGTGCCATCGGCGCCACACACGTCGGGCGTTTGATAGCCGGCGTAATCTCCCACCTCATCAAAGGCGGAACGATCGGCAGCAGACCCCGGGCCGGCGCATGGCCCACCGGCGCTGCCTGCACCGACGCTGCCGACGGGAGGAACAAACGGCTTGAGCAGAATCTCCTCCATCATGGTCTCGGTTATGGCGATCAATTGTTTGCCGACGAGCGCATCTGCACTTCCTCGCACATTCACGCTGTAGGCAATCAAAACACCCGCCAGGCCGATGCCGATGACGACAATGGCAATGATCATTTCGATCAGGGTGAAACCCAGCTGTGCCTGCCTACTCCACATAGCCGGTCACTCCGTTTACGACGATATCGGCTTGCCCCGGAATGGAAACAAGCGCTCCACCGCTACTGCCGTTCGACTGAAATATGAGGGGAGCAGGCACCGGATTAAAAAACACCTGGGCCGCATTTGCGCTCAGCACCTCGTTCCCGTTTGTGCCGGGCAGCATCAGCGGTCCTTCACCGGCCCCGCAGGCATTGTCCCCGGTGACGTCCATGTTCAGGCGTAATGATGCCGCCGCAAAGGTAACGCATACGACACGCCGGTGGCTGACCGCACTCTTCTGTGCGTAACGGAGAGCGCTCACCGTCCGGTCGCGGAATTCCTGCGCCCGAAAGTCGTTGTCGCGCAGGCGAGGAATGGCCACCACGGCAAGTATGCCGAGGATAACCACGATGGTGACGAGCTCAATGAGCGAAAATCCGGACTCGCGGCACATAGACCTAGAAGGCCTCTCTCACATGGATGATGCGCTGTCCCTCCGGACTGTAGATGCCGAAGCTGGCGCGCGCTGAGGGGTCCCGATCACTCGGACCGCCCGGGCAATTTGCGTTATTACCGTTCGTCGAGCGCAGCCAGGGCAGACTGCCCGGCGAAGCGCCATGGGTGTTCAGGCAAGAGCGATCAGGGCCGCTAGTGCCTAGATTGGCCGCGACGTCCACATGCGTCGTCACGTTGCCTGTGGGTGCGGCAAGCCTGATCACGCCCGCACCGCCAGATATTGTCAACGGCTGAGTCACCGAGCTCAGATTGTTCGACAGGAAAAAGCGGTCGACCCCGAGACTGGTGCAACTGTCCAAACTATTCTGTATCCAGCTGTTCCCCGTCCAGTACTGGGCTTGGACCTGCATCTCCAAGGGCAGGCGCGCCGCCCCAAAGGCATTAAATAAACGCAGGCGCCCACTGCGGATCGCCAGTGCCGCCTGCAACTGTCCATGGGAATTGACGCCATCAGCCGCCGTCTCCTTGGCGCACACGGTGACGCTAGAGGGCTGGCCCAGCGCTTGGGTATAGGTGATAGGCAAGGGCGCGGCGATATTGCTCGTGGGTGGCGTCCTCGCCACACCGTTGAGGAAGTCGGCACTGGCCAGGGTGTTGTTGGCGAAATTCGTCGTGGTCGGCGTACATTCCGTGGCGCTGCCGCTGCCCAGTGTCACGGCCTTCGCGTGGGTGCCAGTGTAGTTCTGCGTGGTGGCGATGGTGCTACCGAGTTCGGTGTTGGCCTGGCTTCTGGCGGTGACCGTCAGACGAAATGGCTGACCGGAATAGGTAAAGCTACCGCACCCTTGAACATTGATCGGCTCGAATGCCGTCTCGAAGAAGGCGGGAATGAAACGCACGGCCGTCATGCCCCAGGGCGTGAGGCCGGAGCCTAGATAGCCGCCGGCAGACTTGCCCGCCGCCACCAGGTTGACGTTGCCAGCCTCCGTCCAGGCGAGCGTATTGGAACAGACCGTGCCGTTGCTGGCCGGACTGCAGGTCGCCCGCGTGAACAAGCCCTTGTTATCGTTGGTGAGGGTGCCCGATACACCGCCCGTCGGCCCCGTCAGTTGGGAATTCCCTGCCGACGCCGCAGCCGCCGTCACCGACTTCAACTCTACGGTTTCTACCGGGGTTTCACGACTGAAGCCCGGCGTGACAGCATTGAGTGCGTTGCGCGCGGATACCCGAGCCGAAAACATGCTGCCGGCCTTGATCGGACTAGCCGTGATTGTGTCAAAAACAAAACTTGCCGGCGCCACCACAAAAGTAGCACTCCCGATCATGTCATCCGTGGTCGCCAGTGTGGTACTGGCCACCAGCGTCATCTGGCCGACATCGGCGTATTTCAGGGTCGGTGTAGCCGTGCCGGTGGCGTCAAAGTTCAAGCTCACATTAGCACCGCCCGCATCGCAAGCGGCAGTGGGGTTGTTGCTGGTATTCAGTGCCGTTTCAGTGCTGCTATTGTTGATGCGTACGGCAACCCTGCCCCCATACACGGCCGCCGCCGGATTCACATAGGCACATGCGAGCTTGACGGTTTTACTGGTGTTCTGGAAGGCAGGAACACAGGCCACGCCGCTGTCGGCCTTTTTGACCGCCCTGATGGAAATGGGCTGACTCGTTTCCGCTGCGTGCGCAGGCACATTGACCAGAAAACCCGAGTCCACGAAATTCATCAGACAGGTTTCGGTAGTGCCGTTGAAACAACGCGTCGCACTGATGACACCCGGATTCACATCGGTGGCCGCCAAGGTCGCCTGTCCAATCGTGGTGCGGCTGACGAGCGCGGTCGTGGTCGATCCGGTAAAGGTGACCCCGGCGCCGCCCGGCGCCAGATTGAGAGTGACCGGGCCGCTATACAGGCTGGTGCAATTGGCGTCGGCACAGGCTTCGACGGTGACGAGCTCGGGCGAACAGGTCAGCCCTTCACCGTCATGCCTGATGCGAATGTGATTGACGGAGGCCGTGCAGGAACGTGCGCGCGTGAGTTCGGCCTGGAGCGCGCTTTCATTGAGCGCCATGCCATAAACCTTGATCTCGTCAAGATTGCCCTTGAAGTGGAAATCCTCACTTTGCCCCTCGCTGGATGCGCTCGACTCGCCACCGATGGAGACGGCGCCGCTACCGTTGGCCCAGTTGCTGGTGTAGGCACTACCCACCTGGGTGCGCAGGCTGCCGTCCTGATTGAAGACATATAGCGTGATCCGCTTGGTAGCAGTATCCACGGCCACGGCAACGAAATACCAAGTGTTGTTCGAGATGGTCGCCGTCGTGTCCAGACAGAAGGGATCGCCGGAGTTCGTCCCGCAGGCGGAGTTGCTACCGCTACCGGTGATGTTGCCAGTGCGGCGCAGGTTGCGGTTGAAGAAGCGCACCATGCCGTCACCCGCATCGCCCAGGCTCAGCGCCCAGCCATCCTGATTGTCATCGTTGACCAGGATGCGCTGACCGGCCACGCTCCTGTCCGTGGTGCGTATCCAGCCGGCAAAGGTAAATTGCGCGGGCAAGGTGGGAAAGTTGAAGAGCTGAATGTAGCCGTATCTGCGCGCCGGGTTCGACGTGCGGTCGAACTGGCCGTATCGGCAGGTGCTCAGGCTGCCGTTCGCGCTGGTGTAGGCCGCAGAGCCTGTGGCAGTAATGGGTCGCGCGCCGCCATTGACCGCGATTGCGGCGCTGCCGTGGCGGCTGCCGACGCTATCCCTGACCTCGGCCGTATTGTCATTGCTATCCCAACTTGTCTCGTCCATGCGCCACTCGGCCAGCAGCGCGGCCCCCGAGCAGCGCGGATACTGCGGCGGGTTCGAGACCGAGTTGGAACTGGATGTGCAGGTGCCGAAAATGAAACTGCTGCTGTCCACATTCAATGCCGCAGCCCAGTTGCCGGAAGTCACGCTGCCGTAGACGATCGAGCCGTCGGTAATGTTGACGAAGTTGTTGCCCGTCACATTCACATTGCCGGCGGATGAGCCTAGCGTACTGTTGCTGATATTGATCGCGCCACCGGTGCCCGTGATATTGCCGTCGGTCACGGTGGCATTGTTGATCACGATATTCGGGTTGCCCGCGCCGCTGCTGATGCTGCCCTTAACCGAGCCTCCGTTGATCGTGACGGTATTGACCGAACTGCTCACATTACCGGTAACCGCGACATTGGTGAGGCTTACTCCCGAACCACCTCCGCTGACGTTACCGTTAATGACCCCGCCGCTTATCGTCAGCGTGTTTGAGGAATTGCTGACATTCCCATTGATCGTACTGTTGTCGAGCGTAACGGTAAGCGCGGGACCTGCAGTGGCGGGAATATTTCCGTTAAGGGTAACGTTAGTCAGGCCGATGGATCCGCCATTGGTCCCGATGTTCCCGTTGATGACCACCGCACCGGGCGGGGCAATACTGTCGCCTCCGTTGAGGGTAATCGTGCCGGTACAAGTGTAGGGACCACTGCCCGACCAACCGGTAGAGCATGCAGGACGACTTCCCACGGCCATGGTGTAGGTAGCCGCCCAGGCCGGGGCTGCCGAAAGCATGCACAAAATTAGAAAAAACGAAATTTTTTTCATATTTTTTCAAGTGCTCACTTCAGAGTCCTTGAGATCAGCCGGACAAGGCCATTTTTGGCTGGAGCGCCGGGACAGGCTCGTGCATTATAGTGTTGCTGCCTTTGGAAATAGGCCGCAACTGAGAGGGAATGGCATCGGCATGCTGCGTAAAAAGTACAACATTTATATGTAAATCAAGTTTTTGTTGATTATTACTGCACATGTTTCTAGAATCAAGCCGAAATTTGGAGAAATTGATTTATGCCACGTCCACCAGAGCGTATCCGTCTCGGGGACCTGCTGATCCAGCAGAACCTGCTCACTGCAGATCAACTGCAGCTTGCGCTTACTGAACAGAAGCGCAGCGGGAGGCGGCTTGGCCGGATTTTCGTAGACAGCGGCTACGTTACAGAAGGCGGCATTGCCAAGGCGCTGGCACACCAGCTCAAGGCCGACTTCATCGACCTCCAAAATTTCGAAACCCGGCCAGAATTGCTTAAATTGCTACCGGAAGGACCGGCACGGCGTTACCGTGCCATCCCGCTGGATGAAAAGAACGGCGTCCTGCGCATCGGCTTCGCCGACCCGACCGACCTCAGCGTCTATGACGAGGTCGCCCGCATCGTCAAGCGCGACATCGACCTGGCCGTGGTCACCGAGAGCCAGCTCATGCCGCTGCTCGACCGCGTCTATCACCGCACCGAGGAAATCTCCGGCCTCGCCCGCGAACTCACCGCCGAGATGGGCGACCTGCCCAGCGAGTTCGGCCTTGGCCTCAGCCTCACGCCGGGTGCCGAAGATGCGCCGGTGGTCAAGCTGCTGCAGACCGTGTTCGAGGAAGCCATTCGCCTGCGCGCCTCCGACATCCATATCGAGCCGCAGGAGAAGGCGCTGACCATACGCTTCCGTATCGACGGCGTACTGCATGTCCAGACCGAAGCCGACAGCAAGATTGCTGGTGCGCTGGTACTGCGCCTCAAGCTGATGTCGGGCCTGGACATTGCCGAAAAACGCCTGCCGCAGGACGGCCGCTTCCACATGAAGATCCGCGGTCAGGGCGTGGATGTGCGTATCTCAACCATGCCGACCCAACACGGCGAGTCGGTGGTCATGCGCCTGCTGGTGCAGAGCGGAGCCCTGCTCGAACTCGACCGCCTGCACATGCCGCCACGCGTACTGACGCGCTTTCGTCATGCCATCCACCAACCCGCCGGCATCGTGTTGGTCACTGGCCCCACCGGTTCGGGCAAGACCACCACGCTGTATGCCGCGCTTAACGAACTCAACAATCCACAGAACAAGATCATCACGGTCGAAGATCCTGTCGAATACCGCTTGTCTGGCCTCAACCAGGTGCAGGTGCACGACAAGATTGATCTCAGCTTCACGCGCGTGCTGCGCACCGCCCTGCGCCAGGATCCGGACATCATCCTGATCGGCGAAATGCGTGACGAAGAAACTGCCGAGATCGCCATGCGCGCCGCCATGACGGGCCACCTAGTGATGTCGACCCTGCACACCAACGACGCCGTGTCCACGCCGATACGCCTGCTCGACATGGGTGTGCCGCGCTACATGGTGGCGCTATCGCTGAAGATGGTGTTGGCCCAGCGCCTGGTGCGCACCATCTGCACGAACTGCGCGCAGCCTTACACGCCGGCCCCGCACGAGGCGCACTGGCTCAAATACGAGCTCGGCGATACCGTCGGGCAGCACCCTTACAGCAGCGGCGCCGGCTGTACCCATTGCGCCCACACGGGCTATATAGGTCGCCAGGCGGTGTACGAATTCATTGAGATGACGCCACCGCTGGTGGAAGCGGCCAATGAAGGCGACCCCAATACCTTCATGCAGCTGGGGCGCGAGCAGATGGCCGGCAACACCTTGCGTCGCGATGCCGTGCGCCTCGTCGTCAGTGGCCGCACCACCGTCGAGGAGGCCATGCGCGTCTCCAGCCAGATCGAGGATGAGGCCTGAGGTGGAGGTACAAGATGCCTAACTTCGCCTACCGCGGACGCAACAGCGCCGGCCAGCCCGTCGAAGGCATGCTGGAAGCCGTCAATGCCAACCTCGCTGCCGACGCCCTGCTCGGCGCCGGTGTGACGCCCTTGTTCATCGAGGAAAAGGCCGCCCGCAGCAGCCTCGATATCCAGTTGTTCAAGCCGCGCATCGGACATATCGATATCCTGTTATTCACGCGCCAGATTTACACGCTGCTTAAGGCCGGCGTGCCTATCATGCGGGCGCTGGCCAGTCTGCGCGACTCCAGCACCAACCCGGCCATGCAGAACATGCTGCAATCGCTGCGCGAAAGCCTGGATCAGGGCCGCGAGTTTTCCGTCTCCCTGGCGCGTCACCCCAAGGTGTTCACCCCCTTCTACCTGTCCATGGTGCGTGTCGGCGAAATGACAGGGCAACTGGAGGCCATCTTCTTGCGCCTCTTCGACCATCTCGCCTTCGAACGCTTCATGCGCGAGCAGATCAAGTCCGCGCTGCGCTATCCCATGTTCGTGCTTGCCGCCATGGTGATCGCCATGGTCGTCATCAATATTTTCGTGATCCCCGCCTTCGCCGACGTGTTCAAGGGCTTCGGCGCCGAACTGCCCTTCCTCACCCGCCTGCTGATCGGTGTCTCGAATTTCTTCGTGCAATGGTGGCCGGCCATGCTGCTGGGCCTGCTCGGCGCCGCTATCGTCTTCCGCCAGTGGCTGGCCACCGCCAGCGGCCGCTATCGCTGGGATCATTTCAAGCTGAGTCTGCCCATCGCCGGCAAGATCGTGCAGAAAGCCACCATGGCGCGCTTCTCCCGCAGCTTCGCGTTGGCCGCGCGCTCCGGGGTGCCCATCATCCAGGCTCTGACCAACGTGGCCATGACGGTCGACAATGCCTGGATTGCCGACAAGCTGGAACACATGCGCGACGGCGTCGAACGCGGCGAGTCGGTGCTGCGCGCCGCCATCGCCACCGAGGCGTTTACACCCGTGGTGCTGCAGATGATCGCGGTCGGCGAAGAGTCGGGCGCACTTGACGAAATGATGGAAGAAATCGCCGATCTCTACCAGAACGAAGTCGAATACGAACTCAAAACACTGGCCCAGCAGATCGAACCGATACTGATCGTGATGCTGGGTATCATGGTTCTGATCCTGGCACTCGGCATCTTCCTGCCGATGTGGGACCTGGGCCGCGTCGCCCTCGGGAAGCAATAACAGGAGCCGCTGAAGTAATGAAAAACATGCACGCAAGCACCTACCCAATGCAAGCCCGAGCACAGCGGGGCTTTACCCTGATCGAACTGATCGTGGTGATCACCATCATCGGCATCCTCGCCGCAGTGGCTCTGCCTCGCCTTATCGACGCCCAGCGCGACGCACGCATTGCCAAGGCCCAGGCCACCTACGGCCTGCTGCGCTCAGCCTCGGCGCTCGGGCATTCGCGCTGCCAACTGGACCTGGCCAACCCGGGCACCAGCGCAACCGTAATCAACTGCGCCTCAAATCCGCCCATGGTGAACATGGAAGGCACCATGGTGCGCATCGCCAATCGCTACCCCTCGGCCACTGCCGACGGCATCGATGTCGCCGCAAATATCAATGCCGCCAGCGACGGACTCATCATCAGCAATGGCGGCAGTGGGCCGGCCAACCAACGCATCTACGACATTGCTGGCGGCACTGCGCCCAACTGTCGCATCACCTACCAGGAAGCAACAAGCAACGCCGGCATCTTCGTCGCACCCGTCATTTCCGTCACCATCACAGGCTGTTGATTTTTTAAGGAGTATCACCATGAAGAAGCAATCCGGTTTCACCCTGATCGAACTGATCGTCGTCATCGTCATTCTCGGTATCTTGGCCGCAGTCGCCCTGCCCCGTTTCGTCAACTTTGGCGCAGATGCGCGTGCGGCTGCAACCCAGGGCGTCGCTGGCGCGATGGCTTCGGCTTCGAGCATCAACTTTGGTAACCGCAGCCTCGGTACTGCCGCAGTTCCTCGCGGCGTTGCCGTCGCAGGAGACGCGGACGACATCTGTGCCAACGGCTCTGCTCTCTGGGGTGCAGCCGGGATCATGCAAGGCGGCCTCCCTGCCGGCTACACGCTGTCAGTCGCTCCGGGTAGCCCTGCGGCCTGCGCCGCCAACGCAACTGTTCAGTGCCGCGTGACCGCTACCGGCAACGTCGAGTTCGCTGACGCCACCATTATCTGCATCCCCTAAATCGATAGGCCTATGGCTTTGTACGGCAAATCTGCAAGCAACAGCGCCCGCCCGCGTCTGGCCGTCGTCCTTCACGACGGGCGGCTGGATGTGGTCGCGGTGGAGCACGGTCGCGACCAGCGGCCACGCATTACGCGCTGCGAGTCCTATCCGGTTGAGGGTGGGCTCGCGGCCGCACTTGCGCGCCTGCGCCAGGGCGGCAAGCTCAGTGGTGACTGCCTCACGCTGCTAGGGCCACGGGAATACCAGTTCCTCTCCATCGAGGCGCCGCCCCTGCCGGATGCCGCACCGCAAGCCGAACTGCGCGAGGCGGTGCGCTGGAAGATCAAGGACATGGTGGACTTCCCGGTCAGCGCCGCCGGGGTGGACGCCTTGCCGGTGCCAAGCCAGCCTGGACGCGCGGCGACAGCGCTCGCCGTGGCCGCCAGCCATGCCGTACTACGGCCTGTTATCGAGCGCTTTCAGGATGCCAAGGCCCATCTCGTCGGCATCGGCGTTGCTGAAATCGCCCAGCGCAACATTGCTGCCCTGTTCGAAACGCCGGACCGGGCGCTTGCCCTGCTCAGCTTCGGCAGCGACGGCGGCCTGCTGACACTGAGCTGTAACGGCAAGCTGTATGCGACACGCCGTCTCGACATCAGCGCAGCGGATCTTGCCGGAAGCAATGACCACTACGAGCGCGCCGTCCTCGACGTGCAGCGCTCGCTGGACAACTTCGATCGCAACTTCAGCCATCTGAGCCTGCAGCGCCTGCTGGTGCTGCCGGTGCCCGGCGCGGACGACTTTGTCAGCCACCTGCGCGACAACCTTTATCAGCCGGTGGAAAGCCTGGTCATCAGCGACGGCCTCGATATCAGCGCCGCCCCCATGCTCGCCAATGCCGCGACCCTGGCCGATGCGCTACCGGCCATCGGCCTCGCCCTGACGCGGGATGACGTGCCGGGGCTGAACCTGTTCGACCCGACCCTGCAGCGCCAGCAAGACCCCTGGACTGCGCGCAACCTGGGCCGTGGCCTCGCGGCGGCGCTGCTTGTCTGCGTGGCATGGGGCGGCTGGTCGTATTGGCGGCAGGCTTCCGCCAGTACGGCGCTGGCCGAACTGCAGCCGCAACTGCAGGCGGCGCGTGCTGAGGCGCAGCAACTGCGGCAGAAAATTGGGCATGCCCAGCCCAATGTCGACCTGAGCGCCGAGCTGGACAACGGCCGCCTGCGCCTGCAGTCGCGCACCGAGGTACTGGCCCTGCTGAAGAAGGGCATGGCCCCGGAAAACGGCAGCCCGGTCGAGTGGCTGAGCGGCTTTGCACGTCAGATTCCCAACGGTCTGTGGCTGACCGGCTTTGCCATCAACGCCGAAACCGGCGCACTGGAAATCCGCGGCCGCACCACCGACCCGCGCCTGATCCCTGAATACCTGCACCGCCTCAACGCCGAGCCGGCTTTCAAGGGGCGCACCTTCGCCGCGCTCCAGATCAGCGGCGGCTCCCCTGCCACCGAGGCGCCCACCGCGTCCGCAATAACGGCGGCCCCGGCTGCAGCCGCCACGACAACGGCCGGCACCACGCCGACAACTGGCGCGCAGGCCGCGATACCCGCCGCAAACAGCTATCACGAATTCGTGCTGAGCTCGACCCAGATCGAAAGCGGAGGCCGCTCATGAGCCAGCAAACCCTGATGGATCGCTACAGCAAACTGAAACTGAACGAACGCCGCCTGATCCTGGTCGGTGCGGTCGCAGGCACCGTGCTGCTGGGCTATCACTTTTTCATTGAACCGTTACAGCAGCAGGCCTCCGCCTATCGCAAGCAGATCGAGGCCCAGAGCAAGGAACTGGCGGACCTGCACAACCTCCTGCCCGGCCTGCGCCAACAGGCTGCCGACCCCGATGCGCGCCTGCGCGCGGATATCGGCAGCACGCAACAGCAGCTTGCGCAGATCGACACCGAACTGCAGCAGTACGCCCACCTGCTGGTTGCGCCGGCACAAATGCCGCGCCTGCTGCAGAACATGCTGGCACGCCATCGCGGCCTGGAGCTGGTCAGCCTCAAGACCATCGCTGCCACGCCGCTGCTGCAGCCCCGGCCGGAAGCAACGCCGAACGGTACGCCCGCCGCCAACACCGCCCAGGCGGTGGGTACGCACCCGCCTGCCCCACCGCCTGGCGGCATCTATCGCCACGGTCTGGAAATCACCGTCGCCGGCAGCTACACCGAGCTGCTCGCCTATGCCAAGGAACTGCAGGGCGTCTCGCCGCGTCCTCTGTGGAGCGGGCTCGCCCTCAAGGTGGTCGAATATCCGCGTAGCGAACTGACCTTCACGCTCTACACCCTCAGTCTGGATCTGCCATGGCTCGCTGTCTGAATCTTTCCGGCTTCACGCTCGCCGTCTTGGCCGGTCTGCTCTGCGGCAGCCTGCAGGCCGAACCCTTGCGCGACCCGACCCGCCCGCCCGGCAGCAGCGAATACGCCCCCGGCCAGGCCGACAGCGGCCTGCAAAGCATCGTTCGCCGCGAAGGCCAAAAACCGCGCGCACTGATCAATGGTGAAATGGTCGCGCTTGGTGAGAAGGTCGGCGGCCCCGCCGGCAGCCAGCGCCTGATCGCCATCAATGAAGACAACGTGGTTCTGCGCGACGAGCAAGGCAATCGCGAAACCCTGCAACTAACGCCGACGGTCAGCAAGACCCTGACCAAACCCAACTCTTCCGCATCCCGCCAACCATGAAGATGCCCATACGCCACCTCGCCCTGCCGCTCATCGCCGTATTGCTAGGCGCCTGCAGCCACTCCCAGTTTCGCAAGGACGAAACCCGCGACCAGATCGACGCCGAGTTGCGCCAGGCACGCAACCAGATGGTCGCCGATGCAGCCGCTGAAAAAGCCCTGATGCCGCCGCTCGCCGTCATCAATCCGGTGCCGGAGGTGAAGGAACCGCGCTTCGACCTTTCCGTGGTCAACTCGCCGGCACCGCAGGTCTTCATGGCCATCGTCAGCGGCACACGCTACAACATGCTGATCACCCCGGACGTTGCCGGCAACATCACCATCAGTCTCAAGGATGTCACCGTGCGCGAGGCGCTCGACTCGATCCGCGAACTCTACGGCTACGAGTACCGCATCCAGGGCAACCGCATCAGCATCCAGCCGAATACGCTGCAGACCCGGGTCTTCCAGATCAATTACCTGGCCGCCATGCGCTCCGGGGAAACCGAGTTGCGCGTGACCTCCAGCGCCGTCGGCAGCGGCAGCAACCCGAATATGACCGGTAGCAATATGGCCTATCCGAATCAGGTCATGCCGACGCAGACCGGTACCACGCCGAACACCATGCAGCAGAGCACGATCACCTCGCGAGTGCGCACCACCTCGAAGCACGATTTCTGGGACAGCCTCAACACGGCCCTGCAGGCCATCGTGGGCACCGAGGGCGGCCGCAATGTGGTGGTCACGCCGAGCTCCGGCGTCGTCCTGGTGCGCGCCATGCCGGCGGAGATCCGCGCCATCGAGAACTATCTGCGCGCCACCCAGGCCATTGCCGACCGCCAGGTCATGCTGGAAGCCAAGATCATCGAGGTCACACTGAATGAGTCCTTCCAGGCCGGCGTGAACTGGGCCAGCTTTCACGGCGTGAACAACCGCGGCACGATCGGCAATCTGCGTCCGGGTACGGGCCTCGTACCAACCGGCAACCCCGATGCCTCCGCCATAGGAAACGGCTCGGTATCCACCATTCCCGGTGTCGCCGGCGGCATCGCCACCGCCGCATCGAGCACCGCCAACACCGGCTTCTTCGGCCTGGCCCTGCAGACCGCCAACTTCGCCGCCCTGATCAACTTCCTGGAAACCCAGGGCTCGGTGTCGGTGCTGTCCAGCCCGCGCGTTGCCACGCTCAACAACCAGAAGGCCGTGCTCAAGGTCGGTACCGACGAGCTCTACGTCACCAACGTGACTACCAACACCACCACCAACGTCACCGGGAATTCCACATTCTCGCCCAGCGTCACGCTGCAGCCCTACTTCTCGGGCATCGCGCTCGATGTCACGCCACAGATCGACGAGGACGACAATATCGTCCTGCACATCCACCCCTCGGTCAGCACCGTGCAGGAAAAGGAAAAGAACATCGACCTCGGCACGCTCGGCCAGTTCAAGCTGCCGCTGGCCGCCTCGACCGTCAACGAAAGCGACAGCATCGTGCGCGCCAGAGACGGTCTCATCGTCGCCATCGGCGGCCTGATGAGCCAGACCAGCATCATCGACCGCTCCGGCGTACCCGGCTCGCTCGGCAGCGATGCCGGCACGCTGCTCGGCCAGCGCGGCCGCAGCGCGCAGAAGCGTGAGCTGGTGATCCTGCTCAAGCCCACCCTGATCCGCAGCGACCGCCCGAGCCGCGAACTCGAAGACATCGCTGAGCGCTTCGAGAAAATGGGGCGCTGACAGGCAATGTATCTCGCCCATTTCGGTCTCAATGAACTGCCGTTCAGCATCACGCCGGACACGCAGTTCATTTACGCGGGCAGCAGCCACCAGGGTGCACTCAATACCCTGATGATCGCGTATCGGACCGGCGAGGGCTTCATCAAGGTCACCGGCGAAGTCGGCACCGGCAAAACGCTTCTGTGCCGGCGCTTTTTGGCCTCGCTCGACCCGCATACGGTGGCCGCCTATATCCCCAACCCCATGCTGGAGCCGCGCGCACTGCTCGCCGCCGTGGCCGAAGAGCTCGGCGCAGAGCCCGGCAACGATGCGGCCTTCCTTATCAAGAGTATCAGCCGCCGCCTGCTTGATCTGGCAGCCGAGGGAAAGAGCGCACTGGTGTGTATTGACGAGGCGCAGACCATGCCCCCGCTGACGCTGGAAAGCCTCAGGCTGCTATCGAATCTCGAGACCGAAAAACGTAAGCTGCTGCAGATCATCCTCTTCGGCCAGCCCGAGCTGGACGAGAAACTCGCGGCGCCGTCGGCGCGTCAATTGTTGCAACGCATCGTCTTCCATCACGACATCGCCCCCTTGCCCCGAGCCGAGCTGCAGTCCTACCTCGATCACCGCATGCAGGTCGCCGGCCATCGCGGCGAATCCCTGTTCCTGCCGGCGGCGACGCGCCAGATCCATCGCCACTCCGGCGGCACGCCGCGTCTCGTCAATATATTGGCGCACAAGGCGCTGATCTGCGCCTACGGTGCCGGCCGCCACCAGATCACGGCCGACATGGTGCGCCGCGCCGCCGCCGACACTCAGGGCGTAAAACCATCGCGCTGGTGGTGGCAGTTTGCCCTCTGAAGATACATGAGCCTGATCAATGACATGCTGCGCGACCTCGATTCGCGCAACGCCGCCAGCAACGAGCGCAGCGGCCTCACCCACAACATCCGCGCCCTGCCGCCGCAGGCCGAGCGCCGCATGCACCCACTGGTGCTGATCTTGCTGGCCGCCACCGCCGGCGGCGCCGTGGTCTGGTTGCTGCAGAAAACCGCCGCCCCATCTGAAATCGCGCCCGCTGCAGCCGTCACCGCTACAGTCACCGCACCGCCGCTGCCTGAGACCCACCCCGCACCACTTGTCGAAGAAGCACCGCCAGCAGCGGCAGCCGCCATCGAAACGCCACCGCTGCGCCTGGACACGCAGCTTGAGCAGTCATCGTCGCTACCTCAAGCTGCGCCGGTCGTCCCTAGCCCGCCTGCAACGCCGGCCGTAACGCCTGCGCCAACGCCGTCGGCGCCGAAACCCAGTTTCCAGCCGCAGGCGCCTGTCGCCCAAACCAGCCCGCGCACACCCGACCCGGCCAGCCGCAGCATGGCCACGCCGCAAATATCGAAGCAGCCCGTGTTGGGCAACACGCCGGCAGAACAGGCCGAGAGCGAATATCGGCGTGGTATCGCCGCCATCCGCCGTGGCGACAGCGGCGAAGCCGGCGCCGCCTTGCGGGCGGCTCTGCGCTTGTCTCCGGCGCACATCGGCGCACGTGAGGCCCTGTTGGGACAGTTCACGGAACAGCAGCGTTGGCACGATGCCGAAACCCTGGCGCTGGATGGCGTCGGCCTGCTGCCGCAACGCAGCGACTGGGCCCTACTGGCGGCCCGTCTGATGTACGAGCGCGGCGAGATCGAGCTGGCACTGGAAACACTCAATCAGCACGCTGCTGCGGCGCGCCAGAATGCCGACTACCAGATCATGCACGCCCTGCTGCTGCAGCGCGCCGGCCGTCACGCCGATGCGGCGAACTGCTATCGCACCGCGCTGGCACTACGGCCCGGCGAAGGGCGCTGGTGGTTCGGCCTCGGTCGCGCACTGGATGCCGACCGCCGCGAAGCCGAAGCGCGCCAGGCCTACGAAAAGGCACGCGACAGCGGCAACCTGCCGCCGGAACTGCAGCAAAGCGTAGAGCGTCGCCTGCGGCAAGCCTGAGCCGCGGTGGACATGCCCGCTACAATGCGGGCTTCCGCCCCGACAAGCGCCGATCTTTGGTCAGCTGCGTGGGCAGCCTAAATATCCCCGCCCGAAAGTTGAAACTTTTCCCGGCTTTGCGTAGTCTTATCGTTTGTTTAACACCAACCCACGGAGACAACTTCGTTATGGACACCAATACCCACCATTTCGGCTCGATTGCCCATACGCAAGCCGCCGAACCGCACCGGGTACTGCGCAACACCTATGCGCTGCTCGGCCTGTCCATGGTGCCGACCGCCATCGGCGCCGCCATTGGTACGACCCTGCTCGCCCCGCTGCTGTTCTCGGTCGGCATGGGCGTCAGTGCCATCGTTTTTCTGGTCGTCGCCTTCGGCATGATGTGGGCGATCCAGAAGAACCGCGATAGCGGCCTGGGCGTCGCCCTGCTGCTGGGCTTCACCTTCTTCATGGGCCTCTGGCTGGGCCCGCTGCTGTCGGTAGCCCTGCAGTTCCGCAACGGCGGCATGCTGATTGCCATGGCCGCAGGCGGTACCGGCGCCATCTTCTTCACCCTGGCCGGCATCGCAGCAACGACCAAGCGCGATTTCAGCAATATGGGCAAGTTCCTGTTCGTCGGCCTGGTGCTGATCGTACTGGCTTCCCTCGCCAATATCTTCTTCCAGATCCCGGCCCTGTCGCTGGCGATTTCGGGCGTGGCGGTGCTGCTGTTCTCGGGCTTCATCCTGTACGACATCAACCGCATCGTGCACGGCGGCGAAACCAGTTATGTGTCGGCCACCCTGGCGGTGTACCTGAACATCTACAATCTGTTCACCAGCCTGCTGCACCTGCTGATGGCCTTTGCCGGCGAGCGTGACTAAGCGCTGATAGGTAGCACCAAGGAAAACGGAGGCCCTGGCCTCCGTTTTTTATTGGCCATGGGCAAGCTCAAGGTCTCTCAAACAGCGCAATGGATTCAACATGCGAGGTCTGCGGGAACATATTGGCAATGCCCGCGCCCTTGAGGACATAGCCTTTTTCATGCACCAGGATGGCCGCATCGCGCGCCAGCGTGGCCGGGCTGCAGGACACATAGACGATGCGCTTTGGCGCATCCGCACCCAGCGCCTTGCACAGCTCGGCTGCACCTTCGCGCGGCGGGTCGATCAACATGCGGTCGAAATGACCAAGTGCGGCAATGCTTGCCTCGGTCGCTTCGAAGAGATTGGACACCCCGAACTCGGTCCGCTCCGCCAGGCCATTCAGTTCGGCATTCAGCAAGGCGCGCTCGACCAGCGCCTTGGCGCCCTCCACGCCGACCACCGTGGCGCCGCTGCGCGCGATCGGCAGGGTGAAGTTGCCGATGCCGCAGAACATGTCGGCAATGCGCTCGCCCGGCTGCGGGTCGAGCAGCTTCATGGCGCGACGCAAGAGCATGCGGTTGATGCCGTGGTTGACCTGGGTGAAGTCTATCGGCCGGAACTGCATCTTCAGGCCGAATTCAGGCAGGGTGTAATACAGCGGCCCGGCATCGGCAGGATGAAATAAATGCACGGTCTCCGGTCCCTTGGGCTGGAGATAGACCGTTACCTGGTGCTCATCGGCAAAGGCGCGCAGCAGCGCTTCATCGTTGGCGGTCAGCGCTTCGATATGACGGAAGACCAGCGCAGTCTGCACATCGCCAATGGCCACCTCAATCTGCGGCAGACGGTCGGGGATGGACATCTGGCCGATCATGGCGCGCAGCGGCAGGATGAGCGCCGACACATGCGGCGGCACGACCTCACACTGCCCCATGTCCACCACATAGCTGCTGCGACGCTCGCGGAAACCGACCAGGACGCCGCCCTTTTTCTGCACATGCCGCACCGATAGCCGGGCGCGATAGCGATAGCCCCAGGCCGGGCCGGTGATCGGCGGATAGATGACTTCAGGCTTAAGCCGCGCCAGATGCCAGAAATCATCCTCCAGCACGCGCTGCTTGATCGAGGTCTGGGCCGTCGAGTCGAGATGCTGCATGCTGCATCCGCCGCAGGCCGCATAGTGCGGGCAGCGTGGCGTCACGCGCAGGCCTGAGACCTTGTGTATGCGCCCGACCAGCGCCTTTTCGAAGCTGGGTTTCCTGCGGTAGCTCGAATACTCGACCCGCTCGCCCGGCAAGGCACCTTCGATGAAAATGGCCTTGCCGTCTACGCGGGCAACACCTTGCCCGTCATGGTCAAGGGAATCGACCGTGGCAATCGGAGAATGGACAGCTTCTTGCATGAGAAAAGGGGCGGGAGAAAACCGGGGATTATAATCTGCCCATGATTCCGACCCTACTCGGCGGCATGACCGCCAAAGAATTCCTCCGCGACTACTGGCAAAAGAAGCCCCTGCTGATCCGTGGTGCAGTGCCGAACTTCGGCGCCTGGCTGAACCGCGAGAGTACCATCGCGCTGGCCTGCCGCGACGACGCGGAAGCGCGACTGATCGCCAACGACAAGGAGGTATGGGAAGTCCGCCGCGGCCCCTTCGAAGCGAAAGACTTCAAGCGCCGCAAAGACTTGTGGACCGTGCTGGTACAGGGGGTGAACCTGATGCTGCCCGAGGGCGATGCGCTGCTGCGCGAATTCGACTTCATCCCGCATGCGCGCCTTGATGATCTCATGGTCAGCTATGCGGTAGATGGCGCCGGTGTCGGTCCGCATTTCGATAGCTACGATGTTTTCCTGTTGCAGGGCATGGGCCGCCGCCACTGGCACATCAGTGAGCAGAAGGATCTACGCCTGAAGGATGATGTGCCGCTGAAGATACTCAGCCATTTCAAGGCCGAACAGGACTGGGTGCTGGAACCGGGCGACATGCTCTACCTGCCACCACAGTATGCGCACGATGGGATTGCCGTGGGTGATTGCATGACCTGGTCGATCGGCTTCCGCGCCGCGCCGGCGCAGGAGCTCATGGAAGGCTTTCTCGACTATCTGCAGGAACGCACGCTTCTGGCCGGTCGCTACGCCGACCCGGATCTCAAACTGCAGAAACACCCGGCGGAAATCAGCAAGGCCATGATAGATCAGGTGGCCGACATACTTGCCGAGATCAGCTGGAATCGGGGCGTGGTGCGAGATTTTCTCGGCAGCTACCTGACCGAACCCAAGCCGCATATCTACTTCGAGCCACCCGAAGCGCCCCTGAGCCATGCCCGCTTCGTCGCCAAGGCCCGCAAGAGTGGTGTACGCCTGGACCCGAAAACCCAGCTGTTGTTTGCCGGCACAGTGTTCTATATCAATGGCGAAGAATGCGAAGCCGAACCCGCCGACCGGGAGACGCTGCGGACGCTCGCCGACCGGCGCCTCCTGGCGAACTGCGCAAGCCTGGGTGAAGATGGGCTAGCCCTGCTCTATGCCTGGTATTGCGACGGATTTCTTCACATATGACAACGGCAAACCGGCGGTAAACCCCGGGAAATCAGGGCCTGCCGCTACATTTGGTGACAGTTGTCACACCAAGCCTGTAAAGCCCTTGTGCTACAATCTTCGACTGACTAGCGTCCAAACTGGTCGCCCAACAGATTTTTGGGTCTTGTTTGCATCTTTATCGATAAAGGGAAAACCAAATGAACAAGTCGCTCCTCCTCGCCGCCCTCTTCGCAATCGCCGCCGTTGGCTGCGCCAAGAAGGAAGAAGCTGCTCCGGCTCCGGTTGAAGCCCCGGCTGCTGCTCCGGCCGAAGCTCCTGCTGCCCCGGCTGCTGATGC
>DATMSM010000092.1:0-14945 GCA_035565355.1 Rhodocyclaceae bacterium
GTTTTCCAGCGAACGCAGCGCCGCCTCGGTGGTGCCGCCCTTGGACGTGACGCGCTCACGCAGGATGGCCGGTGCATCATTGCTGCGTGCGGCCAGGCGGGCGGCGCCCAGCGTGGTTTCCAGCGCCAGCTTGCGTGCCGAAGGCAGGTCGAAGCCCAGCTCCAGCGCCGCCGACTCCAGTGCCTCGATAAAGTAGAAGACATAGGCAGGGCCGCTGCCGGAAATCGCCGTCACCGCATCGACCTGGCTCTCGTCCTCCACCCAGAGCGTACTGCCCACCGCAGCCAGGATAGTGTCGGCCAACTGGCGCTGTTCGGCGTCAACTTCCGGCGCGGCGTACAGGCCGGTGATGCCGGCGCCGATCAGGGCCGGCGTATTCGGCATGGTGCGCACGATGCGCTGATGCCCACCCAGCCAGCGGGCGATGTCGGCCACGCGGATACCGGCGGCAATGCTGATGACAAGCTGATCGCGCAGCTGCCCGATCAGGGGCTTGAGCGCTTCCCGCATCTGCTGCGGCTTGACCGCCAGCATCAGCACTTCGCAGTTGAGGCTGGCGGCATCTATGGTTTCGGTACAGCGCACGCCGAACTTCTCGGTCAGCGCATCGCGCACTTCTGCATTCAGTTCGATGACCTGCATGCCGGCTGCGGAAAAGCCCTTTTCGCGCAGGCCGCCGATCAATGCGGTGGCCATATTGCCGCCGCCCAGGATAGTGATTCTCATCGTTGGTCCTTTCTAGGTGTAGCTGCGCGCACCGAAGATCGCCGTACCCACGCGCACCATCGTTGCGCCGGCCGCGACCGCGCTTTCCAGATCGTGCGACATGCCCATGGACAAGGTGTCCACGGGCAGGCCGGCAGCCTGCAAGGCCTCAAACAGCTCGCGCAGAATGCCGAACTGCGCCGCCAGCTGCGCTTCGTCCTCACTCGGTTCCGGCACCGCCATCAGGCCGCGCAGGCAAAGATGTGGCAAAGACGCCACCGCATGTGCCAGCGCCACAGCCTCCTCCGGCGCCACGCCGCTCTTGCTCGTCTCGCCGCTCACATTCACCTGCACACAGACCTGCAAAGGCGGCAGATGTTCCGGGCGCTGCGCCGAAAGACGCTCGGCGATCTTGAGGCGATCTATCGTGTGCACCCAGGCAAAGTGTTCAGCCACCTGACGCGTCTTGTTACTCTGCAGGGGGCCGATGAAATGCCATTCGAGATCCAGGTCGGCCAGGGCTTCCATCTTGCCTAGCCCTTCCTGTACATAGTTCTCGCCAAAGGCGCGCTGGCCACAAGCCGCCGCCGCCCGCACATCGTCAGCCGGCCAGGTCTTGGAAACGGCCAGCAGACGCGTCTCCTGTGGCGCCCTCCCGACAGCCTTGCAGGCTGCGGCAATGCGCGCATGTACGGCTTGCAGGTTGGCGGGAATAGGTGTCATATAATGGCCCGGCAGTATATCAGCCGGCGCTGTCGGCAACGGTCCGGCCCGCGCTCCGCTCCTCGCATTTCCCTTTTGGAACCTCGATGGACATTACAGAACTGCTTGCCTTCGTCGTCAAGAACAAGGCCTCCGACCTGCATCTCTCCGCCGGCCTTCCCCCCATGATCCGCGTCCATGGCGACGTGCGCCGTATCAACCTGCCGCCGCTCGAGCACAAGGACGTGCACGCCATGGTGTATGACATCATGAACGACGGCCAGCGCAAGATCTATGAAGAGCACCTCGAGTGCGACTTCTCCTTCGCGGTGCCGAATCTGGCGCGTTTCCGGGTCAATGCCTTCGTGCAGCACCGCGGTGCGGGTGCGGTGTTCCGGACCATTCCCTCCAAGGTACTGTCGCTGGAGCAGTTGAATGCACCCAAGATCTTCAGCGAGATCGCGCGCACGCCGCGCGGCATCGTCCTCGTCACCGGCCCCACCGGCTCCGGCAAGTCCACCACGCTGGCGGCCATGGTCGATGACATCAACGAGAACGACTACGGTCATATCCTCACCGTCGAGGACCCGATCGAATTCGTGCACGAATCCAAGAAGTGCCTGATCAATCAGCGCGAGGTCGGCCCGCATACGCTGTCCTTCTCCAATGCGCTGCGCTCGGCGCTGCGTGAAGACCCGGACGTGATCCTGGTCGGCGAAATGCGCGACCTCGAAACTATACGCCTGGCGCTGACCGCGGCCGAAACCGGCCACCTGGTATTCGGCACCCTGCACACCAGCTCGGCCGCCAAGACCGTGGACCGCGTGGTCGACGTATTCCCGGCAGCAGAAAAGGAGATGGTGCGCGCCATGCTGTCCGAATCCCTGCGCGCGGTCATCTCGCAGACCCTGCTCAAGACCAAGGACGGCGCCGGCCGTGTGGCGGCACACGAAATCATGATCGGCACGCCGGCCATCCGTAATCTGATCCGCGAAAACAAGATCGCCCAGATGTACTCGGCGATCCAGACCGGCCAGCAGTTCGGCATGCAGACGCTGGACCAGAACCTGCAGGATCTGGTGCGCCGTAATATCGTGTCCCCGGCCGAAGCCAAGACCAAGGCAGTGAACAAGGATGCCTTCGGGCTATAAGCCCGAAGGCATCCTTGTTCACCCAGTCATACCCGCCCCTCCAACCTCCCCTCACGGGGAGGCTACTAGTCAGAGCCGCTACGCGGCTGAACGATAGGGGCTGAAGGAGAATACACATGGAAAAAGACGAAGGCCTCAAGTTCATGTACCAGCTGCTGTCCAATATGGTCAGCAAGAAGGGATCTGACCTCTTCATCACCTCGGGCTTCCCGCCGGCGATCAAGGTCGACGGCAAGATGACGCCGGTCACGCAGCAGGCGCTGTCCCAGCAGCACACGCTGGAACTGGCGCGCGCCATCATGAACGACAAGCAGGCCGCCGAGTTCGAGGCCAGCAAGGAATGCAACTTCGCGATCAATCCGGCCGGCATCGGCCGCTTCCGCGTCAATGCCTTCGTCCAGCAGGGTCGCGTCGGCCTGGTGCTGCGTACCATCAATACCACTATCCCCGAACTCGACGATCTCAAGCTGCCGCAGGTGCTCAAGGAAGTCGCCATGACCAAGCGCGGCCTGGTGCTCTTCGTCGGCGGTACCGGCTCGGGCAAGTCCACCTCGCTGGCGGCCATGATCGGCTTCCGCAACCAGAATTCCTACGGCCACATCATCACCATCGAGGATCCGGTCGAGTATGTGCACGATCACAAGAACTGCATCATCACGCAGCGCGAGGTCGGGGTAGATACGGACTCTTGGGAAGCCGCGCTGAAGAACACCCTGCGCCAGGCGCCGGATGTGATCCTGATCGGTGAAATCCGCGACAAGGAAACGATGGAGCACGCTATCGCCTTTGCCGAAACCGGTCACCTGTGCATGGGCACGCTGCACGCCAACAGTTCCAACCAGGCGCTCGACCGCATCATCAACTTCTTCCCGGAAGAGCGCCGGCCGCAACTGCTGATGGACCTGTCGCTCAACCTCAAGGCCATCGTCTCGCAACGCCTGATCCCGCTGCGCGACAGCAAGGGCCGCGCCGCCGCCGTCGAGGTGCTGCTCAACTCGCCGCTGATTTCCGACCAGATCGGTAAGGGCGAGGTGCACGACATCAAGGAAACCATGAAGAAGTCGCGCGAACTCGGCATGCAGACCTTCGACCAGGCTCTGTTCGACCTCTACGAGGACGGCAAGATCAACTACGAGGATGCGCTGCGCTTCGCCGATTCGATGAACGAAGTGCGTCTGATGATCAAGCTGCACGGCAAGGAAGCCCACGGCACCGACATCAATGCCGGCATCCAGCATCTGGATATTGTCTAAAGGCAAGCACTATTGAAAAAGCCGCGGCGTACCGCGGCTTTTTTGCGTCTGTGCCGCCTTTACTGCGCGTCCGGCATCTGCTCCTTGCGCGCATAACGACGGTGCAGCTTGACCGGCCTGGCCTCAGCCGGCTTGTTCTTACGCGCGTGTAGATTGAGCAGTTCGACACAGACCGAGAAGGCCATGGCGAAGTAAACGTAGCCCTTGGGTACATGGTGATCGAAGCCATCAGCAATGAGGATGACGCCGATCACGGCCAGGAAGGACAGGGCCAGCATCTTGATGCTGGGGTGGGAGGAAACAAAGTCGCCGATCTGCTTGGCAAACACCATCATCAGCCCCACCGAGGCCACCACGGCGGCGACCATCACGGCAATTTCATTGACGATACCGACGGCAGTGATGATGGAGTCCAGCGAGAACACCATGTCGATCAGGGCGATCTGCAGTAGCACGCCGCCGAATGTGACCTGTTTGCTCTCATCCACCTCGCGCTCTTCGCCTTCCAGCAGGTGGTGGATTTCATTGGCGCTTTTCCACAACAGGAACAGCCCGCCGCCGATCAGGATCAGGTCGCGCCCCGAGATCTCGACCCACAACACGCTGAAGAGAGGCTCCTTCAGACCGATGATCCAGGACAGCAGAAACAGGAGGGCAATGCGCATCACCATGGCCAGACCCAGGCCGATGCGGCGCGCCTTGTCCCGGGTATGCGCCGGCAGTCGATCGCACAGGATGGAAATGAAGATGATGTTGTCTATGCCCAGGACCAGCTCCAGCGCAGTAAGCGTGAAGAAGGCGATCCAGAGCTGCGGGTTGCTCAGTAGTTCCATGGCACGTCCTCAACTTCAGGGATGCGCCCAGTCTACGCCACAAGCACGGCGCGGACGGCAGACCCTGCCGTCCGCTCCAATTCTCAACGTTTGTAGCGGCTATGCAGCTGCACCGGGGCTTGGGCCGAGCGCTTCTTGCGGGCGCGGATATTGAGCAGCTCCACGCACAGCGAGAATGCCATGCCGAAGTAGATGTAGCCCTTGGGCACATTGTGGTCGAAACCATTCACGATCAGGACCAGCCCGACCACCACCAGGAAGGACAAGGCCAGCATCTTGATGCTGGGGTGGTTGGAGACGAAGTCGCCAATCTGTTTGGCAAAGACCATCATCAAGGCAACGGACACGACCACGGCGGCAATCATGACGGCGATCTCGTCGACCATGCCGACCGCGGTGATGATGGAGTCGAGCGAGAACACCATGTCAATCAGCGCGATCTGCGCAATGACCCCGGCAAAGGTGACCTCACCCTTGGTTTCGACCTGCTCGTCCTCTCCTTCGAGGAGATGGTGGATTTCCGTCGTGCTCTTCCACAGCAGGAACAGGCCGCCGCCAATCAGGATCAGGTCACGCCCGGAGATCTCGACACCGGCCAGCGTGAACAGCGGTGCCGTCAGGCCCACAATCCAGGAAATCAGGAAGAGCAAGCTGATGCGCATGCCCATGGCCATGCTTAGACCCAGCCGGCGCGCCTTCTCGCGGGTTTCCGGTGGCAGCCGGTCACACAGGATGGAAATGAAGATGATGTTGTCTATACCCAGCACCAGCTCCAGTGCGGTGAGGGTCAGGAAGGCAATCCAGATCTGCGGATCGGCAAGCAACTCCATGGTCAGTCCTCAAGTTTGGCGGGATAGCCTTGTCTAGGACAGGCTTTCCCGCCACCGGGTTCAGACCAAATTTGCCAAACTCAGAGGTGAAACTGGCCTGCAGCCTCTGGCTGGAAAGGAATGGCGAGGATCTTGAAGCGGCGGGTCTGGCCGTTAGGCAGTTCGGCCTCCACCTCGTCGCCGAGGCGGCCACCCAGCAATGCAGCGCCAACCGCGGATGTTACCGACAGTCGGTTCTTGGTGCTGTCCGCCAGCTCGGGGTACACCAGAGTGACCTCGTTGGCGACATTGCTCTGCAGATCGCGATACACCAGCAAGCTGTTCATGGTGACGATATCACCCGGGATCTCGTCGCCGCCAACAATGTGAGCGCGCGCCAGCAGATCGTCGAGACGATCGCGCTCTTCTTCATTGAGGCTGTTGATTTCGCGCTCCAGGCGCAGGACGTCGAGCTGGGTCAAGTAAGGCAGGTTCATTGCATGTTTCCTTCAATCGGTTGGAGAGTGGCAGAGCTCACCCGGTAAAACCGGGCAGGCAAGGCCAACGGGTTCTACCGGGGATGGAAGGGGCAGGTGGCGTTCCTGCCGGACGTCGGTACACGCAGGCCCTGGCGAGCGGCGCTCAGGCTGCGGGCGAACATTGCAATGAATCGGGACATGAGCCTATCTTACCTTAGTAGCCGCCCGCCATGGCACGCAAACGCGCCACGCGCTCCTCGGTGGCCGGGTGGGTGCTGAACAAGCCCGCCAGGCCGCCGCCGGAAAGCGGGTTCATGATCATCATCTGCGCAGTTTCAGGGTGGGCCTCGGCCGTGGCCATGGGAATGCCACCTGCATAGTTGTGAATCTTGATCAGTGCATCGGCCAGCGCCTGCGGGTCGCCGCTAATCTCGGCGCCACCACGGTCAGCCTCGAATTCGCGCGCACGCGAAATCGCCATCTGAATCAGGCCAGCGGCCATCGGGGCCAACAGGGCGACCGCGATACCGGCGATGGGATTGGCCGGGCGGCCATCGGAACCCCGACCACCGAAGAACATGGCGAAGTTCGCCAGCGCCGAAATCGCGCCGGCCAGCGTGGCCGAAATGGTTGAGATCAGAATGTCACGGTGCTGCACATGCGCCAGTTCGTGCGCCATTACGCCGCGCAGTTCGCGCGCCGAGAGCATCTGCAGGATGCCGCTGGTCGCGGCCACGGCGGCATTCTCCGGATTGCGCCCGGTGGCAAAGGCATTCGGCTGGTCTTCATGAATGATGTAGACCTTGGGCATGGGCAGGCCGGCGCGACCGGCCAGCTCCTGCACCATGTTGTAGAGGTAAGGCGAGGACGCGGCATCGACTTCCTGTGCGTTGTACATCTTCAGCACCATGTCCGCCGAGAACCAATAGGCGAAGAAATTCATGCCGCCGCCGAACAGAAGGGCGAGCAGCATGCCGTTGGTGCCGCCGATGTAGGCGCCGATGAGGCCGAACAAGGCCATGATGCCTGCCATCAGGATCGAGGTCTTGAGCCAGTTGCCGAACATGGATGAGTCTCCGAATGAGGGATTACGGCTATTTAGATGGGGTGGCGCAGGAAAAATTCAATCCTGCGCCCAGTGCAGGGTCAGGCCAGGCTGTCGCCTGCGGCCAGAGCGAAGCCTTGCAGGAAGTCGCGCGTCTGCAAGCGCTTGCTTCCGGGCTTCTGCAGCAGCTGCAACGATAGCGCCTGTTCACCGCAAGCAACGACAAGTTGCTGTCCATCCGCCTGCAGCACGGTGCCGGGCGTCCCGCGCCCCGCAGTCTCGGCTGCGCGCCAGACCTTGATGGCGACCCCGCCGGACTCGGTGACGGCACCGGGGAAGGGGTCGAAGGCACGGATACGGCGGGCGATCTCCGCCGCTGGCAATTGCCAGTCTATGCGCGCCTCGACCTTACTGATCTTGGCGGCATAGGTGACGCCCGCCTCTGGCTGGGGTTCGGGCTTGAGCTCGTCATAGCGTGCCAGGGCATCGACAATAAGCCGCGCGCCCTGCGCAGCCAACTTGTCGTGGAGGCTGGCGGCGGTGTCGTCAGCGCCGATTGGCAAGGCTTCCTTGAGCAACATGGCGCCGGTATCCAGGCCGGCGTCCATCTGCATGATGGTAACGCCGGTCTCGGCGTCACCCGCCTCGATGGCGCGCTGGATAGGTGCGGCGCCGCGCCAGCGCGGCAGCAGCGAAGCGTGGATGTTGAGACAGCCGATGCGCGGCAGGTCCAGCACGGCCTGCGGCAGGATTATGCCGTAGGCGGCCACCACCATGCAGTCGGCGTTTACCTCCCGGATCGGGCCGTGGGTTTCCGGATCACGCAGCTTTTCCGGTTGATAGACCGGAATACCGTGCTTGAGGGCCACCTGCTTGACGGCACTGGCCTGCAATTGCATGCCGCGCCCGGCCGGACGGTCGGGCTGGGTCAACACGAGCTTGATGTTGTGGCCGGCGGCGATCAGCGCTTCCAGCGCCTGCGCAGCGAACTCCGGCGTGCCCGCAAAAACCAGATTCATGCCGCCCCGAACCGCCACAAACAACGCAGCCCTTGCGCCGGGCCGACCCAAGCAAGGGCGGCACGCGTCGGAGGCGCAACCCGCACCGCCCACTCAACGGAGCCCCCCGTAATAAACGAGCGCAGCGAGCAGCTAATAAGCCCCCGCGAGGGGGGAAGGGGGGCGGGACCAATCACGCAGTGATCCTGGCTTTCTTGGCCAGTCGGGACTTGATGCGCGTCTGCTTGAGATTGGACAGGTACTCGACGAAGACCTTGCCCTGCAGGTGGTCGATTTCGTGCTGGATGCACACGGCGAGCAGGCCGTCCGCGTCCATCTGGAACTCTTCGCCCTTGAGGTTTTGCGCCTTGACCTTGATACGCTCGGCGCGCATCACCGTTTCGTAAATGCCGGGCACCGACAGACAGCCTTCCTCACCCACGCATTCACCGCTTTTCTCGATGATCTCGGGGTTGATGAAAGTCAGCAGTTCGGACTGGTCTTCGGACACATCCACGACGATCAGGCGGATATGCCGATCAACCTGGGTCGCCGCCAGACCTATGCCCGGCGCCTCGTACATGGTTTCGGCCATGTCGGCGGCGAGCTGGCGAATTTCAGGCGTGATTTCGCGGATCCGTTCGGCCTTTTTATGCAAACGGTTGTCTGGATACCTCAGAATCGGAAGTAAAGCCATAAATTTGTCACTGATATGATTGATTGCAAAGCGGTTAGGCGGCAGAATCGGACGACCTTAACCGGAGATGCCTGTATGCGCCGCATTATATCCGCTCCACTCCTCGCCCTGTTTTTGACCGCCGGCCTGTTGCAAGTTCCCGCCGTTGCCCAAGCCGCTCCCGCCCAGGCCGCCGCCCCGCTGGAGCTGGCCCCGAACGCGCCGGCGCGTTACACCATCGTCCGCGGCGACACCCTCTGGGATATTTCCGGCAAATACCTCAAGTCGCCCTGGCGTTGGCCCGAACTCTGGCGCGTGAACAAGGACGATATCAAGAATCCGCACCTGATCTATCCCGGTCAGGTGCTGCTGCTCAGCTTTGATGCCGATGGCAGGCCGCGCCTGTGCATCGAAGGCCGGCCGTGCGGGGAAGACAACCGCGACGTCAAGCTGGAGCCGAAGATCTATGTCGAACCTAACAAGAAGGCGATTGCCTCCATCCCCTATGACCTGATCCGCCCCTATCTGGAGCGCCCGCTGGTCATGGACATCGAGCAGCTCGACCGCCTGCCGCGCGTCGTCTCGGCCGAGAACGACCGCATCGCGCTGGGCGCGGGCGATAAGATTTTCGCCACCGGCATCCCCAGCGACGGCAAGCAGGTCTGGCACAGCTATCGCCAAGGCAAGGCCCTGTCGGAAATCGGCAGCCGTGAAGTGCTCGGTTATGAAGCCATCTACACCGGCAGCGCACGCCTGACGGTGCCGGGCGAGCCCAGCACCCTGCTGTTGACACGCTCGGCCCAGGAAGTCGGCCGCGGCGACAAGCTCATCCCCGAGGTCGAGCCGTCCATCATTTCCTATATGCCGCGCGCACCGGAAAAGGCCATGCGCGGCGAGATCCTGTCCATCTACGGCACCGTCGGTCATGCCGGCCGCTATTCCGTGGTCAGCTTCTCGCGCGGCGCCAAGGACGGCGTCGAGGTCGGTCATGTCTTCAACCTGATGACGGCCGGCCGTGAGGTCGACGAACGCTTCAACGGGATCAAGCGCACCTACCAGACCCCGGCCCAGCAAACCGGCCTGATCTTCGTCTTCCAGGTCTTTGATCGGGTTGCCTACGGCCTGATCATGACCGCCGATGACCCCATCCGCGTCGGCGACATTGTCACCTCACCCGGACAATGAACTCGCCGCCTGGCTACGCCTGACCCTGATTCCCGGGCTGGGCGGCCAGGGGCAACGTAGCCTGCTACAGACTTTCGGCCTGCCCCAGGCCATCTTCAAGGCACGCGGTACCGAGTTGCGTGCCGCCATCGGCGATACCCTGGCCACGGCACTCGCCGGCCAGGACGCCGAGGCGGAAATCGAAACCGCGCTGGCCTGGGCTGCCGAACCCGGCAACCACCTCATCACGCTGGCCGACCCGGCCTATCCGCCCGCCCTGCTGAACAGCGCCGATCCGCCGGTGCTGCTCTACGCCAAGGGCGATATCGCACTGCTGCAACGCCCCATGCTGGCCGTGGTCGGCAGCCGCAACGCCACGCGCCAGGGCGAACTTGATGCCGAGGCCTTTGCCGCCCACCTGTCGGCGGCCGGCCTGACCATCGTCAGCGGCATGGCCTTGGGCATAGACGCCGCGGCGCATCGCGGTGGACTCAAGGGCAAGGGCGCGACCGTGGCCGTGATCGGCACCGGCATCGACCGCATCTATCCCGCCCGCAACGCCGGCTTGGCGCGCAGCATTGCCGAGCAAGGCCTGATCATCAGTGAGTTCCCGCTCGGCATGGGTGCGCTGGCGCACAACTTCCCGCGCCGCAATCGCATCATCGCCGGGCTGGGGCAAGGCTGCCTGGTCGTCGAAGCGGCAGAACGCAGTGGCTCACTGATCACGGCGCGCCTGGCCGCCGAGGCCGGACGCGAAGTATTCGCGATGCCCGGCTCCATCCATTCGGCCTTGGCGCGCGGCTGCCATCGCCTGATCCGCCAGGGTGCCAAGCTGGTCGAATCGGCCGAGGACATCCTCGAAGAATTGAAATGGGAGGGGGTTGTCCATCCAATTCCTTCGATCGACACGGAAACAACACCGCCCAGCGCGGAAGAACTCAAAGTAATCAAGGCGCTGAGCGACGCGCCCTGCGATCTGGAGGCTTTGGTGACGCGCAGCGGATTGACACCTGATGCGCTTCTTGCGATGCTCTTGTCCATGGAGCTTGATGGTCGCATCGCCAGTTTGCCTGGCGGCCGCTACCAGAAACTCGGCTAGAACACTGTGGCAGCAGCATGCAGTGTTCTCTAAATGGGGGCTTGCCTGCATGTTCGACATCCTCGTCTATCTATTTGAAAACTACCTGCCCGAAGCCTGCCCTGAGCCTGCCGTGCTCGCACGCAAGCTGTCGGCGATTGGTTTCGAGGAAGAGGCTATCCATGAGGCGTTGGACTGGCTTGCCGGCCTGCAGGAACATGACGCCGATGCCCATGAAGTTGCACACAACAGCTCACAACGCCCGTCGATCCGCGTCTATGTCGACGAGGAAGAATCCATGCTCAGCACCGACTGCCGCGGCTTTTTGACCTTCCTCGAACAGGCCGGTGCCTTGCCGCCCGCCTTGCGCGAACTGGTCATCGAGCGCGCCTGTGCCACCGACTCGGCCCTCAGCCTGTCCAAGCTCAAGGTCATCGTCCTGATGGTCATGTGGCGTCACCAGCATTCGCTGGACACGCTGCTGCTGGAGGAACTCCTTGCCGCCGACGATGACGAAGACGGTGAGAACCGCCTCTATCACTGAGCCCGCCTAATCTATCCTTGCAAGCTGAAGGCGGCGCACCTATGATGCGCCGCTTTCGCGTTTACTACCGCCGCCCATGACCAAGCAGCTCATCATTGCAGAAAAGCCCTCCGTCGCCGCCGACATTGCGCGGGCTTTGGGTGGCTTCACAAAGACCGCCGACTATTTCGAGAGCGACCAGTATGTGCTCTCCTCCGCCGTCGGCCACTTGCTCGAACTCACCGTTCCCGAGGAGTATGAGGTCAAGCGCGGCAAATGGTCCTTTGCCCATCTGCCGGTGATTCCACCGCGCTTTGCGCTGAACCCGATCGAGAAGACCGAAGACCGCCTCAAACTTCTCACCCGCCTGATCAAGCGCAAGGATGTGTCCGGCGTCATCAACGCGTGCGACGCGGGCCGCGAAGGCGAACTGATTTTCCGCTACGTCGCCCAACACGCGATGGGCGAGAAGAACGTCAAGCCCATCCGTCGCTTGTGGTTGCAGTCCATGACCCAGAACGCGATCAAGGAAGGCTTTGCGCACCTGCGTACCGATGAGGAAATGCAGCCGCTGGCCGATGCCGCGCGTTCGCGCTCGGAGGCCGACTGGCTGATTGGCATCAACGGCACGCGCGCCATGACCGCCTTCAACTCCAAGGAAGGCGGCTTCCACAAGACCCCGGTCGGCCGCGTGCAGACGCCGACGCTGGCCATCCTGGTCGAGCGCGAAGAAAAGATCCGCGCCTTCGTCTCGCGTGATTACTGGGAAGTCGAAGCCGAATTCGGCGCCGTCGCCGGCACCTACAAGGGCCGCTGGTTCGACGAGAAATTCAGAAAGGGCGACGACGAGCACGCCCAGGCGCCGCGCATCTGGGAAAAGGCCAAGGCCGACGAGATTCGCAAGAAGTGCATGGGCAAGCACGGTGACGTCACCGAAGAAAGCAAGCCCACCACGCAGATGTCGCCGCTGCTCTACGACCTGACCTCGCTGCAACGCGAAGCCAACGGCCGTTTCGGCTTCTCCGCCAAGACCACGCTCTCCATTGCTCAGGCACTCTACGAGCGCCACAAGGTGCTGACCTATCCGCGTACCGACAGCCGCTGCCTGCCCGAGGACTATATCGGCTCGGTCAAGGACACGCTGCGCATGATGACCGATTCGCCCTACGAGGGTTTTGCCGGCGAGATCCTCGGCTCCGGCTGGGTGCATCCGAATAAGCGCATCTTCAACAACGCCAAGATCTCAGACCACTTCGCCATCATCCCGACCGGACAGGCGCCGAAGAGTCTGTCGGAAGCCGAACAGAAGCTTTACGATCTGGTGGTCAAGCGCTTCCTCGCCATCTTCTATCCGGCCGCCGAATTCAACGTCACCACGCGCATCACGCGCGTCGAGGGCGAAGCCTTCAAGACCGAAGGCAAGGTCCTGGTCAGCGCCGGCTGGATGGCGGTGTACGGCAAGGAAGCCGAAGTCGACGAAGACAAGGAAGACGGCAAGGAAAGCAAGGCGCTGGTGCCGGTGCAACCGAACGAGCGCGTCTGGGCCAATGACGTCGCCGTCAAGCCCAACCAGACCAAGCCGCCGGCGCGCTACAGCGAAGCCACCCTGCTCTCCGCCATGGAAGGCGCCGGCAAGCTGGTCGAGGACGAAGAGTTGCGTGATGCCATGAGCGAGCGCGGCCTCGGCACGCCGGCCACGCGCGCCGCCACCATCGAAGGTCTGATCACCGAAGAATATATCCACCGCAACGGCCGCGAACTACAGCCCACCGCGAAAGCGTTCTCGCTGCTGTTCGCCCTCGACAAGCTGGGCATCGAGGAAATCCGCTCGCCCGAACTGACCGGCGAGTGGGAGTACAAGCTCAAGCAGATGGAAGCGGGCAAGCTCAAGCGCGACGAGTTCATGCGCCACATTGCCGACACCACGCAGGACATGGTGGCGCGCATCAAGGAAGGCGAGATTCCCGAGGAGGCTTTCGCCACCATCAACGCCCCGTGCCCCAAGTGCGGCGGCGTGATCCAGGAAAATTACAAGAAGTTCCAGTGCAAGGCCTGCGACTACGCGCTGTGGAAGGTCGTCGCCGGCCGCCAGTACGAGACCGAGGAAATCGAAGAGCTGCTGACCAAGGGTGTCGTCGGCCCGCTGCAAGGCTTCCGCAGCAAGATGGGGCGTGCCTTTGCCGCCATCATCAAGCTCAATGCCGACAAGATGCCGGAGTTCGATTTCGGCCAGAGCGATGAGAGCAACGACGAAGAAGTCGACTTCAGCGGCCAGGAATCGCTGGGCGCATGCCCCAAGTGCCAGAGCAACATCTATGAAAATGGCATGTCGTATATCTGCGAAAAGTCCGTGGGCGCCGCCAGGAGTTGCGACTTCCGTTCGGGCAAGATCATCCTGCAGCAAGAAATTGATCGTGCCCAGATGAGCAAGCTGCTGCAGGAAGGCAAGACTGATTTGTTGAAGGGCTTTGTCTCCAACCGTACCAAGCGCAAGTTCTCCGCTTTCCTGGTGCGCGGCCCGGATGGCAAGACCGGCTTCGAATTCGAGCCCCGGCCGGCAAAAGCGGCAAAGGCTCCGGCCAAGGAGAGCAAGACCGACGCCGCTGAAACCGCAGCCCCCGCCAAGGCCGTAGCAAAGAAGGCCCCGGCCAAGAAGGCGGCGGCAAAGCCCAAGACCGCGGCCAAGAAAAGCGCTGCCACCAAATAAGTTCGCGCCCCTATGAGCACCTACCAGAACATTCTGACCGAGGTCGATCAAGGGGTGGGGCTGATCAGCCTGAACCGCGCCGTCCGCGGCAATGCACTGGACAGCGCGCTGGTGGCGGAACTGGGCGCCGCCATCACCGCCATGGCCGCCTGGAGCGAGGTGCGCGTGCTGATTCTATCGGGCCTGGGCCCGAGTTTCTGCAGTGGCGCCGATCCGCAGTGGTTGCTGCATTCGGCGCTCAAGAGCGAGGCGGATAATCTCGCCGATGCACGCGCCGTAGGGCAAATGTTGCGCGCCGTTGCCGACTGCCCCAAACCGACGGTAGCGCGCGTGCATGGGTCGGTGCTCGGGGTAGGTGTGGGCTTGGTCGCCGCCTGCGATATCGCCATCGCCACCTTCGAGACCGAGTTTGCGCTGAATGAAACCCGCTACGGCCTGATCCCGGGCGTGCTCGGCCCCTATGTCGTCAATGCCATCGGCGCACGTCATGCACGGCGCTACATGCTCACCGCGGAGCGTTTTTCCGCGTCCGAGGCCTATCGCCTCGGCCTGGTGCATGAGATCGTCGCCGACAATGCCGGGCTGGATCATGCGCTGGCCGATCTCATCGATGCCCTGCTCGGCAACGGCCCGGCCGCGCTGGCCGAATGCAAGGCCGCCCTGGCGCTGATGCAGAATCGTCCGGTCTCGGCCGAGCTGCTCGACCACATGGCCCAGCGTAGCGCGCGCGTACGCGCCAGCGCCGAAGCGCGCGAAGGGCTGACCGCCGTGCTGGAAAAACGCGCGCCGCACTGGACGCCAAGCTAGGCGCCGCATCGACAT
>DATMSM010000093.1:0-7081 GCA_035565355.1 Rhodocyclaceae bacterium
AAGCCGGCCGGTGCCGCCGCACCCGCTGCGGCCGCAACCCAGCGCTCCGGCATGAGCCGCTGGATGGGCCCGATTGCTGGTCTCGCCGCCGGTCTCGGTCTCGCTGCCCTGTTCTCGCATCTCGGCCTCGGCGAAGGCATGGCCAATATGGTCATGATCCTGCTCCTGGTCGTTGCCGCCGTCGTCGTGTTCCGCCTGATCTTCGGCCGCAAGAAGCAGGCGCAGCAGCCGATGCAATTTGCCGGTGCCGGCAACAACACGCCATTCCAGCAGCAAGCGCAAGCCTTCCAGGCCGAACAGTCCTACGGCGGCAGCGCTGCACCGGTCGCCGGTGCCGTGCCCAGCGATTTCGACTCGGCAGGTTTCCTGCGTCAGGCCAAGCTGAACTTCGTGCGCCTGCAGGCCGCCAACGATAGCGGCGACATGGCCGACATCAAGAACTTCACCGGTCCCGAGCTTTTCGCCGAGATCCAGATGCAATACGAAGAGCGCGGTCGTTCGGTCCAGCAGACCGATGTCGTCCAGCTCGACGCCGATCTTCTCGACGTGAGCATCGAAGGCAACCAGGAAATCGCCAGCGTGCGTTTCCACGGCCAGATCCGCGAAACCGCCAACGGTGCGCCGGAGTACTTCAATGAAGTCTGGCACCTTGCCCGCCCGCGCGACAACTCGCGCGGCTGGGTCGTTGCCGGCATCCAGCAAGCTGAGTAATATTCCAGCGTTGCTCACACAAAACCCGGGCATCGCCCGGGTTTTTTCATTTCTGCCCCTATGCTTGAACAGCCCATCATCGCCGCCCTCAACCATGTGATCGTGCGCACCGCCTGGGCGCAGCACAAGCTCGTGCCCTTTGCCGGGCGTGAGGCTGTGTTCGCCATGCCGCCGTTTCGCCTGCAACTGCTGGTGACCGCGGACGGGCTGTTCGCCGCCGGCAAGGGCACGCCCGATGTTGAAATTACACTGCCCGCAGATACGCCCTTGACCGCACTGCAAGGCAGCGACAAGGTGATGCGCAATGCGCGCATCAATGGCTCGGTCGAGTTCGCCGATACGCTGGGCTTCGTGCTGCGCAACCTATCGTGGGATTTCGAGGAAGACCTGTCGCGCGTAGTCGGCGACATTGCGGCGCACCACATCGCCGGAAGCCTGCGTAGCCTCACCGCCTGGCAAAAACAGGCCGCGCGCAATCTGGCTGAAAACGCGACCGAGTACTTGCGCGACGAAACCGGCCTGTTGCCCTCGCCGCAGGAAATCGCCGCCTTCTCGGATGGGGTGGACCAGCTGCGTGACGATCTGGCGCGGCTGGATAAACGGCTGCAAAAGTTGGGCTGAGCGGCAGCCTGAGTAAAAAGGGCGTAGCGGATATCCGCCACGCCCTTTTCATTTGAGCAAGTCCGAATTACTTCCTGGACTTGCTTTGTTCGGCCACCTTGTCGAAGTCGGCACTTACCGTTCTATCCTCTTCCGCACCACCGAGCGCCTTGTAGAGGTTGGCGGCATTGGCCAGCAAGGCGCTGCGCGTCTGGATGGCGGCCTGCTGGGCAGTAAACGATTCACGCTGCGCGTCCAGCACTTCCAGATAGTTGGAAATCCCGCCCTTGTAGCGGGCATCCGCGAGCTTCAGGCGTTCGGCCTGCGAACGTTCGACGGACTCCAGCGAGCCCAGCTGCTTGGCCAGCTCCTCGCGTGCCACCAGTAGATCCGAAACTTCCTTGAAGGCCTGTTGTATCGTCTTCTCGTATTGCGCAACGGCAATCACCTTGCGCGCCTCGGTCACATCGAGGTTATTGAGGGTGCGGCCCCAGTCGAACAGCGGCATGCTGATGGTCGGCGTGAAGGTCCAGGCGCCGCTGCCCTTGTCAAAGAGACCCGAAATCTCGGGCGCGGCGCTGCCGACGCTGCCGCCGATGCTGATGCGCGGCAGGAAGGCGGCACGGGCGGCACCGATATTGGCGTTGGCGCCCTGCAGTTGCAGCTCGGCGGCAATCACGTCCGGGCGCTTCAGCAGCACTTCCGACGGCACGCTGACATTCAGGTCGGCCACCACGCCCTGCTCGGTGAGGCGCTTGCCGGCCGGCAGGTCCTTCATCAGATTGGGCTCACCGACCAGCAGCACCAGGGCACTGGCGGCGGCGGCGCGTTGGCGCGTCAGATTGGCAAGGTCGGCCTTGGCCTGCTCAAGTGCACCGTCGGCCTGGAGATAATCCAGATCGCCGGCAATGCCGACTTCGCGGCGCTTGGCCAGAATATCCCGGCCTTCCTGGCGCGCCCGTACAGTTTCCTCGGCAACGCGAGTGCGATCTTCCATCTCGAGGACGGTGAAATAGGCGTTGGCCACGTCGGCGATCAGGCTGAGACGGAAGGCGCGTTGTGCTTCCTCGGTGGCAAGATAGTTATTGAGTGCGGCACGCGAGAGATTGGCAACACGGCCCCAGAAATCGAGCTCGAAACCCGGCATACCGACGCCGGCATCGTAGCGGCGCGTATACATCTGCTCGCCGGTCGTCGAAATACTGCCCGGCACGCGTGCAGCCGTCTGCCCGCCGGTGATGTTCAACGTGGGCAGACGATCAGCACGCTGCACGCCGTACAGGCCACGTGCCTCTTCGACGCGGGCGACGGCGATGCGCAGATCGCGGTTGTAGTCGAGCGCCGCGGTAATCAGCGCCTGCAGGCGCTGATCGGGGAAAAACTCGCGCCAGGGCGTGTTGTCGATATTGCGCTGACCACTTGCATTCGATGCGCCCCAATCACTCGTGATCGGTGCTACCGGGCGCTCATAGAAGGGCGCAAGCGAGCAGCCGCTGGCCAGCAGCGCCCCGGTCACCGCCAGGGTCAGTACGGATTTATTCATCATAAGAGTCTCCGGAGGTGCGCTTGTCGTCGATATGGCGGGGACCGACCTTGCCCGGGAAGAAGCGGCGCACCACCACAAAGAATACAGGAACGAGGAAGATGGCCAGCACGGTAGCGCCGACCATGCCGCCGATCACACCGGTGCCGATGGCATGACGACTCTGGGCGCCGGCACCGCTGGAGATGGCCAGCGGCAGCACGCCCAGAATGAAGGCAATCGAGGTCATCAGAATCGGGCGGAAACGCAGACGGCAGGCTTCCAGCGTCGCATCGATGGCACTCATGCCCTTGTCCTGCAACTCACGCGCGAATTCGATGATCAGGATCGCGTTCTTGGATGACAAACCGATGATGGCGATCAGGCCGACCTTGAAGTAGACGTCGTTCGGCATGCCGCGCAGATGCACCGCCAACAGCGCCCCAAAGACACCCAAGGGCACCACCAGCAGTACGGCAAACGGAATCGACCAGCTTTCGTACAAGGCCGCCAAGGCGAGGAATACGATGAGCAGAGAGAGGCCGAACAGGAAGGGGGCCTGATTGCCGGAGACCTTTTCTTCCAGCGAAGTCGTGGACCACTCGAAGCCGAAGCCCGGCGGCAGTTTGTCGGCCATGGCCTCCATCTGCGCCATGGCTTCGCCAGAGCTGTGGCCGGGCGCCGGCGTGCCGGAGATCTTGACTGAGGGCAAACCGTTGTAGCGATCCACCTTAGGCATGCCCACGGTCCACTTCGGCGTCACGAATTCGCCCAGAGGAATCATCTCGCCGCGCGTATTGCGCACCGGCAGACGCAACACATCTTCCGGGCTACGCCGCAAATCGCCCTCTGCCTGCATCTGCACACGCAGGATACGGCCCGCACGCACGAAGTCGTTGATGTAGGAAACCCCCAGCGTCGAGGTCAATGTTGTGTTGAGTTCGGCCAGATCGATAGACAGCGCACGCGCCTTGACGCGATCCACTTCCAGCGTAATCTGCGGCGCGGGCTCTTGGCCTTCCGGGCGCACGCCGGCCAGCGCAGGGTTTTGCGCGGCCATACCAAGCAACATATTGCGCGCCTCCATCAATTTCTCGCGCCCCTGGCCGGCACGGTCCTGCAGGCGGAAGTCGAAGCCGCCCGCCGCACCGAGCTCGGGAATCGGCGGCGGATTCACACCGATGATGAAGGCATGCTTGATCGCGGCCAAGGCCATGAAGCCGCGTCCGATCACGCTCTGCACCGAATGCTCCTTGCCTTCGCGCATATCCCAATCCTTGAGGCGGATAAAGGCAAGGGCGGCATTCTGGCCGCGGCCGAAGAAGGAAAAGCCCAGCACGCCGATGACATGGTCAACTTCCGGCTGGCTGAGGTAGTACTGCTCAAGCTGGCTCAATACGTCCTTGGTGCGCTCGGTGGTAGCGCCCGGCGGCAGCTGGACCAGACTGATGAAATAGCCTTGGTCTTCATCCGGCAGGAAACTGCCGGGCAGCTTGGTGAACAGGCCCGCTGTCACGGCGATGATGACGGCATAGATCACCAGCCAGCGGCCGGTCTTGCCAAGCACGCTGGCAACCGCATTGCGATACTTGTCGCTGGCACGAGTGAAGAAGCGGTTGAACTTGCCGAAGAAACCCTTTTGCTCCTCCGGCTTGACCGTGTGCGGCTTCAGGAGGGTGGCGCACATGGCCGGCGTGAGGGTCAGTGCCATCAAAGCGGAGAAGGAAATCGACAGGATCAGGGTCATGGCGAACTGACGATAGATCGCGCCGACCGAGCCGCCGAAGAAGAGCATAGGCAGGAACACGGCGCACAGCACCAGGGTGATACCGATGATCGCCCCGATGATCTGGCCCATTGCCTTGCGTGTCGCATCGCGCGGCGACAGGTGTTCTTCGCTCATGATGCGCTCGACGTTCTCGACCACCACGATGGCATCGTCCACCACGATACCAATCGCTAGCACCATAGCAAACAGGGTCAGCACGTTGATCGAGTAGCCGAGTGCGAACAACCCCATCAGCGCACCGATCAGCGCTACCGGCACCACCACCGCCGGGATGATGGTGGCGCGCCAACTGCCCAGGAAAAGGAACATCACCAGCACCACCAGCACCATGGCCTCGACCAGGGTGTGCAGCACTTCGGTGATCGAGATATCGACGAAGGTCGAGGTGTCGTAAGGAACGCCCCACTGCAGGTCTTCGGGGAAGTATTCAGACAGCTCCTGCATGCGCGCCTTGACGGCCTTGGCGACGTCCAGCGCATTGCCCGTCGGCGCCACACGTACCGCAATGGCGGCGGTCGGCTTGCCGTCCATGCGTGCGGAAACGTCGTAGCTTTGTCCGCCCAGCTCGACGCGGGCAATATCCTTGACGCGAACGGCAGAGCCGTCAGGACGCGTTTTGATCAGGATGTTGCCGAACTCTTCCGGCGTGGTCAGACGGCTGCGCGACACGATGATCGCGTTAAGCTCCTGACCTTCAGGCGAAGGGTTCTGGCCGATTTCACCGGTCGCCAGCTGGATGTTCTGGGCGCGCACGGCTGCCGCCACGTCGCTGGGCGAAATGGCATAGGCGTTCAGCTTGCTCGGATTGAGCCAGATCCGCATCGAGTATTCGGTGCCGAACAAAATCGCCTCGCCCACCCCCGGCACGCGCCGGATCGAATCGAGCACATTGGCCGCGGCGTAGCTGCCGAGGTCGATCGCGTTCTTGGTGCCGTTCGGCGAGTACAGCGTGATGAACATCAAGTAATTGCGTGCCGGCTTGACCACCGGTACGCCGATGCGCCGCACGTCGTCCGGCAAGCGCGCCTCGACGCGCTTGTAGCGGTTCTGCGCTTCCACCGACGCAATGTCGATATTGGTGCCGGCCTTGAAGGTCAGCGTCAGCGTGCCGATACCAGGCTCGGCCGAGGACTCCATGTAGAGCAGGTTTTCGATACCGTTCATTTCCTGCTCGATCAGGGCAACGACGGTTTCTTCGATCACCTCGGCGGAAGCGCCCGGATAGGTGATGTTGAAGGCGATGGAGGGCTGCGCCACCTGCGGATACTGCGCCACCGGCAACTTGGTCAGCGCGAGCGAACCGCCCAGCACGATGATGATGGCGATCACCCACGCGAAGACGGGGCGATCTATGAAGAATTTGGAGAGCATGATCAGTCGCCCTTCTTGGCTTCAGCTGCAGGGTTCGTCTTGGTTTCGGGTGCGGCGGCCTGCGGCTGAGTCAGTGCGGCAACCGCGGCTTCCGGCGTCACCACATTGGGCTTGACCACCCCGCCCGGACGCGTCTTCTGCAGACCGTTCACGATCACCATTTCGCCATCCTTGAGACCATCAATGACGATCCAGTCGGAACCGCTCATGCCGGTCGTCTTGATCGGACGCGCAGCAACCTTGCCTTCCTGATCGACCACCAGCACCGACTGACCCAAGGTGGATTGCGCCACCGCACGCTGCGGCACGCGAATCACGTTATCCATACGCGCCTGCGCAAAGCGTACACGCACGAACATGCCGGGCAGCAGCTCCTTCTTCTGGTTCGGCACTTCCGCGCGCAGGTTCACCGCGCCGGTGTCGGGATCGACCGCAAGATCGCTGAACAGCAGCTTGCCCGGCTGTGCATAGGTGCTGCCGTCTTCAAGAACGATCTCGACCTTGGTGCTGTTGCTGCGCTCAAGCGATCCGTTCTTCAGCTGTTGCTGCAGCTGCAACAGTTCGGTGTTGGTCTGGGAGAAGTTGGCGTAGAGCCTGTCGATCTGTTCGACGGTAGCAAGCTTGGTGGCTTCGCCACGGCCAACCAAAGCACCTTCGGTCACCAGCGCGCGGCCGATGCGACCGGAGATGGGGGCCGGCACAATCGCGTTTTCCAGATCGATATTGGCCTTGGCGAGGGCGGCCTCGGCCTGCTTCAGTTGCGCCTCGGCCTGATCGTATTCCTGTTTGCTGACAGCACGGATTTCAAGCAGCGGCTTGTAGCGCTCCAGCGTCACCTTGGCTACCGCGACATTGGCCTTGGCGGCATCGGCGGCAGCGCGATAGGAGCGCGGGTCAATGACAAACAGGCTTTGGCCAGCCTTGACGTCGCTGCCTTCGACGAAATTACGCTTCTCGACGACGCCTTCTACCCGCGCGCGGATCTCTGCGGTGCGCCAGGCTTGCAAGCGGCCCGGCAGATCGCGCGTGACCGCAGCGCTGCCTGTAGCAACGGCGACGACATCAACCTCGGGCGGCGGCGGCGCACC
>DATMSM010000094.1:0-10388 GCA_035565355.1 Rhodocyclaceae bacterium
GCCGCGCCTCGGGCGTGCCGCCGGCGGCGAGGTTGCCGCGCGTCTCGCCGGCCATGGGAATGCGCGCCAGGCTATACGGCACCGGCTTGCCGTCGATGATGAGGATGCGCTTGTCGCCGTCTGTGATCGCCGGCAGGAAGCGTTGCGCCATGATGGTCTTGGCACCGTTTTCCGTCAGCACCTCGATGATGACATTGCGGTTGGGATCGTCGCCGCGCACGCGGAAGATGGAACTGCCGCCCATGCCGTCCAGCGGCTTCAGCACCACGTCGCCGTGCTTCTCGATAAAGGCGTTGATGACAGCCGCATCGCGTGCGATCTGCGTTTCCGCCGTGTACTGCGGAAACTCGGCGATGGAAACTTTTTCACTGTGGTCGCGGATGGCGCGCGGGTCGTTGAAAATGCGTGCACCGGAGGCGACGGCACGCTCCAGCAGCCAGGTCGCCGTCACATACTCCATGTCGAAGGGCGGGTCCTGGCGCATCATCACACCGTCGAAATCCTGCAGCGCCCAGGTCTGCGTTTCGTGTGCGGTGTACCACGCAGCATTGTCGGCCTGCGGCACGATGCGCACCGCCAGCGCGCTGACCGATCCGCCTTCCCAGGCCAGCTGTTCGCGTTGTATGGCCCAGATCTCATGCCCGCGCCGCGCTGCTTCGCGCATCATGGCGACACTGGAATCCTTGTAGGGCTTGAGCTTGTCGAGCGGGTCTGTGATGAATGCAAATTTCACTAGCTGAGTCTCCTGTTGCCTTCACTCTGCCCCTCTCCCCAAGCGAGGAGGAAGCTGACGGAATTGATACCGGAGAGAGAAAGCGCCCTTGCCAATTGAGGGGAAGGGCGGGGGTGAGTGGTGTTGATTCAGGCCGCTGCGACGGTGTCCTCCGCCGCGCGCTCCAGTTCCAGTGATGCGGCCAGCAGCGCCAGGCGGGCGACCACGCCGTAGGCGTAGAAACGGTTCGGCGCGGAGTCCGGCGCCTGGGTGCAGTCGGGCAGCGAGCAGCCGGTTTCGAAAGCCAGGGGCTTGAAGTGCATGCCCGGCGCGTTCAGGTTTTCATCAACGCCACGCGCGGTGTTCACGCGATAGAAGCCGCCGACCACATAGCGGTCGATCATGTAGACCACCGGCTCGGCGGTGCCTTCGTCCACCGTCTCGAAGGTCGGCACGCCTTCCTGGATGATGACCTCGGTCACCTGAAGGCCTTCCTTGACCACCGACATCTTGTTGCGTTGCTTGCGGTTCAGGCCGGTGACTTCGCTGGCATCTTTCACCGTCATCACGCCCATGCCGTAGGTGCCGGCATCGGCCTTGACGATGACGAAGGGCTCGGTGCCGATGCCGTATTCCTTGTATTTGGCGCGGATCCGCGTCAGCAGCATGTCTACATTTGCGGCCAGGCAATCCTCGCCGGTACGCTCGTGGAAATTGATTTCCCCGCAGGTGCCGAAATAGGGATTGAGCAGCCAGGGGTCGATGCCGAACTGACCGGCAAAGTCATTGACCACCTGATCGTAGGCGGAGAAGTGAGCCGACTTGCGGCGCACATGCCAGCCCGCATGCAGCGGCGGCAGCAGATACTGCTCGTTGAGGTTCTGCAGGATGTCGGGCACGCCTGCGGAGAGATCGTTATTGAGCAGCACGGCGCAGGGATCAAAACCTTCCAGGCCGAGGCGATGTCCGTTACCCAGGCGCTTGAGCGGTTCCAGCACCAGCTTGGCGCCGTTGTCCAGCGCCAGCGTGGTCGGCGCGGTGATGTCCGGCAGCAGCGAGCCGATGCGCACATTGAGGCCGGCATGGCGCAAGATGCTGGCGAGTTGCGCCACGTTCTGCAAATAGAACTGGTTGCGCGTGTGGTTTTCCGGAATCAGCAGCAGATTGCGCGCTTCCGGGCAGACCTTTTCCACCGCCGACATGGCGGCCTGCACGCATAAGGGCATGAAGGCGGGGTTGAGGTTGTTGAAGCCGCCAGGGAAGAGGTTGGTGTCCACCGGCGCCAGCTTGAAACCGGCATTGCGTAGATCGACCGAGGCATAGAAGGGCGGCGTGTGTTCCAGCCATTGGGTACGCAGCCAGCGCTCAATGGCTGCCTCGTTCTCGAGCATGCGGGTTTCGATGTCGAGCAGCGGGCCGGTCAGGGCGGTAGTCAGGTGAGGAACCATGTGTTTGGCATTCCTGCCGGGGCAGGGGCGGAGAAAGTTTGGAAAAGCTACATAGGGGCAGCGCTGTGGAATTCAAGTCGAACCCCCGGCAAAAATTCTGCGCCTGCGGACAGAATTCAGTTTATACCAAGCTAGATACGCCCCCGTACCGAAAATTCGAGAAAGGCTTCCGGCAGCAGGGTCTGTTCCAGGCTGCGCTGCGCAAACAGGAAGCGGCCGTCGCAGACGAAGCCGAGCTCATCCCAGTCCACCTGGTTGAGTTGGGTCATCAGACGGCCGACATCGACATCGCGCTGGTGCGGGAACAGCGCCAGCACCGCGCCGTCCCAGTTGCGGCAGTCGTGCAGATAGAAGGGGTGCGCGTGCCGGGTCTTCTGGTTCACATAGATGCGCGGCGCATCGTTATAGGCATGGAAGCGGCCCCACTTCCACCAGTTGTTCTCATCGAAACGCGTCACCTTGCGTGCCAGCAGTGCGCTCTTGTGCTGCAACAGATGCGCCTTCGCCTCGGGCGTGTCGGCAGCGAAGATCATGCGCTTGGTGCGGCCGGTTTGTACCGTGTGCGAACAGACAAAGTCGGTGTCGCCCAGGCTGGCGTCGGCATAGACCCTGTCTGCGCCCGACACGGCGCCGACGCGCACCGAGAACACCGAGCTTGCCGGCACACTATAAATGCCGCGCGTGAAAAAAAGCTGTCCGCCCGACAGCGCCATGCGCCGTCCGTCGCTGGTGCGATGGCTGAGATTGCCGCGCTCGTAGCGCCAGATCATGCAGTTCGGCGCCGCATCGCGGAAGATGCGCACGTCACCCAGGTCGATCATGTCCGTGATCGTGCCTTGTTCATACAGCCAGGTATTAAGACGCTTCGCGCCGGTGGACTTGAGAAAGTCGCGCGGCGTGATGAAGATCAGCTCGCCGTCGGGGTTCAGATGGCGCACGCATTTCTCGATGAAGTGTAGATACAGATTGGCATGCCCGTCCAGCAGTTGCGAACTGAGCAGCCTCTCCGTTTCCGGCAGCACATCGCGCGAACGCACATAGGGCGGATTGCCGATGATGGTGTCGAACTTCTCGTGCTCGGGATAGGCGAAGAAGTCCATCACCACGGCCCCGGACGGCGCAATCGCACCATCCAGCTCCAGCGCCACCGCCTCCGGCAGTGCCGCAAGGAAGGCCCCATCGCCACACGAAGGCTCCAGCACCCGCCCGCGATTCTTCCGCAGCGCCAGCATCTGCGCTACAACGGCCGGAGGTGTGAACACCTGGCCCTTGTAGAGTACTTCGGGCTGATCCCGGCTTGCGCTCATAAGCGATCCAGCGGGCTGACCACGCCGCGCCCGCCACGATTCAGCACATGCGTGTAGATCATGGTGGTAGACACATCCGAATGGCCCAGCAGCTCCTGCACCGTGCGTATGTCGTAGCCGCTTTCGAGCAGGTGCGTGGCGAAGGAATGACGCAGGGTGTGCGGCGTGGCCGACTTCCAGATGCCTGCCGCCAGCGCAGCCTTCTTGACTGCGCGCTGAATGCGCTTCTCGTCACAGTGATGGCGCCGAATCGACCCCGAGCGAGGGTCCCGCGAGAATCCCGCTGCTGGAAACACATACTGCCAACCGAAACTATGCGCCGCACTCGGATACTTGATTGCGAGTGCATCCGGCAACCAGACCTCGCCCTGGCCGACTGCAAGGTCGGCATCGTGTTGTGCCTTGACCATAGCAATCTGCGTGCGCAAAGGCTCGACCAAGCCTGCCGGCAGCATGGTCACCCGATCCTTGTTGCCCTTGCCTTCGCGCACCACGATCTCACCGCGCTGGAAGTCCACATCCTTGACACGCAAGCGCAGGCATTCCAGCACCCGCATACCGCTGCCATACAGGAGCCGAATGACAAGTCCGGGCAAGGGTTCACTCACCTGCGCGATGAGTTGCTGCACCTCCGCTTGCGTCAGTACCGTCGGCAAACGGGGCGGCCGGCTTACGCGCGTCACCTCATCCAGCCAAGGCAATGGCTGCGCCAGAACTTCCTTGTATAGAAACAGCAGGGCTGACAATGCCTGCGACTGGGTCGCGGCACTGACATTTCGATCCACGGCCAACGAGGTCAGGAAAGCCTCCACCTCGTGCTTTCCCATTTCCAGCGGATGTTGCTTATTGTGGAAGATAATGAAACGTTTGACCCACTGAAGGTATGCGGTTTCAGTTCTTGGGCTATAGTGCTTCAGCCGCAGACAGTCACGCACCTGGTCCAGCAAACGCGGCCCCGAACCTGAAGCACCTTCTGAAGAAGTGTTATCCGACATGGCGCAATGTTATTGGACAGGGTGGCTGATGTATTTCAATGCCTTAAAGGCTAGTCCATTTTTATTGGACATGTCCAATAAAAATTTATTTCGCCATTTGTCGTCTACTTCACGTTAGGGCTCTTATGTCAAAAGCTTTTTTGTCTACTCTTTTCGGTCTGCTATTACTAATGAGCTCACCATCTGAAGCACAAAACAAATTCGACCCAAGCCAACCACTTGGAGACCTCATCTTTCTGGCGCTTGACCACGGCGTTGACTCAATACGAAAAGGCGGCCCGCTGGTTCCTTTTGTAATGTCGGAGACCCAGGGCAAACGCAATCTCAGTAGGTTTGTCACTGAGCCTTATGAAAAGGCTGTTACGGAAGCAAAAGCATCAATTGCCAAACTTCCGCCACAAACTGACCGCTACGCAATTGCATACGATGGGTTCATTACGATTGAAGGAAAGAAGTACGACGCAATCATTGTTCATGGTGCAGAGCGAGGAAAGGAGAAAGCCTATTTGCTCGCCCAGCGGTATGTGCCCTCAGCTGCAGGGAAAACACTGGAGACAATTGGTAATCCAGCATTTATTGGTAAAGAAGATGCGTTGCTCCGTTAGCCCTAACCCTTCGGTCAAGTGGGACCGTCTTCCGGCGTGCCGCCTCCAGACGGCCCCTTACCTCCAACGTTAGCTATCTTATGGGCCGCATCTATATATTCCAGCGTCTAGTTATTGCCTCGACAGCAATCTTTCTTGCGTGGTCTTTCTTACCTTATGCGCCTATTGAACATGTGCCAGAAGTTTCGGAGTTACTAGCCTGGCATGGATATGGTGCGTTAATTCAACTGCCTTACCCTTTAGCCCCGTTACTGCTTGGGTTTGTGAAAGTCATGTCATCTATTGGCCTTTACTTCCTCCGTCCTTGGGGGCGTTGGCTGTTGCTTTCACTACTTTTGATTAATGTGTCATTGCAGCCTTTTTATGGTTTGACTGTAGGCGCCCCTCTAGACAGTTTTTTTGGCTCATTGTTGGGCTTGCTAGATGGGGCAATTCTCGGGCTTGCCTTTCTCTCTCCTATCTCAGAGGCCATGCGAAAGGATGTTTAAGCTAACCCATCGTTCCAGCGGACCGCCTTCGGCGGCCGCTGAACTCCAACGTTAGCGGTCAAGGCCATGGTCACGCTACTCAGGTTTATCTCATTTTTATTGGGGTGCGCCATTACCGTTGCCCCTGCTTATCTATCCCTTGTGTTTGCCTATGGCGTAGGGGACCCCCCGGAAACAACTGTAGCTTTTGCTTTCTATCTTCTGCCCTTGGCTATTGGACTAATTTTTGGCATTGGGCCGTTAATGATCGGCTTCCCCAAACTAGTAGTCGGCCCTGAAAAACCAAAAATGCGCATTGCTGCTGGTGCGTTCTTGGGTATTTCAATCGCCGGCTTTCTGATGGTCGGTTTTGGCGGTTCGGTTACTCGAGTCGTAACGCCAATCGCACTACTTGTTGAGATTGTTTTGTTTGCCGTATTCATATGGCCCGCGAAAGATTTCCCCGCTAACCCGCCGCTCAACACGGACGCTCCGCCTAACGGCGGCGCGCCGGTTAGCTAGCACGTTAGAGCTTATGCGTCGGCGGAATAGAAAGTCCCCAAACACCTCGCAGGGTTCTTTTTTAGGAACCATCTTTGCGCTTGCGCTCTTGCTTTGTGTAGTGTTTATTGGTGCTTTCTTAATTTTTTCAGCCATGCACGCCCTTGATTCTGGGGTGGCCGTGGGCAGCACCAAATACACCCACAAAACAATTCATGTGCTTCGAAAAAGCGAGCCTGCTTTGTTTTATCTAACAGTTGCGGCCATCTTTCTTGTTGGGGGCTCAGTTATTGTTGGACTATTTCTTCTTATTACTAATAGCGGAGATGTAAACCTCAGTACATCTCGTCCAATGAGATTGCTAGGGAAACTATTGCTTAATCTAGTTGGCTTGGGGCCAATAGTTTATTTAGCGTGTACCGCCTACGAGCCATGGCACCGATATCTGTGGCTTAGTTTTTTAATTTTGGCTGCATGGAAACTTAATTTCTCTTCAGCTCCGTTGGGTCAAAAAAAGTAACTCAATAATGGTGGCTAAGCTAAACAGCATCATCAGGCGAAGCTCTAACCCTTCGGTCAAGCGGGACTGCGGAACCGGCGTGGTTTCTCCGCCCAGCCGCTCCAGCGCCGCAGCCCCTTACCTCCAACGTTAGGTGCCAGGATGAAACGCGCCCACCAGTTCGCTCATGTCCTGTTCCCGCTATTGTTTGCGCTGGGTGCTCTCTGCATGTCGCTGCGTTCCCGCCATCCATGTCATTCATATGCCAGGGCCCGCTTTCTGAACTCCGACGCTTTCCGTAAGGCGGCACTTGCCTGGCGAAGTGTCGATACGCTGACATATACTTCCCGCGAATCGTTCAAGCTCGTGGAGAAGCAATGGCTGTTACGCCCGACAATCTGATTGATGTCACGAAAGCCATCCAGTTGGCGCTGGCGCCGGTGTTCTTGCTGACCGGCATCGCCGGTATCCTCAATGTGATCGCCACCCGTCTGGCGCGCATCATCGACCGTGGGCGGGCGTTGACCGAAGGGCGGGTGCATCTGTCGGCGCAGGCGGCGGCGAATGAACTCCGTAGTCTGGAGCAGCGCCGACATGTGGCGAGTATTGCGATTACGGCTTGCACCATCGCGGCGTTGCTGCTGTGCATGGTGATCGTGACGCTGTTTGTCGAGGTGATGCTGGCTGCGCCGCTGAGGTGGCTGATCGGCTTCCTGTTTGCTGCATCCACCCTTGGGCTAGTGGTCGGGCTGGCCTTTTTTCTGCGCGAGGTGCATCTCGCCATGCAGGGCGTGCGCGTCGGTCTGCCCGAGCAGCAGGACTAGCCGGCTGCCCAGCAGCCCGGGCCTCCGCTTGCTGACAGAAAAGTCAGGCGCGGGCGGTCAGCATCGCCTAGGCTGGAGTCTGTCCTTAGCGCGAGGTAACCGAGATGAAACGATTGATCCTGTTGTCGCTGTCCGCATTGTCCATGTCCGCTTGGGCCGATGTCGTGGTGCCTATGCATCTGGTCGATGAGAAGGGCGCCGGTGCAAGTGTGGGTGAGGTGACGGTGACAGAGTCGAAGTACGGGCTGGTGTTCACGCCGGCGATGAAGGGGCTGATGCCGGGCCTGCACGGTTTTCATGTGCACCAGAACGCCAGTTGTGCCGCGACCGAGAAGGATGGCAAGCCGGTGCCGGGCGGCGCTGCGGGCGGGCATTACGATCCGGCCGGTTCGAATGCGCACGGCAGTCCCTGGGGTGAGGGGCATCTGGGCGACCTGCCCGCTCTGTATGTCGATGCCACCGGAGCCGCCACCCAGCCGGTGCTGGCACCGCGCCTGAAGCTGGCCGATCTCAAGGGCCGCGCCATCATGGTTCATGCCGGCGGCGACAATCATGCCGATCATCCGGCCCCGCTGGGCGGTGGCGGTGCGCGCGTGGCTTGCGGCGTGGTCAAGTAAGCCTCGTCCGCCGGGCGCCGGAAAGCGCCGCCCCCGAGCTTAGCGCGCGCAGGGCGTCTTGTTCTGCGCGGCTAGGCCGCGCGCCCGCGATGGGTTACTCTTCGGCTTTTACATGGTTCGGGAAGCGGGCGCGTGACAAGGGCAAGCAACATTGTATTGATCGGCATGCCGGGTTCCGGCAAGAGCACGGTCGGCGTCATTCTGGCGAAGAAGATGATGAAGGACTTTGTCGATACCGACATCCTGATTCAGAAGTCGCAGTCGCGTCCCCTGCAGGACATCGTCGATACCGAAGGCTATCTGGCCTTGCGCGAGATCGAGGAGCAGGTGCTGCTGACGCTGGCCGTCGATAACCACGTGATTTCCACCGGCGGCAGTGCCGTGTATGGCGAGCGTGCGATGGCACATCTCAAGTCGGGCGGCATTGCCGTGTTCCTGGATGTGACGCTGGAGACGCTGGAGGCGCGCGTACCCGACTTCAGCACACGCGGCTTGGCCAAGCGCCCGGATCAGAGCTTTGCCGAGCTGTTCGCGGAACGCAATGCGCTCTACCGCAAGTACGCTGATCTCACCGTGAAATGCGACGGCCTCACGCCGGAACAGGTGTGCGCCGCCATCATGGCCGGCATTTGCGGAGGGCGTGCAGATGAGTGAACACCTGTTCGCCTGTCCGCATTGCCGCAAGCCGACGATCTCGGAGTGGGAGAAGGGCTTTGCCTCGGCCAGCAATCCCGTGCGTTGCGCCAACTGTAACGAGCCTGCCTATGTCAGCGTCGGCTTCAATCTCAGCCTTAAAGGCCTGCTTGAGCTGATCCTGCTGCTCTGCGTGCTGCTGGCGTTTGTGCGCTATTACTACGCGGCCGCTGCCTTGCTGGTGGCCGGCGCCGCACTCGGCCTTTACCTGGGCCGCCGCCTGCCTCTGCTGAAGACGGACAAGACGACCGCCGCGCGTGCCAAGCAGCGCTTCCGCCTGTTTGCCTTTTGCGCCCTGGCGGTGTTGCTGGGCCTGCAGCACTTCCTGGTGCCCTGAGGTTTTGGCGGCGGCCTTGGCCGCCATTGCTTGCGGAGCGGTCGTTGAGCTTAAAGCGTGTGCGTCTTGTCGCCGCGCGCAAAGCCCAGCAGCGGCTGCGGAATATCCCGGCTCAGCGCAATCACCTTGAATAGCTCACCCATCTCGGCCGGGTTGAGCAGTTTCTCCACGGCGCGCGATTGCCGGAAGTACTCAGGGCTGTCCGGCGGCGTCTGCGCCAGCACATCGGTGATGCCGCAATTGAGCAGGAAGGCCGCCTGCGACAGATAACCAGCCACGTCCAGCCCGGCATCAAAACCGGCTTCGGCAATGGCGGTGAAGTCAACGTGGGCGGTGATGTCGTTGAGGCCGGGCAGCCAGAAGGGATCGCCGTGCGCGTGGTGGCGGTAGTGGCACATCAGCGTGCCCTGTTCGCGCTGCGGGTGGTAGTACTCATGGCGCGGAAAACCGTAGTCGAGCAGGAGCAGGGCACCTTGTTCCAGCCGCTCGGCCCAGGCCGCGATCCAGGCGTTGGCGGCGAGATTGATTTCCGAGAGATAGTCGCAGTGCGGCGGCAGGGCGGCGACGGTCGGCTGCAGTGCCGGCGGCAGGGAACGCTCGCTCCAGGCGAAGTTGCCTTCCTTGTCGAGCGCGACGCCGCGTTCCAGCGTGACGTCGGCATGCCAATGCACCAGATGCACGGGCATGGCGTCGAGCACCTCGTTGCCGACCACAAAGCCGCTGAACTTTTCCGGCAGGCTGTCCAGCCAGGAGACGCGGGCCAGCAAGTGCGGGGCGCGCTGCTGCAGCGTTTCGGCCTGGCGCGCGCGCAACTCGCCGGAAAGTTCGAGAATGGCGTAGCTCGCAGGCAGCGCATCCAGCGCTTCCAGCGCCAGCAGCAGATCGGTGGCGAGCGCACCGCTGCCGCCACCCGCTTCGATGATATGCGGTGCGGAGGCCGCCAGGACCTGGGCCGCCTGCCGGGCCAGGGTCTGCGCGAATAGCGGCGTCAGCTCCGGTGCCGTGATGAAATCGCCGGCGGCGCCGAATTTGCGCGCGCCGCCGCTGTAATAACCCAGGCCGGGGGTGTAGAGCGCCAGCTCCATGTAGCGGGCGAAAGAAATCCAGCCACCGGCGGCGGCAATCTCGGCGGCAATGTGCTGATGCAGGGTGCGGCTGGCTTCAGCGGCTTCGGCGGAAGGTTGCGGCAATTCGGCTTGGGTACTCATGGCCTGAATTGTGCCATCATGCGGCGCCATGGAGCATCAAGACATCAATTCGGACTTGAATAGCGAGGTCGATACCGAGCGCCGTTTCGGCGGCATCGCCCGTCTGTACGGCGTGGCGGGCCTGGCGCGGCTGCAGGCGGCGCATGTGTGCGTCATCGGCATCGGCGGCGTCGGC
>DATMSM010000095.1:0-13273 GCA_035565355.1 Rhodocyclaceae bacterium
GCGCCGACGCCGGCGGCAGCGGAGGATGCGGTACCGACGGTGGCTGCGCCGGTCAGTGGCGAAAAAGCGGTTGCGGAAGTCGTGCCCTTTGACGCCAGCACGCTGCTGAGCGTCGGCGTGCCGCGCAGCAAGGCCGAGCGCGACGAGATGGCGGAACGGGCAACCCTGCTCAAGGAAGAATCGCGCCTGCGCAAGGAAGAGGCGGAAAAGAACCTCGCCGAGGCCAGCCCGGTGTGCTGGAAGAAGTTCCTGGTCAGCGCTTGCCTCGACGATGCCCGCGTGGCCTACCGCAAGGACGTTTCCATCGCCAAGCGCCAGGAGCGCCAGTCGCAGTCGCTGGAACGCAATGTACGAAAATTCGACGCCGCCGAGCATGCGCGCCAGCGCGACGAGGATAACGCCCGCAAGGACGCGGAGAATGCTCGCAAGGCCGCCGAACACCGCGCCAAGCAGGAGGCCAAGAACCAGGCACGGGAAGGAAAGTCGTCCCGGCCCTGAGGCCCGCAAGCGCGGGCGCTCAGGCAGCCCGCAGCGCTACAGCCCTTCGCTCATCGACACGCCGAAGCCGAGCGTGGTCTGCTTGTGGTTGTAGTCGATCAGGCTGTCGCCGTAGCCGCTGAAGAGCTGCATATAGCCCTTGAGTTGACGCGAGATCGGGAAGGACCAATCCACCTGGGTGGCGCCCTTGCCGCTGTTGGCGTTGTAGCGCCCCGTCAGGCTCACCGTGTGTCCGGCATGCTTCCAGGCCGCCACCACATCGCCGTAGCCCATGTAGCGATTGATATCCGGATTGTCGTCATCGTTCTTCTTTTCCGGCACGCGATACCAGGGACGCAGCAGCAGCACCCAATCGCCCTTTTCCAGACCGGCCTGTGCGTAGACGCGGTTCCAGCTGCGTGACAGCGGCAGGTCGCGACCATTCGACTGGTGCACGAAACCCAGGTTGAGCATGCGCGCCTTCCAGCCTAGGATGTCGTAGTTCACACGCGTGCTGAGGATCAGCTCGGGCGCGTAGTTGGTCTCGCGGAAGGCCGCCGAAACATCTCGGTTGTAGAGCTGCCACCAGGATTGCTGCGTATAGCCGAACCACAGGTCGCTACGGCCGTCGAAGAGATCCTCCATCAACTTGGTCTTGAAGCTGATCTGGAATTTGACCTCGCCTCGCTGCTGCTTCCTGTCGTCCGCCAGTGTATGGCCGTCGGCCGGGCTGAAGGGGCGCTCATTCACATCGCTGGTGGCGTACACCGGCAGGATGTAGGTCGGATTGTGAGCGCGGAAACGGAAGGTACCCGCCTTGCTCTCCGGGTCCAGTTCCCACAATTCCGACAGCGCCGACACCGGCGAGGCAGGCGGGGGACGCTCAATGAGCACGGGCAGCTTGGGCGGATCTTTCTGATCCTTGTCGAGAATCACCACCGTGGCATCCGGCTCGGCCTCCTTGGCGAGGCGGTCGTAGCAGGCCAGGCGCACCGGATCGGCCTTGATGCCCTGACAATCCTTGAGCGGGCTGGCACTGGCAGCCGCGGCCGCAGCACAGGCGGCCAGGCCAAAAAGACATTGACGCATGCTTGACTCCGTTTTTTGCTGCAGAAAACCATACCACCAGCAAGGCGCCGGCGCCATCAGAGGATGACGCAGCGCACACGGAGCAGGCTTATTCGATGCCCTGACTGGACAGATACTCTTCGTAGGTACCGCGATAGTCGACGATCTGGCCGCCGGCCTTGACCTCGATGATGCGCGTGGCCAGCGATGAGACGAACTCGCGGTCGTGCGAGACGAAGACCAGGGTGCCCGGATAGGCGGCCAAGCCGTTGTTGAGCGACTCGATGGATTCCATGTCGAGGTGGTTGGTCGGTTCGTCCATGAGCATGACGTTGCGGCGCAGCAGCATCAGCTTGCCGAACAGCATGCGGCCCTGTTCGCCGCCGGAAATCACCTTGACCGACTTCTTCACTTCGTCGCCGGAGAAGAGCAGGCGGCCGAGCGTGCCGCGGATCAGCGTCTCGACGTCGCCACCTTCATAACCGCCTTCGCGTACCCATTGCACGATCCAGTCAGTCAGCGATTCGCCTTCGGCAAAATCGTCGCTGTGATCCTGCGCGAAGTAGCCGGGCTTGGCCTTCTCGGCCCACTTGACGATGCCGCCGGTCGGGGCCAGGCCACCGAGCTCGGGGCCGGCCAGCAGGCGCAGCAGCGTGGTCTTGCCGACACCGTTCTCGCCGATGATGGCGACCTTGTCGCCGGCATCGATGGTGAAGCTGATGCCCTTGTAGAGCGGCTCGCTGTCCGGGTAGGCGAAGCGGACGTTATCCACCTCGACCGCCTGGCGGTGCAGCTTGTCCTTCTCGTCGTATTCGAAACGGATCCACGGATACTGGCGCGAAGACGGCTTGAACTCCTCGATCTTGATCTTCTCGATCTGCTTGGCGCGCGAGGTGGCCTGGCGTGCCTTGGACTTGTTGGCGGAGAAGCGGCGCACGAACTCCTGCAGCTCGGCAACACGTTCCTTGGCCTTGGCATTGGCCGAGGACAGGCGTTCGCGGGCCTGCGTCGAGGCTTCCATGTAGTCGTCGTAGTTGCCCGGATAGACCTGGATGCGACCGTAGTCGAGATCGGCCATGTGGGTGCAGACCTGATTCAGGAAGTGGCGGTCGTGGGAGATGATGATCATGGTCGACTCGCGCTCGTTGATCACGTTCTCCAGCCAGCGAATCGTGTTGATATCGAGGTTGTTGGTCGGTTCGTCGAGCAGCAGGATGTCCGGGTTGGCGAACAGCGCCTGACACAGCAGCACGCGCAGCTTCCAGCCCGGCGCGACCTCGCTCATGGGGCCGGCATGCTGTTCGGTCGGAATGCCCACGCCCAGCAGCAGCTCGCCGGCGCGCGCTTCGGCGGTGTAGCCGTCGTACTCGGCAAACTGGCCTTCCAGCTCGGCCGCCTTCATGTAGTCCTCTTCGGTGGCCTCGGGGTTGGCGTAGATCGCGTCCTTCTCCTGCATCACCGCCCACATCTCGGCGTGGCCCTGCATGACCACGTCGATGACGCGCTGCTCCTCGTAGCCGAACTGATCCTGCTTGAGGAAGGCCATGCGCTCGTGATTTTCGAGCGCAACGTTGCCGGCGCTGGGTTCAAGAACGCCCGCCAGAATCTTCATGAAGGTGGACTTGCCGGCGCCGTTGGCGCCGATCAGGCCGTAGCGGTTGCCGTCGCCGAACTTGACGGAGACGTTTTCGAACAGGGGCTTGGCCCCGAATTGCATGGTGATGTTATTGGCGACGAGCACGGCGGACTTCCAAAAAAGCAATGGCGGCCGCAGCATGAAGCCTGCGCGGCCGCCCGAGGGGTGGTATGAATGCCCGTATTCTACCTTCTTTCAAGGACTTGAAGCCAAAGCCGCGCCCCGGCTGGCTTTACAGCTGCTGGTACAAGCAGCGCCCGAACAGGAAGGCCAGACCCAGCCAGATCAGCACGATGACGGCACCCGCCAGCCAGTTAACCGGCTTTTGCAGCATCTCCGCCGCCCGCGCCCGACACTCAAGCATGACGGCATCCGGCACCAGCTTGAGCGCCAGGGCAATACACAGTGGCAGCAGGATCACTTCGTCCAGATAGCCCAGCACCGGGATGAAGTCGGGAATCAGGTCGACCGGGCTGAAGGCATAAGCCACGATCAGAAGCGCTGCCAGCTTGGCGTACCACGGCGTGGCCGGATGGCGTGCCGCAAAGTAGAGCGCCAGCGCGTCGGCCTTGAGTATGCGGGCGCGCTGCTTGAGGGAGGCGAGAAAGGGCATGAGGCGGCAGGAAGGATAATCCGGCGTCATTCTAGCCGCGACAGCGTATAGTCACCGCACACTTCCCCACTCCACCGTCTCATGGCACTCAAGGCAACCATCTACAAAACCACGCTCAATGTGAGCGACCTCGACCGACACTATTACGCCGAACACGGGCTGACCGTCGCCCGCCACCCTTCGGAAACCGAGCTGCGCATGATGGTGCGCATCCTCGCCTTCGCCCTGCATGCCGACGAACGCCTGGAATTCGGCAAGGATCTCTCCTCCGAGGACAATGAGCCGCCGCTGTGGCGCAAGGATTACAGCGGTTTGATCGAGCAGTGGATAGAAGTCGGCCTGCCCGACGAGAAACTGCTGCGGCGCGCCGCCAGCCGCGCCGCCGAAGTCATTGTCATCGCCTACGGCGAACACCAGGCCGGGATCTGGTGGAGCAAGGAAGGCAATGACATCCGCCGTCAGCAGAACGTGCGTGTATGGCTGCTGCCCGACGACCAGGCGCAGGCGCTGACCGATATGTGCGGCCGCGGCATGCAGCTGCAATGCACGCTCGAGGACGGCGAAGCCTGGTTCAGCGACGGCGAACAAAGCGCGCAAATCAAGTTACAGTTATTGACGAACCACCCCTGAAGGAAGACCGGCGACGCACTGCGGTTTCCGGGCCTTCCAAAACCGCTCGATAAGAAAGGCTAGTCATGGCGTTGCTCATCCTCGGTCTGATCATCTTCCTCGGCGTGCACTCCATCCGTCTGGTCGCGCCCTCCTGGCGCGAGCTGCAAATGCAGCGGCGCGGCGTGCTGGTGTGGAAGGGGCTCTATGCCTTCGTCTCGCTGCTCGGGCTCGTGCTGATTGTCTACGGCTACGGCCAGGCGCGCATGGAGTCCGCCCTGCTCTGGGCATTGCCGGCCTGGACCCGCCACCTCGCCGCCCTGCTGATGCTGCTTTCCTTCATCTGTGTCGCCGCCGCCTACATTCCGGGCAATTTCATCAAGGCGCGCATCGGCCATCCCATGCTGATCGGCGTCAAGACCTGGGCATTCGCCCACCTGCTCAGCAACGGCACGCTCGCCGATCTCGTGCTGTTCGGCAGTTTTCTGCTCTGGTCGATTCTCCAGTTCCGTGCCAGCCGTAGGCGCGACAAGCTCAACGGCACCGTCTACGCGCACCTCTCGATCACGCGCGACATGCTCGTGCTGGTGCTCGGCGTTGCCGGCACCGGCGTCTTCGCTCTATTCCTGCACCAGATGCTGATCGGGGTGCGGCCGTTCTGACGCACGTTCTGCAGCACACGGCCCCACATCCGTAGCGGCGCTCAGGGTTTGGCGACTTGCGCCTTGCGACCGAGCAGGGCGGCAAAGATCAGACCGATCACGGGCAAGGCGGCAGCAGGGATGGCCAGCGCCGGGGTGAAGCCGATGTGGTCGATGACCAGCGCATTCAGGGCCACGCCGCCCGACTGACCGAAGAAGAACAGCGAAGCGAACAACGCCACCGCGGTGCCCCGGTGCGCCGGGGCCATCTGTGTGGCATTGAGCTGGAAGGTGTTGTGGATCATGTAGTAGCCGATGCCGGCGCAGAAGGCGCCGGGCACCGCCCACAGCCAGTGCGGGGCAAAGATGAAGAAGAGATAGGCCAGGCCGAGCGAGAAGCCGCCGGCAATCGCCAGACCGCGCTCGCCCAGGGTGCCGACGAAGTGCTTGGCGAACAGCGCATAGGACAAGCCGCCGAGGCCGAACACTGCCATCAGGCCGCCGGCCAGGGTCAGGGAAATACCGAAGCGGGTGTGCAGATAGGTGGGTACATAGGCCAGCCCGCCGAACACGCAAGCGCCTTCGAGACAGACGCCGATCAGGATGATGCGCGCCCAGCGCGTCGACAGCACCGCCTTGAAGCGCTGCATGGAACTGAGACCGGGATGCGGACTTTCCGCCGCGCTGTCGATATCCGGGCTGCGCTTCAGCTCGCTGACCAAGAGCGCTCCCACCACGCCGAAGGCGACCAGCATGAACCAGAAGGCGCCGCGCCAACCGGTCAGGTCGGCGAACAGGCCGCCGAAAAGCTGGCCGCTGATGATGCCGAAGATCTGGCCGATCAGGAAATAGGCCAGCACCGGCTGACGCCGTTCATAGGGGACGTTGTCAGCGATCCAGGCCATCGACAGCGGTACCGCCGCCGCCGCCGTGGCGCCGTTGAGAATACGGAACAGCATCAGCATCGAAAAGTTTTCCGCCATCGCCGTACCGAGCGCGCCGGCCATGCTGGCGAGCATGGCGTAACTGATGACGCGGTACTTGCCGAAGCGATCGCCGAGCGGGCCGTAGAGCAGTTGCAGCAGGCCGTAGGCGAGTGCGAAACCGGACACCGTCTGGGCAGCCTGGCCGGCAGAAATGGCGAAGGCGTCGGCGAGCTGCGGCAGCAGCGGATCGGTAATGCGCGCCGCGCCGCTGGCAGCGAAGGCGGCGAAGGAAAGCAGGGCGATCTGGCGTATCAGGTCGCGTTCTTTGCGTTCGGGAGCATGTGACATGCTGGAAGCGTAACAACTTCCCGCGGCGCGCGCAGCATGAGTTGCGCGAGTCTGACGGAAACAGGGTGTTCTCCATGACTTGCCGGCACACTTGGTCCGCCGCCCATTTCCTGCTTCGGCGCCGCACCCGTAGGAAGCACGCCGGTTTCGCGGCATAATCCAGATGCACCCTGAAAGAAGCCACGCAATGACACTGACCGATCTCAAGTACATCGTCGCCCTCGCCCGCACCCGCCATTTCGGTCGCGCGGCTGAAGCGTGCTTCGTCGCACAACCCACGCTCTCCGTCGCCGTCAAGAAACTCGAAGAGCAGCTCGGCGTCGCCTTGTTCGAACGCGCGCCCGGCGAAGTACGCCTGACCGAGATCGGTGCGCAAGTCGTTGCCCAGGCCGAGCGCACGCTGGCCGAGGCGGCGCGCATCAGCGAAATCGCCAATGCCGGCAAGGACCCGCTGGTCGGTCCCCTGCGTCTTGGCGTGATTCCCACCATCGGCCCCTACCTGTTGCCCAGCCTGGTACCGCTGCTCAAGGGGCGCGCCCCCGAGATGCCGCTGATGCTGGTGGAGAGCTATACGCACGAACTCATCGCCAAGGTGAAGAGCAGCGAGCTCGACCTCATCATCATTGCCCTGCCCTGCGAAGAACCGGGCCTGGTCGCGCAGCCGGTGTATGACGAGGATTTTCGCGTGCTGATGCCCCAGGCCCATGCCTGGGCGAAGAAGGACGGCATCGAAGCCGAGCATCTGCTCGACCAGCCGCTGCTGATGCTGGGCGCCGGCAACTGCTTCCGCGATCAGGTGCTCGACCTGTGCACGCGCGCCAGCAACTCGCCCTCGCCGCAGGTGCTCGAAGGCAGCTCGCTGGAAACCATACGCCTGATGGTGGCGAGCGGGCTCGGCATCACAGTGATGCCGGCCTCCGCCGTCGATCCGGAAACTCTGAGCTCGCCTCTGCTGGTGGTGCGGCCTTTTGCCGAGCCGTCGCCGCATCGGCGCATCGGCCTGGTCTGGCGCAGCAGTTTCCCGCGCTCCAAGGCCATCGACCTGGTGCGCGAAGCCGTGCTCGACTGCCGTCTGCCCGGTACCCGCCAGGTCGGGCCGCGCGGTCTGGCGCACTGAGCCGGCCAGCACCGCCTAAACAAGCATGTAAAATACTCCTTTGAATACCCCCTCCTTTAGGGTGGGCGAACTTCCAGCATGAACGACTACAAGCTTTACCGTTGCATCGTCTGCGGCTATGTCTATGACGAGCGGCTCGGCGACCCCGAACACGGCATTGCGCCCGGCACGCGCTGGGCGGAGATACCGGGCTCGTGGATATGCCCCGAGTGTGACGTGGGCAAGGATGATTTCGTGATGATCGAAATCTGACAAGAAAAACGGAGAACAGCATATGAGCCATCCCATCGTCATTCTCGGCAGCGGCCAGGCCGGCACCAGCACCGTGCGCGAACTGCGCAAGCTGAATCCGGACGTCGCCGTCACGCTGGTGAGCAGCGATGACTGCAGCTTCTACGCCAAGCCCACGCTGTCCAACGCACTGGCGGCAGGCAAGGCCGCCGCGCAGTTGGTCGTCACGCCGGCCGAGAAGCTGGCCGAACAGCTGAAGCTCACCCTCATGCCGCACACGCAGGTGACGGCCATCGACCTCGCTGCCAAACAGCTGCTCACCGATCAGGGGGCGGTCGCCTATAGCGCGCTGGTGCTCGCCAACGGCGCCCACCCGATCCGCCTGCCGCTCACCGGCAGCGGCGCCGCCGACGTGCTATCGATCAACAGCCTCGGCGACTATGCGGCGTTTCGCGACCAGCTCAAGCCCGGCATGCACGTCGCCATCCTTGGTGCGGGCCTGATCGGCTGCGAGTTCGCCAACGATCTGCGCAGCGCCGGCCATCCGGTGACCTGCTTCGATGTCGCGCCGCAGCCGCTGGGCCGGCTGCTGCCACCACAGGCTGGCGCCTTCTTTGCTGAGAAGCTCAGCGCCGCCGGCGTGAAGTTCGAGTTCGCCGCCGGCATTACCCAGGTAGACCGCGCCGATGCTGCCTACCTGCTCGGCACCACCGACGGCAAGCAGTTCAAGGCCGATCTCGTGCTCTCCGCCATCGGCTTGAAGCCCGCAGTCGAACTGGCCGCCGCGGCCGGACTCAAGACCAATCGCGGCATCGTCGTGAATCGCAAGTTGCAGACCAGCGCGCCCGATGTCTATGCACTCGGCGATTGCGCCGAGGTCGAAGGCCTGGTGCTGCCCTTCATCCTGCCGATCATGAATGCCGCCCGCGCCCTCGGCAAAACCTTGGCGGGCACGCCCACCGAGCTGAGCTATCCGGCCATGCCGGTGGTCGTGAAGACGCCCGCCTGCCCCACCGTGGTCAGCCCGCCAGCCATGGGCGCCGCGGGCGTCTGGGTCGAGGAGGAAGTCGAAACCGAGGCCGGCAAGGGCATACGCGCCCTGTTCAAGTCGCCCGACGGCCAGCTGCTCGGCTGCGCGCTGCTGGGCGAAGCGAGCAAGGAAAGGCAGGCTATCGCCGCCCAATTGCCGCCGGTGCTGTAAGCCGCAAAACGCGGATCTGGCCACCCTCTGCCGGGGAAATCCGGCTTTCCCGGCCGCTACGGCTTGGGCTATGCTTGAGACAGGTTTCGTCGCCTGGACTCTGCCATGTCCACTACCTCGCTCACGCTCGGGAGTTCGCTTGCCGCGGTTGGCATTTCTGCTGCCAAGCCCGGGCAGTTGACGACCCTGCGCGAGACGCTGGACAAGACCGCCCAGCCGCCTGACGGCAGCCAGGCCGATGTCAGGCGAACGGACGACGGGAAAAAGGCCACAGAACAAGCACTCACACCCGCCGAGCAGCGGCGCCTGGCCGAACTCAAACGCATCGACGCTGAAGTCCGTGCTCACGAACAAGCGCACATCAACGTCGGCCGCGGCCTGATCACGAGCGGCCCCAGCTACGAATACACCTACGGTCCCGACGGCAAGCAGTACGCGGTCGCCGGCGAAGTGGGCATAGACACCTCGCCCGAAGCGGCTCCACAGGCCAATATCAACAAGGGACAGCGCATCCAGGACACGGCGCTCGCCCCGGTCGACCCGAGCCCGCAGGACCACGGCGTCGCTGCCACCGGTCGCCGCCTGGAGGCACAAGGCCGCAGCGATCTGCAGGCGGAACGTCAGGCCACCGGCGCAGCGGGCGGCACAATGCCTGACAAGCGCTTGCTCGCCTACGCCAACGCCCCGCAGCCGGACGCCCAACTCGACGTGTACATCTAAGCCACGACCGTGCGCCACACGCACCCAAAGCACGCAGAAGGCGCTTGTAAGCCCGGCCGACACCCGTTATCGTTAGCGCATTCGTCCGTTCTGCGACGAGACAAGTCCGCCGCAGAACGCGGACGTGCCTTATAACGGCCCGGTCAAGACATGGGTCGCCAAAGGGGATCGTGATGTCGAAGTCCGCTGTCGTGCATCCGTCACACCCGGCCAGGCCATGATGCGAGGCTGGCCGCGCTTCCTGCTGCGCGCCTTTGCGCTGATCCTGCTGATTCAGCTCGCCGCCACCTGTCTGGGCATGTGGCTGGTGGCCTATTCCGACTTCCCCTTCCGCATCGAGGCGCCGCCCGGCGCCACCCATCTCGGCCTCTCGATCGGTGCTTTCCTCTTATGCGTATGCACATTGATCGTGGTGGGTCAGATGGTCCTGCTTTACTCCATGCTGCGCCGACCCATCGCGGCCATGCGCGCCGCCACGGCTTTCGTCAAAACCCTGCCCTACCGGCTCGGCGGCCGCCTGGATACGGGCAGTACCAAGCTCGGTGAACTGGACGCACTGCTGCGCGCACTCAATGCCACGGCGAGCCGGCTCGAAAACCAGGATCGCGCACTAAAGGCGGCGCGCGGCGGCGAACAGGCGCACAAGCGCATCTTCGAAACCCTGGCCAACGCGGCGCCTCTGCCCGAGGTACTGACGCAGATCGCCCTCTATGTCGAACAGCAGAATCCCAACCTGATCTGTTCACTGCTCACCGTAGACGACAGCGGCACACATCTGCTGCTGCAGGCGGCGCCCAGCCTGACGCCCGAGTACAACGCCGCCATGCTCAGCATCCCGATCCGCGACGGCGTCTGCTGCAGCGGCACGGCGGCCTATCGCTGCGAACGGGTGGCGATCGAGAACATCCAGGAACATCCGCACTGGGCAGGACAGCGCGACAACGTCATCCGTGAAGGGCTGATGTCGTGCTGGTCGGAACCGCTGTTTTCCTCGCAGCGTGAGTTGCTGGGCACCTTCGCCATCTACCAGCGCGTCCCGGCATTGCCGACGCCGGAAGAGTTCGCCCTGATCCAGGATGCCGCCAATCTGGCCAGCGTGGCCATCGAGCGCAAGCGCGCCGAGGAGCAACTGAATCTGGCCAATATGGTTTACTCGGCCAGCACCGAAGCCATCTTTGTGGCCGACGCTCACGATTGCCTGATTGCCGTGAATCCGGCCTTCGAACGCCTCACCGGCTACGCCGCGCGCGAAGCGATCGGCCGGCCGGCCGGCTTTCTCAAGGCCGAGCGCAATCCACCCGATCTGCAGGAACGCATCGACGAGGCCCTGGAACAGACCGGCCACTGGCAGGGCGATGTGTGGAGCCGTCGCAAAAACGGCGAGATCTATGCAGAATCGGTCACTGTCACCTCCATCCGCGACGACGACGGCAGCCCGCGCTACCGCGTGGCGCTGTTCTCCGACATCACGGAAAAGAAGAACACCGAACAGGCCGTCTGGCTGCAGGCCAACAACGACGCACTCACCAACCTGCCCAACCGCCGTCTCTTCCGCGACCGGCTGGTGCAGGACATCACCCGAGCGGCACGCTCACGCCAGCAGGTGGCCCTGCTGTTCCTCGACCTTGACCATTTCAAGCAGGTCAACGATGTGCTCGGCCACGATGCCGGCGACACCTTGCTGATCGAGGCAGCGCAGCGCATTCGCGCCTGCGTGCGCGACAGCGACACGGTGGCGCGTCTCGGCGGCGACGAATTCACCGTCATTCTCTACGGTGGCGATTGTGTCGCCGTCGCCGAGCGCGTGTGCGTGCAGATACTCGCCAGCCTTGCCCAGCCTTTCCAGCTGGGCAAGGAGAAAGCCTATATCTCGGCCAGCATCGGCATCACCCTCTATCCCGACGATGCGCGCGATATCGAAGGCCTACTCAAGAACGCCGACCAGGCCATGTATGCCGCCAAGGAGATCGGCCGCAACGCTTACTCCTGGTTCACCGCCGAACTGCAGGAGGCGGCGCAGGCCCGTCACGCGCTCGCCAACGATCTGCGCAATGCGCTACCGAACAAGGAGCTCGAGCTCTACTTCCAGCCCATCATCGACATGGAGAACGAACACCCGGCCAAGGCCGAGGTGCTGCTGCGCTGGTGTCATCCGGTGCGCGGCATGATCAGCCCCGACGAGTTCATCCCCGTGGCCGAGGAAATCGGACTGATCTCCGACATCGGCGACTGGGTGCTGGGCGAAGCCGTACGCCTGGCGCGTGATTGGCCCACGGTCAACGGCCAGTCCGTCAGCCTCTGCGTCAACAAGTCGCCACGCCAGTTCGCCGCGCAGGACTGCGCCGAACGGTGGATCGCCACGCTGGCCGCCGCCGGCTTCGACCCACAGCGGACGATTTTCGAGATTACCGAAAGCACCATCATCCAGGATCGCCACTCGGTTTCGGAAAAGCTGACCCGCCTGCGCGACGCCGGCATCCGCATCGCCATCGACGATTTCGGCACCGGCTATTCCTCGCTCGCCTATCTCAAGAAATTCCCCATCGACTATCTCAAGATCGATCGCAGCTTCGTGCGCGACATCAGCAGCGACACCAGCGACCGCGCCTTGTGCGAGGCCATCATCACCATCGCCAACCTGATGGACATGCAGGTGGTTGCAGAAGGCGTGGAGAACACCGAGCAGCGCGACTTTCTCTTCAACGTCGGCTGCGACTTCTGCCAGGGCTATCTCTACTCGCCGCCGCTGTCGGCGTGGGACTTTGTCGAGTTCCTGCGCAAGACCGATCTGAGGTTGGCGAGCAGGGTCGCCTGAGGGCATACAACACGCAAGCTTGCCGACAGCTATGTTCGATATTTCGACAGCTTGCCGACAGTTGCCGTCCCTAGAATGCGGAGATTCCTCCAAGCTCTCGGTGTCATCGTTTCGTGCGGTTTCGTCTCCGGCTGTCCCTGCTCCTGTTGCTGTCTCTTCCCGTCTCATCCCATGCCGCGCCACTGACGCTGCAAGAGGCCGAAGCACAACTACTGCAATCCAATCACGCGGTCGTCGCGGCGCGTCGTGCCCTTGAAGGCGCCACGGCAGATATCACCATTGCCGGCCAGGCACCCAATCCCGTCCTTTCCTACAGCGCCACCGACTACAGCCCGAGAAATGGGATCGGCCGCGGTTCGCTCGGCGACAAGCGGCTCGACCAGACGGTGCAGATCCAGCAGCAGCTTGAACGCGGCAACCGGCGCGAGCTGCGGCGCACGGGTGCCGAGGCGCTGGAACAGGCTGCCCGCGCCGACTACGCCGATGCGCGCCGGCAGCAGCGGCTGGCCCTGCACCAGGCCTGGTTCGACTGGCTCGCCGCCGCCGAAAAAAAGCGCCTGCTGGCGGAGACCGCCGATCTCTACAAGCGCGGCATGGTCGCCACCGATCTGCGCCTGCGGCTGGGCGATATCGCGCGCGTCGAAGCCAGCCGTCTGCGCATTGAAGCGCTACGTGCCGAGAACGAGGCGCGCAGCGCAGTTGCCGAGTACGACAAGGCCCGCGCCGAAGTCGCCTTCCTCCTCGGCACGCCCGATGCGGGCCGACTGGAACCGGTGCTTGAATGGCCGCCGCTGCAGAGCGCGGCACTGGCCGCGGCAGACGGCGCCCTGAACGAGCGACCGGATGTACGCGCCGCCAGTTCGCGCGTGCA
>DATMSM010000096.1:0-17042 GCA_035565355.1 Rhodocyclaceae bacterium
ATCGACATCCCCCGAGGGGCGCGCAGGCGCCGCTCCCGCCTCACCCCGCCCCGCCTGCCGCGGTGCATATGCAACGAGAATCATGGCCTATCCCTCACTGGTTAATATCGTCGAAGTCGGTCCGCGCGACGGGCTGCAGAACGAGAAGCAGAACATTGCCACCGCCACCAAGCTGGCGCTGATCCACCGCCTCGAGCAGGCTGGCCTGCGACAGATCGAATCGGCCGCCTTCGTCTCGCCCAAATGGGTGCCGCAGATGGCGGATCACAGCGATGTCATGCGGGAAGTCATGCGCACGAAGAAGCCGGGCGTCGGCTACCCGGTGCTGGTGCCCAATCTCAAGGGCCTGGAGGCGGCGCTAGCGGTCGGGGTCGAGGAGGTGGCCATTTTTGCGGCGGCCTCGGAAGCCTTCTCGCAAAAGAACATCAATTGCTCCATCGCCGAGAGCCTGGAGCGTTTCGTCCCGGTCATGGCTGCCGCCAAGACCGCCGGCGTCAAGGTGCGCGGCTACGTCTCCTGCGTCGTCGGCTGTCCCTACCAGGGCGAAGTCTCGCCGCAGAGCGTGGCCGAGGTCGCGCATGCGCTCTACGCCATGGGCTGCTACGAAGTCAGCCTCGGCGACACCATAGGCGTGGGTACGCCCGCCTCCGTTCTCGCCATGCTTGAGGCCGTCGCCAAGCGCATCCCGCTCAAGTTCATTGCCGGCCACTATCACGACACCTACGGCATGGCCATCGCCAATATCCACGCCTCGCTGCAGTTCGGCATCAGCACCTTCGACAGCTCGATCGCCGGCCTCGGCGGCTGTCCTTACGCTGCCGGCGCCAGCGGCAATGTGGCGACCGAGGATGTGGTGTATCTCTTGAACGGCCTCGGCATCGAATGCGGCGTGAACCTGGACAGCCTGGTCGAAACCGCCGCCTGGATCAGCACTGAACTCGGCCGCTCACCTGCCTCTCGTGTGAGCCGTGCAATGCTGGCAAAATGCAGCAATCCCTGAAAGGCGCATTCCCTCCATGCAACTCTTCGTCATCAGCGGTGTTTCCGGCTCGGGCAAGTCCATCGCCCTCAACGTGCTTGAGGACGGCGGCTACTACTGCGTCGACAATCTGCCGGCGCCGCTGCTGCCCGAACTGGTCCGCCACCTGCGCCTGGAAGGACATGAGCGCGTGGCCGTCGCTGTGGACATGCGCGGCGGCAGCAGCATTGCGGGCTTGCCCAATCAGATGCGCGGCCTGGAGAGCGAGGATGTGCAGGTGCGCTTCATCTTCCTCGATGCGCGCGACGACATCCTGATCCAGCGCTTCTCGGAAACCCGACGCCGCCACCCGCTCGGCGACGAAAACACCACGCTGGCGGAAGCCATCGCCAATGAGCGCGAGATTCTCAGTCTGGTCTCGGAGTTCGGCCACCGCATCGACACCAGCGAACTGCGGCCCAATGCCCTGCGCAGCTTCGTCAAGGAAATCGCGGCGCTGCACGAGAACCAGCAGCTGATCCTTGCCTTCGAATCCTTCGGCTTCAAGCACGGTATTCCGCTCGATGCGGATCTTGTCTTCGACGTGCGCTGCCTGCCCAACCCGCATTACGATCCGGTGCTGCGGCCGCTGACCGGCAAGGACCCGGCCGTGAGCGACTTTCTCGCCAGCCAGCCCGAGGTGCAGCGCATGAAAGCCGATATCGCGCGCTTCGTCGGCGACTGGCTGCCTTGCTACGTGGCCGACAACCGCAGCTATCTTACCGTCGCCATCGGCTGTACCGGCGGCCAGCACCGTTCCGTCTACCTGGCGGAATGCCTCAAGGAGCACTTCGAGGGCGAGGCCCGTGTGTTGGTTCGCCATCGCACCCTCGCCGGTTAAGGCAGTATTGACAGCAAACCCGGCCACCACGGCCGGTCTTCGGTTTTTACGGACGCCACAGCATGAAGCAAAGAACCATCGCCCTCGGTTTCACCGGCGCCTCCGGGCTACCCTATGGCATGCGCCTGCTGGAATGCCTGCTCGGCGTGGACAATCTGCAGGTGCATCTCATCTACTCCCAGGCGGCGCAGATCGTGGCGCAGCAGGAAATGGGCTTCAAGCTCTCGTCGCGCCCGTCCGAAGTGGAGGTGGATCTGAACGCCCGCTTCCAGGCCGCGCCCGGCAAGCTCAAGGTGTACGGCCGCGAGGAGTGGTTCGCGCCCATGGCGTCCGGCTCCAACCCGCCGGATGCCTACGTGGTCTGCCCTTGCACCATGGGCACACTGGCCAAGATCGCCGCCGGCATGGCCGACGACCTGCTCTGCCGCGCCGCTGATGTGGTGCTGAAGGAAGGCCGGCAACTGATCCTGGTGCCGCGCGAAATGCCTTTCTCGGTCATTCACCTCGAGAACATGCTCAAACTGGCCAAGGCCGGCGCCGTCATCCTGCCGCCCAATCCCGCCTTCTATCATCATCCCCAGACAGTGCAGGAGATGGTCGATTTCGTGGTGGCGCGCATACTTGATCACCTCGACATTCCCCATCAACTGATCGCACCCTGGGGCGAGTAAGGCATCGCCGCCGCAACCGGCGTCAGCACGACATGAACAGCCCTGCCAACTTCATGAATCTGCCCCTGTTTCCACTCAACGCCGTGCTGTTCCCCGACGGACACCTGTCCCTGCGCGTGTTCGAGCAGCGCTATATGGACATGGTCAGCCATGCCATGCGCAGCGGCGCCGACTTCGGCATCTGCCTGATTGCCAGCGGGCAGGAAGTGGGGCAACCGGCGCAGCCGCACGAGATCGGCACCATCGCGCATATCGACGATTGGGACATGCCGCAGCTGGGCATGCTCAACATCAAGGTGCACGGCGTCCAGCGCTTCCGCATACTGGAGCGGCGCACCGAGGAATCCGGCCTGCAGCAAGCGACGGTGGCGCTGATTCCCAATGAGGCGCCGCTACACCTGCCGGACAAGCTGGCCCGTCTGCAACCCCTGATGCGCGTGATCCTGGCCGATGCCGGTGACGCCGTACCGCCGCCGCATCCGCTCGACGATGCAGTCTGGCTCGGCAATCGCTACGCCGAGCTGCTGCCGATTTCCCTGCTCGCCAAGCAAAAACTGATGGAACTGGACGACAGCCTGCTGCGTGTCGAGACCATCTATCAGTACCTCGAACAAAAGGGCTTGTTGAGCCAGAACAACTGAGCCAACGGGCTTCCGCGTAGAATCGGGGGTCATCTTGATTTTGCGCCATGTCACGCATGGCAAACATCTGACATCCCGTGCACGAATCCTGTGGGATCGCCGCAAAGGGGCCGGAGGGAATTTAATTCATGGCACGTCCTCGCAACGACAACTTCCTGCGCGCACTGCTGCGCGAACCTGTTGATCACACCCCCGTCTGGCTGATGCGCCAGGCCGGCCGCTATCTGCCGGAGTACAACGAGACGCGCCGCCGTGCCGGCAACTTTCTCAATCTCTGCAAGTCGCCGGCACTGGCCTGCGAAGTCACCTTGCAACCGCTGGCGCGCTACAAGCTCGATGCCGCGATTCTTTTTTCCGACATCCTGACGATTCCGGATGCCATGGGCCTGGGCCTGTACTTCGCCGACGGCGAAGGCCCCAAGTTCGAACGCCCCCTGCGCGAGGAATGGGCCATCCGCGATCTCGCGGTGCCCGATCCCTACGACCACCTGCGCTATGTCATGGATGCAGTGGCCGAAATCCGCCGCGCGCTTGATAATTCGGTGCCCCTGATCGGCTTTTCCGGCAGCCCCTTCACCCTGGCCTGCTACATGGTCGAGGGCGGCAGCTCCAGCGACCATCGCACCATCAAGACCATGCTCTACTCCCGTCCGGATCTGCTGCACCGCATCCTGGAGATCAACGCACAGGCAGTAACCGCTTACCTCAATGCACAGATCGAAGCCGGCGCTCAGGCTGTGCAGATCTTCGACACCTGGGGCGGTTCACTGTCGCATCGCGCTTTCCGCGAATTCTCGCTGGCCTATATCAAGCAGATCATCGACGGCCTGCACAAGACCTGGGACGGCGAACGCATTCCCTGCATCGTCTTCACCAAGGGCGGCGGTCAGTGGCTGGAAGCCATGGCGGATAGCGGCTGCGACGCGCTGGGCCTGGACTGGACCACCAGCCTCGGCGATGCGCGCCGTCGCGTCGGTGCCAAGGTGGCGCTGCAGGGCAACCTTGACCCGATCTCCCTATTCGGCGGCCCGGAAGCCGTCGCGGCGGAAGCCACGCGCGTGCTGGAAGACTATGCCGCAGGTGCACCCACGGACGCACCAGCGGGCAGCCCCATGACGGGGCATGTATTCAATCTCGGCCACGGGATTTCACAATTCACGCCACCGGAGCACGTCACCGCTCTGGTGGAAACGGTGCACAATTTCCGGGTCTGAGCATGCGGATGCCCCGAATCGGGGCAATCTGATACAGATCTGAAAGCGTTTTCCGTTCAGATGTGGAAATGCGAAAAATGTAGCCTTGCGGCAGCCCCAAAATGGGCCTCGGGGCTTGACTTATGCACAGAAACCGGAAATCCCCTTCGCCCTGCCCAAGAATACAAGGCAGATCAATGATATAAGCTTATATCATTGATAAAAAAAGGTTTTTTCTTTGCACAATTGTTATACAACGTAACAAATCCTCAAACAGGCCGGTCACTTAGCGCAAACGCGCATAGGTTTCCCACAAAGTTATCCACAGATTCTGTGGGTAGCTTAAAACCTCTTTACGAACAAGAAGCTAGGGCGTGAATGCAAAGCGCAATCTAGAAACAGACGCCAAGCCCATGAGCCCCCTCACCATCGTTCGTGTCGCGCTCGATTTACCCCTGCCGCGGCTGTTTGATTATTGCTGCGCCGATGCGCTCGCCGACGATGTCGGTTATCGCATCAGCGTGCCGTTCGGGCGCAGCGAGAAGGTTGGCGTCATCGTCGCGGTACTGGCCGAAAGCGAGCAGCCCGCCGACAAGCTGAAGCACGCACAGGCCGTGCTGCGCGACATGCCGCGCCTGCCACCGGACTGGCTGGCCCTGTGCGAGTTCTGTGCGCGCTACTACCAACATCCGCTCGGCGAAGTCCTGACGCTGGCCCTACCGCCCATGTTGCGCAAGGGCAAACTGCCGCGCAAGCTCAAGGACAAGGCCGCGGCCGCGCAGGAAGCCGCAGTGCAACGTCCGACCCTGCATGCGGAGCAGCAGGCCGCGTATGCCGCCGTCGATGCCGCCGCAGGCAAATTCCAGCCCTTCCTTCTGCACGGCATCACCGGCAGCGGCAAGACCGAGGTGTATCTGCACGCCATCGAGGCCGTGCTCGCACGCGGCCAGCAGGCGCTGATGCTGGTGCCGGAAATCGCGCTCACGCCGCAACTCGAAGGCCGTGTCGCAGCACGCTTCCCGAATGCAAAGATCGTTTCCGCACACAGCGGTCTGGCCGACGCGGCGCGCGCGCGCGGCTTTCTCGATGCGCTTGAAGGCCGCGCCGACATCGTCATGGGCACGCGCCTGTCGGTGTTCACGCCGCTGCCGCGCCTCGGCCTGATCGTGGTGGACGAAGAGCACGACGCCTCCTTCAAGCAGCAGGAAGGCCTGCGCTATTCGGCTCGCGACATGGCGGTGCTGCGCGCCAAGCAGCTCGACGTGCCCATCGTGCTGGGCTCGGCCACGCCGTCGCTGGAGACCTGGTATCACGCGCAGAGCGGCCGCTATACGCTGCTCCAGCTGACCAATCGCGCCGTCGCCGAAGCACCGCCGCGCGTGCGCTGCATAGATACGCGCCGCGAGAAGCTGCAAGATGGCTTGTCCGCCGCCATGCTCGCCGCCATCGAATACCGCCTGGCGCGCGGCGAACAGAGCCTGATCTTTCTCAACCGTCGCGGCTACGCCCCGGTGCTGGCCTGCCCCTCATGCGGCTGGGTTTCCACCTGCACACGCTGCGCCGCCAACATGGTGGTGCATCTGGCCGACCGGCGCCTGCGCTGCCACCACTGCGGTTGCGAAAGCCATATCCCCTCGGCCTGCCCCGGCTGCGGCAACCAGGATATTCACCCCTTCGGCCGCGGCACGCAAAGGCTGGAAGAGAGTCTGGCGCAACGCTTCCCGCAAGCACGCGTGCTACGCGTGGATCGCGACTCGGCCAACTCGCCGACCAAGTGGCGCGCGCTGCTCGAGGCCGTGCACGCCAACGAGGTCGATGTCCTGATCGGCACGCAGATGCTGGCCAAGGGTCACGACTTCCCCAAGCTCACCCTGGTCGGCGCCATCGGTGCCGACGCGGCGCTGTTCGCCGCCGACTTCCGCGCGCCGGAGCGCCTGTTCGCCCAGCTCATGCAGGTCGGCGGCCGCAGCGGCCGCGCCGAGCTGCCGGGCGAGGTGCTGATCCAGACCGAATACCCCGACCATCCGCTGTATCAGGCGTTGATCGAGCACGACTTCGAACGCTTCGCCGCCACCCAGCTTGAAGAGCGCGAGCAGGCCGGCTTCCCGCCCTATACCTTCCAGGCGCTGCTGCGCGCCGAAGCACCCAACATAGACCAGGCGCTGGAATTCCTGGCGCGTGGCCGGGCGGCGGCGCAGCAATTGCTCGATGACAACAGCGCTTTCGCCGAGCATGTCTTCCTCTACGATCCCGTGCCCATGCGCATGTTCAAGCTGATGAATCTTGAACGCGCACAGCTGCTGGTGGAATCGGCCAGCCGACCCGCCTTGCAGGGCTTCCTGACGCAATGGATGGAAGCGCTCTACGCACTGAAAGCCAGCCGTGAATTACGCTGGCATCTCGATGTAGACCCGCTGGAGTTCTAAGCATGCCGCAAGCCATGTTCGACCTGCCGCAGATTACCGTGCCCGTCGCCGGCACCGCGCTGTGCTTCCCGGTGCGCCGCATCTATTGCGTCGGCCGCAACTATGCCGCGCATGCGCGCGAAATGGGTTCGGATCCGGATCGCGAAGCGCCCTTCTTCTTCCAGAAGCCGGCCGACGCCATTCAGCTCGCACCGCCCGGCGTCACCGTCGATCATCCCTATCCGCCGCAGACCCGAAACTATCACTACGAGGTGGAGCTGGTCGTCGCCATCGGCAGGGGCGGCCGCAACATCGCCGTGGCGGATGCGCTTGACCATGTGGCCGGCTACGCCGTCGGTCTGGATATGACGCGCCGCGATCTGCAGGGCTTGATGAAGGAACAGAGGAAGCCCTGGGAGATAGGCAAGGCCTTCGACCACGCCGCCATCATCGGTCCACTGCATCTGGTGACGGCTGTGGGCCATCTGAACCAAGGTGCCATCAGGCTAAGCGTCAATGGCGTCATCAAACAGAGCAGCGACCTGTCCATGATGATCTGGTCGGTGGCCGAACAGATCGCTCATCTCTCGACCTACGACGAATTGCATCCGGGCGATCTGATCTACGCAGGCACACCGGAAAACGTCGGCCCGGTGCTGCCGGGCGATGTCATGTTTGCCCATATCGACGGCTTGCACGACATCAGCATCAGCGTCGTGGCGCAATAAGACCGGCGCGGCGTGCCGCGCCGGCAAAAACTCGGCTCAGAAACCAAACAGGCCCTTGATCGCGTTGCCGACCGCACCGCCGACATCGCCGCCGCTGTCACGGCCTGCGCTCTGTCCTTCCATGATGGGCTGGAAAGCGGTCGACTTGACGCGCACCTTGGCCGTCCATTCCGGGTTCCACGGCGCCTTGGGGTCCTTGGGACGCGGAGGATGGGCGAAGTTGGCCTCTTCGCCGTAGGCGATCATGCGCAGCATGGCGTTGGGCGCCGCCGCCATGACTTCCTTGGGTACGCTGCACTCGGTGGCCGACGGCGGCAGCACCACCTTGTCCTTGACCAGCTTCGCCACTTCGCCCGGCGGAATGTAGCTGAACAACACCTCGCCGAACTCCTTGCTGTTGGCCGACACCCACCACACCATATCGTTACCGCCGCTGTCCGCGCCCATGACATTGGCGAAGTAGCCGGTGGCATTGGCGACACTCTTCCAGCGCAGATCCATGGCGCCCGTCGCCTGCTTGCTCATGGAGATTTCAAGCGGTGCGAGGTAATCCAGATTGTCGAGGCTGAACTTGATCTCGGGCGAGTAGTTGCCCTTGATGGTGTGCTCGCCGCGCAGGGAAGCGTCGTTGGGCACGCGCGTGCTGTCCTTGGCGTTGGGCCAGTCGCCATAGGTTTTCGAACGTCCCTCGCTCGGCCCGTTCTGCAGGCTGACGCGACGCGTGAACAAACCCGCCGGCCACTGTTTGCCGGCAGCGACCTTGGCGAAGTCGATGACATAGGGCTGGCCGGCGCCGGCCTGGGCACCGCAGCCCCAGTACAGCAGCAGGCGGCCCTTGGGCTTTTCGTAGTTGTCCTGGCCCGGATGTTCTTCTTCGCGGCGTGTCTGGGTTTTCTGCGGCGTGTTGAGGGGCAGGCTGCTGCCCATATTCATGCTGGCGGGAATCAGATGTTCGGCCGCCGCTTCGCCACTGGCCGCTTGCTGCGAGCCCAGTTGCAAGAGTAGACGCTTGCTGTTGCTGTTCATGCCGCCGCCGAGCATCAGGCTGGCCATATCGCCCATGCTGGGCGCGCCACCGCTCATGGCCATGCCAGCCGTGGTTTCGGCGCTCATCCAATAGGTCGCGAGTGGCGGGCGGGATTGCGCGGCGCTGAGCAGAGGGAGCGCGGCACAGATCATGCCGGCGAGAACACGACGTTGCGGGAAGGACATGGCAGGCTCCGGCAGAAAATGACGTGCAGATACTAGCGCATCCACTCCCTGCATTTGGCGAACTTTGTGGCCGCGCGCGGCGCATTCATTGCAAGGTACAACTCTAGTAAGCGCCGGCTTCAGCGCGCAGGCCACAGCCAGGCCGCGCCGCGTACACCGGACGAATCGCCGTGAGTGTTGCACAGCAGGCGCGTTCGCACCTCATCGGAAAACACATGCGCACCCCATTGCGCCGGAACGTTGGCATAGAGCCGCGCCAGATTGGACAGGCCACCGCCGAGCACGATCACATCCGGGTCGAGCACATTGATGACGTGTGCCAGCGCAAAGGCGAGGCGTGCCTCGTAACGCTGCAGGGTGGCGGCGCATTGCGCGTCGCCGGCCGCCGCACGCTCGGCAATGCTGCGGGCGTCCAGCATCTGTCCGCTTATGTGTGCATGCGCGGCGGCCATGCCGGGGCCGGACAGATAGGTCTCGACGCAGCCGCGCCGCCCGCAGTAGCAGCGCGGCGCCTTGTTCAAGTCACCCCCCTCTCCAACAAGGGAGACGGGAAGAAAGTTATGCCCCCACTCGCCGGCAATCGCGTTGGCGCCCTGCAACACCTGGCCATTGACGACAATGCCGCCGCCCACCCCCGTCCCCAGGATCACGCCGAACACCACGTCAGCACCGGCGGCAGCCCCGTCGCTGGCCTCGGACAGCGCAAAGCAGTTGGCATCGTTGGCGAGACGGATCTCGCGCTTGAGTACGCCTTCGAGATCGGCACGCAGGGGGCGGCCGATCAGCCAGGTGGAATTGGCGTTCTTGATCAGCCCGCTCAGGCGCGACTCGGCGCCCGGAATGCCGACGCCAACGCTGCATGCCTGCCCGAGCTCCGTTTCGACGGCCTCGACCAGGGCGACGATGGTGGCCACGGTGGCTGCATAATCCCCCTGCGGGGTAGCAACACGACGGCGCGATAGCGTGGCGCCGTGTTCATCCAGCGCTATGATTTCAGTTTTGCTGCCCCCCAGATCGATGCCTATGCGTCTTGCCATGTCCGCTTTCACGCTGTTCGTGCCATAAAGGCGACAAGCCTAGCGCAGGAAGTCCGCAAGCTGTTCCACCCCGGCCGCAAATCAATATAATCCTTGCAAACTAAGCCAAATAAACTAATAAAAGAATCCATGCAGCATTGTGAATTGTGCGCAAGTCCGGGCGGCGACCTGCTCTGGGCCAACGAGGAATGTCGCGTCATCCTGGTCGAAGGCGAGGAGGCCGGCCTTTATGCGGGCTTCTGCCGCGTCGTCTGGAAGGCACATGTGGCCGAGATGAGCGATCTGGATCCGGCCCAGGCCGCCCGCCTGATGCAGGTGGTGCTGGCAACGGAGCGCGCCCTGCGCGCAACCCTCGCCCCCGACAAGATCAATCTCGCCAGCCTGGGTAATGTAGTGCCGCATCTGCACTGGCACATCATTCCGCGCTGGCGCGACGACAGCCGCTTCCCGCGACCGATCTGGGCACCCGCGCTGCGCCCGGGCGCGCCGCGCGAACTCCCGGACAAGACTGCACTGCGCACCGCGCTGCTGGCCGCGCTCAAGAAGGCCCACTGAACCACCTGCATCTCTCAAGGCGAACACGATGATCACTGCAAGCACTCCCGCCACAGCCTCCTTGCCCAACGTCAATCCCGCCTTCATGACGGCAGAGGAATGCCGCAGCTGGCTGGCAGCCCAGCCCCTGGCCAGCACCGTGCAGATGCAGTCGCAACTACAGCGCCAGTTGGGCCTGCTCAACCGCACACCGATGCCGGCGGCAGAACGCTTGGCCATCCTTGAAGCCCTGCGCGATCAGCTCTACCGTACCCAGGAGGAATGCCAGGCACGTTTTGCACGCCGCCCGATTCCGCTGGCGTTGCCGGAGCAGGCCGCCTTCGACTCCTCGCAAGCCACCTGGCGCGCCTTCGCCGACGGCTATATTCGCTGCCTGGAATCCTTGCTTGCCGGCGAGCACGCCGTGCGCAACAAGGCGGCACAGATCATCGAGCGCATCCTGTCCACGCTGGTGGACATGCAAACCGACATCTATCGCAGCAGCAGCGTACCGCCTGCCGAACATTGGCAGCACCTGCACCAGTGCATCGAAGTCGCCGAGGAGCTGGGGGTCGCCATCGAACAGGTCAAGGACAAGCTGCGCAATCCGGATTCGCCGGTCAGCATTGAATCAACCTACGCCGAGGCCTTCCTGCTCCACAGTGCCAGCCCGTATGAACTCGGGCAGCGTCAGATGGCCTGGGTGGTGCGCTGGGCGCGCCGCTGGAGCAGCAAGGTCAGCCTGCACCTCAGCACCGAGGATAAGAACGGGCCGGCGGCGCCCTACTACGTCGCGCTCGACATCGCGGCACCTGCCACGCACAAGCCCTTGCGCGGAGACAAGGTCCGCATCCTCGATACCAGCGGCCTACGCCGCAGCCTCAAGAAGCGCCTGCTCGGCCTATCCAAGGGCGAAAACCCGGCCAGCCTGCAGCTCGGCGACGACTGCACCCAGCCGGCCACGGAGCAACTGCTGGCCCGCGTCTATGGGCGCTGGTGCAAGGACATCATGCCGCGCAAGCATGAGCGGCGGCCGGGCAACGGCAACTGCGTGGTCCATTGCGGCACCGAGAGTGCCCACCGCATTTTCCTCGAAGGCAAATCCTTCCAGCTGCCGGGCGTGGCCGACATGGACAAGCTGCGCCGCGAGCGCGAACAAATGGCCACGCTGGGACGCCCGGTGGAAACACGCAAGCTGCAGAACGACGCAGCCGGCGAAGCCGAGGAGTGGAAGGTGGTAGATGAAAGTGCCAGCGGCATGCGCCTGCTGCGCACCGCCGGCAAGGGCCGCATCGCGGTCGGCATGCTACTGGCGCTACAAGTGAGCGGCGTCGCCAAGCCCATGCTGGCCGGCGTGCGTTGGACCGTCGTCAATAGCAACGGTCATCTCGAAATGGGTGTGCAGATGATTCCGGGCAAGGCGGAATCCCTGGCCGTCGGCGGCCGTCAGGGCGGGGCCAAGGCCATGAGCTACGAGCGTGCGCTGCTGCTGCCTGCCGTTGCCTCGCTCAAGGAAGGCTCCAGCCTGATCCTCCCGAGTGGCTGGTTTGACGTCGGCCGCATCCTTGAGCTGCACGACGACAAGGTGCGCAATATCCGCCTGGGCCAGCCGCTGGAGCGCGGCCGCGACTTCGACCGCGTCACTTTCACTGAAGTGACCTGAGCGCAAGCTCAGGCCGTCACGGCGACGCCGCGCACCTCGGGTTCGGCGGCCGGGCGGTCGAGCAAGGCCGCCATGGACGAGAGGTTGAGGTCAGCAACAAGCACGCCGCTGAATTCACCGCTCTCGGCAAACAATGGCTGCGCAAGCGTCAGGCAGAAGTCCTCCGACGCCGACGACAGGTAGATCGTGGATACGAACTGCTGTCCGCCCTGCTCGACGCGCGCGAAGTAGTCCTGGCTGCTGCGGTCTATGCCCACGCCACCGGCACGGATGCGCCCGTACATCGAGGGATTGATCCAGTTCGGGAAGCGTTGCGCGCCGCGTGCATCGAGTTCAAACACCATCTCGAAGAAGGGAAAGGCCTTGAAAGCCGCATCCAGGCAATGCGGATCGCGGCTGCGCGGCAGGTTCATCAGCGTCGCCAGCGCCGCGAAGGCATTGTCGCGCCACAAGGCCATGTCGCCGAAGGTGCGCACCGGATGGATCTGGTGCGGCGCGTCCTCGATCACGATGACGCTGCCCCATTCCGCCTTGCCCAGCTTCTTCAGATAGGCGGCACGCTCGGCCGCGGCAATGCTGTTGGGTAGTGCGCCGGTACTGCCGTTAACCACCGCCACCGAAACGCCGGCAATCGGGTGCTCCTTGCCATCCTCGGTCACGAAGAAACCGCGATCGAGATCCTCCGGGTCATAAAGATGCGAGGCCAGCGCATGGAACTGCACGATCACGGCTTCGAGCTGGCGCTTGACCAGCGTGGTGTCGCCGTCCGGGTCCTCCATGATGAGGATGAAATCATCGCCGCCGATGTGGCCGAGCAGCTGGTTGGGCCTGCCGACGAAGATACGGCGCAGGATCTCGGCCAGCGTGCGTATCATCGCGTCGCCGCGAATGAAGCCGTAGCGGTCGTTGAAGGATTTGAAGTGGTCGAGGTCAATGTAGATCAGGGCCATGCGGCGCGGCCCCGAAAGGCGCGCCTCGATCGTCTGGCGCAGACTGGGCCCGGTCTGCAACTGTGACAACGGATGCAGATTGGCGCCATGCTCGCGATGCGTGAGTATCTGCGCCACCAGCGACATCGGCTGCACCGAACCGAGATAGGTGCCGTCGGCGCCAACCACCACCCAGGGCTCCATGCCTTCGCGGCTCACATACAGCGAACGCGCCAGCGCCGACAACGTGGTGTTGTTGGGCAGAACACGCCGCAGCGGTTCGCAGGCCATGCCGATCTGCCGCGTACCACGCGACAGGGCCTTGCCGCGCGGCAGCATGCCGACCGGCTGGCTGTTGTCGAGGACCACGATCCAGGGCAGGGCGGGATTCTGCACAAACTGTTCGCGCGCGGTCTCGATGCTGGAATGCAGCTCCACGGTATTGCCCGGTTCAACCACATCGGTGAGGCGGAATCTGTCCTGCGGACGCGCGCGCCAAGCATCGTCGAGAACGGGCAGGTCGGCTGGTTGCTGATGCAGCTCGGCCTTGGGAGGTGCGAAGAAATAGCCCTGGCCCAGACGGATGCCCATGCTTTGGCAGAAACCCACGTCCTCGGCCCGCTCCAAGCCTTCTGCGATGACGGTGGCGCCCAGCCGTTCAGCCATCGAGACGATGGCCTCCAGCAGCACGGCGCGCACACGGCTGCCCTGCGCCTCGTGCACCAGGGTACGGTCGATCTTGATGAACTCGGCACGTACCATGGCCAGCGTGGTCAGCCCATTGAAGCCCGCCCCCATGTCATCGAGCGCAATGCGCATGCCGGCGGCACGCAGCGCCTCGCAACGCTCGGCCAGTATCGAGGCGTCGACGAGCTCGCTCTCGACCACCTCAATCACCACGTCGCGCGGATCTATGCCGAGCTCCTGCAACCAGGCTAGGCATTGCCCGGTCCAGCCTTCGTGCAGCAGCGTGGTCGGCATGACGTTCATGAACAGCGGCGTGCCGTCCGGAATCTCGCCGGCCTTACGCTTCAACGCCAGATGCTGACAGGCCAGATCCATATCATCCTGGCGGCGCAGCTGGCGCGCGAGGGTGAAGGCATCCCCACCGGGCAGCAGCGCCCCGGCCGGCTCGCGCAGGCGGCACAGCGCCTCGTAGGCGAAGACCTGGCCACCGGCCTGCATGTCCACGATGGGCTGCAGGTGCATCTCGATGCGCGGCTCAAGGCCGCCCAGCAGCCAGGAATAACGCTGTCGTGCGTACATGGCCTGTACCGGCATCGCGCTCTCCAGCGCCGCCAGTGTGCTGTGGCTATGATCGTCCTTGAGCAGCAGGGCCAGCGTGGTATTCAGCGTCTGCGTATCGGTATTGCGCACGACATTGTCGAGCAGGCCATCGAGTTCCTCATCGGATATCGCGAATTGCCAGAGGCTGCCGCCAAGGTGCTTGCCGCCGTACTGACTCCAGATGGCGTCGGGAGAATACTGGCCTTCGTATTTGAGTATGAGCTGGGTCATGCCGGCGGGAAACGAATGAAGAAGTTTCGCTTCTAGCACTTGTCATGCCATGGCCGGGACCGGGTTTTGACTGCGCAAATAGCCCGTCATGCACCATGTCGCGGCGCCGGCCGGTGCCCGCACCCCAATCTGGGGAAAGGCTAAAACAGGCAAACGGATGAATCAGGCTGCACTTACGCGATGTGCGGGAAAGCGCGCGCGGAAGGTGCTGCCCTGGCCGGGCTCACTGACGATCTCGAGCTGGGCCTGATGGCGCTCAAGTGCGTGCTTGACGATGGCCAGGCCGAGGCCGGTACCGCCGGTATCACGCGAACGCCCGCGATCAACGCGATAGAAACGCTCGGACAGGCGCGACAAATGCTCAGCGGCGATACCCGGACCGTCGTCGGTGACGGAGAACTCGGCCCCACCATCGTCCTGGCGCTTCCAGCGCAACTGGATGTGACCGCCCTCGGGCGTATAGCGCACCGCATTGCCGGCAAGATTGCCGAAGGCGCTGCGCAACTCCTTGGTGCTGCCGCGCAACAGGGGCGGGCCATCGCTGTCCACACGGATTTCATGGCGTCCGCCCGACAACGAGGTGATTTCGCCGCGCACCTCCGCCAGCAGCGCATCGACCATAACCTCCTCCTCATGCGGCGGCGGTGAGCCAGCCTCCAGCGAGGAGAGAATCAGCAGATCCTCGATCAAGCGCTGCATGCGCCCGGCCTGCTCGGCGGCAAGGTCAAGATAATGCTTGGCGTCCTGCTTGGGAATGTCGTCAATGCCATCCGCCAGCGTCTCTATGAAACCGGCGACCACCGTCAGCGGCGTCTTCAACTCGTGCGAAACATTGGCAACGAAATCGCGGCGCATGGTTTCCAGCTTTTCACGCTGACTCACGTCGCGCGTCAGCAGCATGGCCTGACTCTCGCCGAAGGGCACGAGTTGCAGATTGAGGACGCGCCCGGACTGGCGCAGAGGGCGCAGTTCAAGTGCGGTGCCGAACTGGCGCGCCTTCAGGTAATCAACAAAGGATTCGTCGCGGAACAGGTTGGTGATGGGGTAACCGGTATCACGTTGCGCCGACAAACCCATGTGTGCTTCGGCATTGGTGTTCAGCCATTCGATGGTGAGATCCTCGGCGAGGATGACCACGCCGTCGGGCAGGGTCTGCGCCACCTTACGGAAGCGCTCCAGCGTTTCGGAGAGGGCCTGACGCTGTTCGCGCTGCTCGCGCGAACGCTGATAGAGCGCAGCGAAGACATCTTCCCAAAGGCCGTAGCCGTCCGGCACCGCCGCACCCAGGGGCTGACGCGCCCAGTTGAGCAGGCGTGATAGCTGGACAAGATGTGCACACCAAATGCCGAACAACAGCAATAGCGCCGCACCCAGGCCCAGCGTGAAATTGAAGAGCAGGCCCAAGGGCACCACGACGAGCCCGATAAGCAGCGCCACGAGCACGGCTCGCAGCAGGATGGAACGCGGCGGTTGCACTTAAGGTTTTACTGGCTGGCGGAAAGACGGTATCCGGCACCGCGCACGGTTTGAATCAGGCTGTCGGTGCCCGAAGGTTCGAGGGCGCTGCGCAGGCGGCGTACATGCACATCGACGGTACGCTCCTCGACGAAGACATGGTCGCCCCAGACGCCATCGAGCAGCTGCGTGCGTGAGTGTACCCGTTCCGGGTGGGTCATGAAGTAGTGCAGCAAACGGAATTCCGTCGGCCCCAGATTGATGGTCTCGCCGGCCGCGGCAACGCGGTGGGTGACCGGGTCGAGACGCAACTTGCCGATCTCGACCACGTCCTCGGTTGCCTGCGGCGCACGGCGGCGCAGCACGGCCTTGATGCGGGCCACCAGCTCGCGCGGCGAGAAGGGCTTGGTGATGTAGTCATCGGCGCCGGTCTCAAGACCCAGTACCTTGTCGCGCTCTTCGGTGCGCGCCGTCAGCATGATGATGGGCACTTCACGGGTGCGCTCGTCGGCGCGTAGGCGACGGGCAAAATCCACGCCGGACATGCCGGGCAGCATCCAGTCGAGCAGGATCAGGTCGGGTAGCGCCTCATGCACCAGCCGCTGGGCATGCTCGGCATCGCTGGAGGCCAGCACGGTATGTCCGGCGCGTTGCAGATTGGTGGCAATCAGCGTCTGGATCGCTGGTTCGTCTTCAACCAGCAGAATATTGGCAGCCATCCGGCTCTCCCTATGTGTCGACCTGTGTTGATGGTGGCAGTTTATGGCGGAAGCGTGACAGTTTGATTACAAGTTTCCCGGTTCCCATGGGTTACCTCACAAAACTACTCACTTCGCAGTTCAACTCGCCACCCACCATTGCCCAGCCCTGAGCAAGCAAGCGAATACCGTCCTTTGCTTGACGATTTCTTCAGAAAACCACCTCAAGCGTTGCTCATTCCAATAAACGATCCATTTTCACAACTAAATTTCAAATTAATCACGACCCTGACACACGGGGACAGACTCATCAAACTGGCAGATTAATGCCATGCGTTCATGATTTAAACAAAAACTGCTCTAGTTATATGGGATAAAACATTTATCTCTTATAAATCAATGTTATTGAATACATTCATTAATAAACGATTCCGCCTGAATGGAACATTTTTAGTCTATCGAATTGATTTACAGCATTATCCATGCACCAATTTTGATA